>VBHB01000253.1 GCA_005880315.1 Chloroflexota bacterium | reverse complement strand
GTCTCCCGTTGGATGCTGCCTGCCCTCACTTAGAGAAGTCCCTCACTTTCATCCAGATGCCCGCCGCACCCGCCGCCAGGCCCACAAACAATCCGATGAGAACGAACAAAGGTGCCGTGTGCCACGCCTTGTCGAGCGCGACGCCACCCAGCAGCGGTAAAAGAACCACAGCAGCGAGGTAAAACCCCAATCCGGCCAGATCCGCCCCGGTCG
>VBHB01000252.1 GCA_005880315.1 Chloroflexota bacterium | reverse complement strand
GGAGCGGTCCCGCCGGCGCCTCACGATGGCCCAGGCGGTGTCGGCGATCGGGAGCGCCAGGGCGAGGATGGGGACGGCGAGCGCGAAACCGACCGCCACCTTGGCGACGCCGAGGATCGAGATCACTCCGACCGCGGCACCCAGGAAGTGAGAGCCGGAGTCGCCCATGAAGATGCGGGCCGGGCTGAAGTTGAAAAGCAGGAATCCCGCGCACGCGCCGGCCAGCGCTCCCGCGAACCGCACGACCTCGATCTGGTCCTTGCCGGCGGCCGCGATGAGGAGGGTGAGGGCGACGATGAACACCACGCCGGCGGCGAGGCCGTCGACACCGTCGAGGAAGTTGACTGTGTTCTGCATGCCGAGCAGCCAGAAGAGGCTGACCGGTATCGCGAGCCAGCCGAGACTCACGAGCCTGGCGCTGCCGTAGCCGCCCGATCCAGGCAAGCCGAAATACGTGATCACGAACCCGAAGACGAACACCGCCATGAGGAGTACCGCAGCCAGCCCCGACACGACGAGCACGCCGGTCCTGGTGAGGCTGGACGGCACGAACACGATGACCGCGATGGCAAAACCGACGAACATCGCGAGCCCGCCGAGGAGCGGGGTCGGCGCCGTGTGGGCATGGCGCCCGCCCGGCATCGCCATCAGACCGGTGCGCCGGGAGATCCGGATCGCCAGCGGCACGAGGACGGCGCATGCGACCAGCGCCGCCACCATCGGCCACAGGCCCGGCAGCACCTTGTCGCGGATGGTGTCGAGGAAAGCAAGGCTGAAGAAGTCGCCCATTCAGTCCATGGAGTACGGGACTGGGAACTTTCGACACAGCTCCAGCGCGCGCTCGTGCACCGAGTCGCGGACCGCGGGATCGTCGATGCGCTCGATGAGGTCGGCAAGGCAGTCTGCGATGACGACCATCTCCGGCTCACGCATCCCCCGCGTGGTCACGAGCGGCGTGCCGACGCGAACGCCGCTGGGGTTGAACTTCGAAGCCTCGTCGTATGGAATCGAGTTGCGGTTCAGCGTGATGCCGACCGTGTCAGCGATGTCCTGCACCTGCTTGCCGGAGCGCTTCTGCGGGCGAAGGTCGATGAGCATCAGGTGGTTGTCGGTGCCGCCGCTGACCAGGCGCAGCCCGCGCTCCATCAACCGGTTCGACAGCGCCTTGGCGTTGACGACCACCTGCTTCGCGTACACCTTGAACTCTGGCTTGAGCGCCTCGCCGAAGCACACGGCCTTGGCCGCGATCGCATGCATGAGCGGGCCGCCCTGGATGCCGGGGAAAACCGCGGAGTCGATCGCCTTCTGGTGCTCGGTGTCGCACAGGATGATGGCGCCCCACGCGCCGCGGAGAGTTTTCTGCGTCGTCGTGGTGACGATGGGCGCGTGAGGGATCGGCGATGGATACACGCCCCCCGCCACCAGCCCGGCGACGTGGGCCATGTCCACCACGAACGTGGCCCCCACGGAGTCGGCGATCTGCCGCATGCGCGGGGTAGCCCTCGGCGTACTTGTTGGTGAGCAGGGTGCCCAGCGCCTCGAGGATGGCGGGGCTGCCGTGCGTCAGGTGCCCACCGGCGGAAAGGTCCATGCCCATCACGCTGTCGCCGAGCTCGCACACGGCCATGTACACGGCGGCGTTGGCCTGCGAGCCGGAGTGCGGCTGCACGTTGACGTAGCCGGCGCCGAAGAGCTTCATCGCGCGATCAACCGCCAGCGACTCGATCTTGTCGATGACCTCACCCGTGCCGCCGTAGTACCGCCGGCCGGGGTAGCCCTCGGCGTACTTGTTGGTGAGCAGGGTGCCCAGCGCCTCGAGGATGGCGGGGCTGGTCAGGTTCTCGGAGGCGATGAGCTCGAGCGTCTCCGACTGGCGCTTGTATTCATGGCGGATCAGGTTGGCGATGTCGGGGTCGCTGCGATCGAGTGCGCGGAGCGACATCGCGGTCACGGGTGCGGCCATTTCTCGCATGGTAAGTCCTACCCGGCGCGGGGTGGCGGCTGCCCCAGGAGCTGCGCGGTCGGGATCGCGCCCTCGCGAAGGACGTGCGGCTCGGGGCCGGTGAGATCGAGAACGCTCGAGGCCACCCCGCCCGGAGCGACGCCGCCGTCGAGCACAGCCGCGACGCCGACCAGCGCGCCGGCCTCGTCGGCGTTCATGGCCGGGTCCTTGCCGTGCAGGTTCGCGCTCGTTGTCATCAGCGGCCCCGAGGCGCGCAGCAGCTCCAGTGTCACCTCGTGCTTGGGGATGCGAACGCCCAGAGTGCCGCCACCCTTGGCGTGGAGGATGACAGTGAGCGGGCCCGGCCACCAGCGGCGCACGAAGGCTTCGGCGCGGCCGTCGACGTGAACCCAACCCTCGAGCTGGGATTCGGCCGCCGCCATGAGGATCAGCGGCAGCCCGACCGGCCTGCCCTTGATCGCGTAGATCCGGCGGCGCGCCACCTCATCGTCCGCGGCGGCGCCGAGGCCGTAAACGGTGTCGGTCGGGAAGGCGATCACGCCTCCGCTGCGCAAGAGGTTGGCGGCCCGCGTGAGGCCTGCGCGAGTTGGTTTCAGGACCACGATTCGATGACCCTCTCGTGGCCGCCGAGGTCACGGTGGATCGTGTAGTGCGCAAACGCGCGACCTGCGGCTTCGCCGGCTGCGACGACGATTGCGGGGTCGATCTCTGCCAGCAGCCTTCCGCCGCTGCTCAGGTGAGCGGGCGCGGCCTCGATGAGGCGCAGGACCAGGGCGGCCCCATCCTGCCCGGCGAAGAGCGCGCGCGCCGGCTGGGCCGTCACCTCGGCGGGCAGCCGCGCTCCGGCGGCGACATAAGGCAGGTTGGCACAGAGAAGGTCGAAGGTTCCCGGCAGCGAGTCGAAAAGGTCTCCACACGCAAGGTGAACCCGGCCTGCAAGCTCGTGCCGAGCGACGTTGCGCGTGGCGACGTCCAGGGCTTCGGCGCTGATGTCACTCGCCCAAACCTCGGCGTTGGAAGCGTAATGCGCGACCGCGATGGCGATGCATCCGCTCCCCGTGCCGACATCCGCGACGCGCATCGGCTCGGCGGACTGTCTCGCGAGCGCGACCGCGCGCTGGACCAGCACCTCCGTGTCGGGGTTGGGCACCAGGACCGCTGGCGTCACCTCGAAGTCGAGGGCCATGAACTCTTTGTGTCCGACGAGATATGCGACCGGATCCCCGTGCGCGCGCCGCTTGATCAGGCCGCGGTAACGGACGAGCTCATCGTCGGAAAGAAGTCGGTCGAACTGGAGGTAGAGGTCGAGCCGGCGCAAGCCGAGCGCCTTCGCCAGCAGCACCTCGGCGTCGAGCCGCGCACCCTCAGGGCTGTGCTTCTGCAGGTGTCCGGAGGCAGCCTTCAAGACCTCGATGACGGTCAATTCGCGGCAGCGTTACCGCCGTTGAGCTGCGCCGCGCGTTCGGCATTGACAAGAGCGGCGACCAATTCGTCGAGGTCTCCGTTCATCACGGAATCGAGTCTGTGCAGGGTGAGCTTGATGCGGTGGTCGGTCACCCGGTTCTCCTTGAAGTTGTACGTGCGGATCTTCTCGGAACGGCCGCCGGTGCCGACCATCGAACGCCGCTCGGCTCCGATCGCTGCCTGCTGCTCTGCAAGCTTCAGGTCGTAGAGTCGAGCGCGCAGGACTCGCAGCGCCTTCTCCCTGTTCTGCAGCTGTGACTTCTCGTCCTGCATGCTCACGACCAAACCAGTCGGCTTGTGC
>VBHB01000047.1 GCA_005880315.1 Chloroflexota bacterium | reverse complement strand
TGATCACGCCGGCCCCGTTGCCTTCGGAAACCTGGTTTTCGTACCGGGAACGTCGATCGTCCTCTTGGGTG
This sequence comes from Chloroflexota bacterium, assembly GCA_005880315.1. Classification (GTDB taxonomy): domain Bacteria; phylum Chloroflexota; class Dormibacteria; order Dormibacterales; family Dormibacteraceae; genus UBA10449. The sequence continues at coordinate 6,716 of VBHB01000047.1, read as the reverse complement.
GGGCGGCGACGATCGGCGACCTACGCGGTCGTGGTATCTACACGTCGCTGGTCGCGCGGCGGCTGGCCGACGCCAGGGCGGCAGGCGCCGATGCGGCGGTGATCCAGGCGGTGCGCGGGACCTCCGCGCCGGTGTGCGCCAAGTTGGGATTCAAGGAGATGCTGCCGCTCGAGTTCTACGCGTGGGTCCCTCCCGGCGTCGAGATGGATCTTCACGCCTAGTACGTGTCGTTGAGAGCCGTTTTAGATCGAAGAATTGGAAGAGGGGGCGGGCCCGCGGCGGCTGCCCCCTCACCGAAAGCCTACGGGCAGGTGAAGCTCATGATGCTGAAGGTGTTCACGGCCCCAGACGGGCTGGTGTTGAGGTGGTCGAGGATATGCAACGTGAGCTGCGATCCGTCCGAGCCTTTGAGGACGATGTTGCCGGTGTCGTGGAAGACCAGATTGTTCTTGTTCAGGCTTGCGCCGAACCAGAACGTCATTTCACCGGAGTAACTCGGAGGGCCGGGTGCGTTGGGCACGAAGGAGAAGTGAGCAGTCACAGTGTTGGTGACCCAGACATCTCCGGCGCCATTGACGGTCGCGTGAACGATTGAGTTCGTCACCGTGGTGGCGGTGCCGACGACGTTCGAGCAGGGATTCACGTTCGCCTTGTCAACCGTCACGACGCCGTGGCTGGTCGCGGTGAAGGTGCAGTTCGGTATCCCACCCTGGAGTGTTTGCGGGTTGAGGCCGCAGAATGGCACATGTACCTCCGCAGCTGAAGCTGTTGTCGGGATCGCGAGCGCGCCCAACACGAGTACCAACAAGATCAATCGACGCATGACGTATCTCCTTTCTCTTCTGAACGGCTATTGCCGGGAGGCTTAGTTCCAGCGAATCGCGATTTGCCCGCTGAGCAAACGCTCGATGCAAAACGGCGCTGAAGGATTGCCAAGAGTCCACAGGCCTACGCCCGCGCCGCCGGCGTGTTGAATCGTCACCGGAAAATTCCTCACGACAGGATGACCACCTGGAAAAGTAATCAACTTCCCAGTCACGTGCAGCACGATGCCGTCGTCGATGTCGCCATCAGGGGAATTCAGCGACCAGCTCGTAACCTCGCCGAAGATGTTCCCGGCTGACGTGTCGTCGTGCTGATCGACGCAGTCGACATGGCCTGTTGCGGAGCCATCCGAATAAAGCGTGGCGTGGATTCCGAAGGAGCTGATGCTCTTGTCGCCCATCCCCGGCCCCGCGTACATCAAGGCGGTGCCACCCCCGTTGATGGTCGCGACCACTGTGACGACATTCGCGGCCGCGGCCGCCGGGTGCGATGCAATCATCGCTATAGCTAAAGAGATTGCCGGCACGAGATGTAGCAGTTTCCGCATGAGCCTTCTCCTCGCCCCTTGGCGAACTCGCGTGTGGCCGAAACCATCCGAGTCGCGCCTCACGGTGTCACTTCATCCAATCGAAGCGGCAGCCTTAAGTTGGCGCCGGTATAGCAGCCACGCAAGTGATCGTCAAGCTACTCGTTACCGCCGGACCCGCCACGGGATCAGCCATTCGGGCACAGATGCTCATATCCCGGCTCAAGGATGCAGCGAATCCGGCACAGATGATGGACCGGAATTCAGCAGTGGACCAAACCGATCAGGAATCGAGTCGAGCTGTCATTGCAGCTCCGCCCAGAGTTCGACGGGTCAGGCGCCGTCGAGCACCGTCTTGAGCTGGGATATCGAGATGTTGGCGCCAGACAATACCAGGGCGACGCGTTGATTGGCGAGGCGGTCTCTCAAGGCGAGCGCCGCCGCCAGCGAGGCCGCCCCGGCACCCTCCACGAGGATCCGGTTGCGTGCGAGCAGGTATCGGACCGCCGCCGAGATCGCCTCCTCGGACACGAGGACAAAGTCGTCGAGAAGCCTCTGGAGAATTCGCTGGGGCAGCTCGAATGCGGTCCGCGTCGCCAGGCCTTCCGCCCACGTGCTCGTGCTCGCTTCGACCGGTTTGCGTGAACGCCAGGTTAGATAGGCCGCCGGCGCCTTCTCGGCCTGAACCCCGATGACTACGATCTTCGGGTTCACGGCCTTCGCCACGATGCAGGCGCCAGCCGCTCCGCTGCCACCTCCGACCGGAACGATGATGACGTCGATCAACGGCTGCTCGCTCAAGATCTCCAGCGTGTGCGTGCCAACGCCCGCAATCAGCAAGGGCTCGTTCCCTGAATGGATGTAGCGGTAGCCCTTGGCGGCGGCTACACGCTCACATTCCTCCCGGGCTTCGTCGAAGTCAGCTCCGACCAGGTTCACGGTGGCTCCCAGCTCTCGCATCGCCTCGACCTTGGCGGCATTTGCATTCTCGGGCGCGCAGATGACGGCCTTGACCCCAAAGAGCCTTGCCGCGTACGCGACGGATTGGCCATGGTTTCCGGTCGAGGCGGCAATCACGCCGGCCTCGCGCTCTCGAGCACTTAATTGCGAGATGAGATTGACACCGCCGCGGACCTTGAATGCACCCGTGGGGAGGTGGAACTCGTGCTTGAGGTAGACGTCCGCGCCGATGATCTCGCTCACAGCGGGCGATTGGCGCAAGGGTGTGGGGGAGAGGTGGGGCCGAATCCGCGCCGCAGCTGCCAGCACGTCGGCCAGCGTCGGCTCGACGAGATCATTCACCGCAATAGCATGAATGCGCGATCGAGTTATCGCGGAGCCAGTTGCAGCCTAGGTAGTTGGTGGCGGCGTGTCGGTCGGCGGTCCAGGCCAGCCGGTTGGCGGCGATGCGGCCGGTGGCTCACCTGCGGGCGACGTGGAATCGGCCAACACCGGGGCCGGCGCCACGTTGGGACGATGAAATAACCGCGCTGACGTGAACATGCCCAGGAGGAATGCGATCGCGATGGCCAGGCCGATTCCGGTCAAAAGGACGGGGTTTTGAACCACTGCACGGTTCGAGGCGGAACCGGCGAGCGCGATGGCTGGTCCTGTCGTTGCTTTAAGGGTCTGCGCTTGGGTCAGGGATAGCTTCCAGATCGCGGTCCGCCGATCGATGGTGAATAGCGCGCCTGGCGCGGACGCGATCTCGTGCGGAACGGTCAGCGAGAACGTGACGCTGAGGATCGAGCTCAACTCGTCGGGGGTAATCGTTATCTGTGATCCGGGCGAAGGTGACGCTGGAGGTTGTGCCTGGGTCTTGAACGTGTAGGTGTCTGATTGACCCGACGTCGTATGAGTGGCAGAAACGAAGAGTCCACCGGTGTTGCCGACGTCAATGCTGGAGCTCGAGCTGGACGTAACGTCACCTGGGCTCAGCTTGGAAGGCTGCGTCAGGAAGGCAAACGCGTCCTTCTCCGTCTTGAACGGGACCGTCAGCGCGACGCCGGACTCATCGCCCTCGGAGACCTTGGTGATCTTGGCTCCGGGGTATTTCGATGCCAGCTCGGCATTCGCCTTATCGATATCCGCCTGGCTGAAGCCGTGCACGGTCACGTTCGGACCACCTTCCAGAAGAGATTTAGGGAGGAGGAACTTGAGACCGACGGTGACCGTGCCGTCGGCGTTGAAGGTGGCGCTGGTGTCGTATCCACACGCGACCGCGGCGAGCAGCACCGCCGCCACCAGCAAGGTCCTTGCAACTGTCTCTGGCACAGCGCATGTGTAGCACGAGGGCGCTGATTTGCAGCCGAGTTATGGCTCCTCGACCGTTGAATCTGTACCCGTCGCCTGGTTAGCTTGGTTCGAGCGGTTCGACCACGCTCAGATCGCGCTCCCAACCCTCGTTCTCCAATTTGATCACCTCGATGGCGACCGCGTCAGCGTTCGCGTCCAGATCAGGAACCGCCTGGTATTCGGAAACCCAGCATCGATGCACTCTGTAGGACAGGACCTTCTGCCCAGCTTCGTTGAAGAAGTCAATGATGATTTCTTTACGGAAATCCGCCAGCGCCACTTCCGCGCCTGGGCCGGCTCCCAGTTTCCAAACCTTGTTGGCCCAATCTTCGAAGGCGGTGTCGTGGGTGAGCCCGCGCTCCAGGGTGATGGCCTCGTATTGAGTTCGCCCGGGCGACTTGTGGCTGGTGCTTGGGTCTCCTCCCTCGCGGTGTTGGACGACCTCAGTCGTTCGCTTCAGCCCGCTGATCTTGTCCACACCGGCGACATATTTGTTGTCCCACTTCACTCTGAACTTGAAGTTTTTGTACGGGTCGACGCGAGTTGCATTCACTGAGAACTCGGGCATAATGCGGCTCCTCCTCCGTTCGGATGGCACGACATGGTAGCCCCGCCAGACTTGCCTCGGAGGCTACATTGAGCGAGATTCCGCCATGTCAGATCAGCCGAGCGGCACGATGACCGCGGCGGTCCAAATCCGTGGTCCGGCCAGCCACTTAATCGGGCCATACTCAGCCTCGCAGTTGGATGTCCAGGACGTTCAGGGTCAAGAGTGGGCCCGGTCGCGCGGCATGCGTCGCGTGCGAGCCGCCCTTCAGAGCAGCATGCTCTTTCCCGCTCTGTCGTCCTTCTGCCGGCTGACCGTCCTGGAGCGCGACCTGCTCCGCAGCCTCAACGGCCCAGCGATCTTTGTGTCCAATCACGTCAGCGCCCTCGATGCGGTGGTCATGGCCGAGGCGCTGCCGCCCCGCTACCGCAATCGTTCGGTGGTCGTCGCGGCCGCGGACTCGATCTTCAAACGCAAGTGGGAGGCTCGCCTGGCGCAGGTGACGGTCGATGCCTTTCCCATTCCGCGTGGCGGCGGGGCGCGGGCTCATCTCGAATACCTGAAGGACCTCATCCGCAGGAACTGGTCCGTGATCATCTTTCCAGAAGGCAGGCTGACGGCAACCGGGGCGATCGGATCCTTCCGCAAAGGCGCAGCCATCCTTGCTGTGGATGTCGGAGTACCGATCGTCCCGGCCTACGTCAACGGCATGTATGAGGTGATGCCTCGCTTCCGGCGCATACCCAGACGGGGACGCGTGACGGTCACGTTCGGGGCGCCGGTTGTCCCGGAGTCGGGCGAGGACTACGACGGACTCATTTCGCGGGTCGAGGCAAAAGTGCGTGCGCTCGCCGGACCTAAGGGCCTTGCGGTCGAGCCGCCAAGCGGGTCGAAATCAGAAGGCCCTAACTACTGGTACTGACCTAGGTCAGGGAGTTACGGAGGAACTCGAACTGGCGGGCATTGGCCTTGCGGGCCAGCCCGGTCGGGTATTGGTTGAAGCCGTGCACCCCTTCCGGGTAGACCGCGACTTCGGCGCGATTGCCGGCTAATCGCCAGCGCTCGGCCATGAAGAGCGAATCGTCGATCAAGCAGTCCATGGTGCCGACTGAGAACAGTGCCGGAGGCATATCACCGAGACGCGCGTAGAGCGGCGAAATGTCGGGGTCTCGCCGCTGCTCGACGCCGACGCCGGGCAGAAAGTTGTTGCCGAACCAATGAATGATGGGCGTCGAGAGGACCAAATTGCGATCTCCCCACAGGAGCTGGCTCGGCGTGCCATTCATGTCGTACGCGCCGTAAACGAGGTTGGCGGCAGCGATGCGATCCTTGATTCCATGGCGGTCTCGCAGCCTCAAAAGCGTGACCACGGCCAGATGCGCTCCGGCTGACTCGCCGCCGATGGCAAACCAGGCTGGTGCATCCAATTGCTCAGCTCCGTGCTCTAGGAGATCGAGCACCGCATCCTCACAGTCGTCGGGCCCGGCCGGGTACGGATTCTCGGGCGCGAGCCTGTAGCCGATGCTCGCGGCGCAGAGGCCAGTCTCGTTGGCGAGCAACTTCAAGGCCAGGTCTTGCATGTCATGACCGCCGAGGGTCCAGCCTCCGCCGTGAATGTGGACGTAGATTCCAACCGGCTTGCGGTCGGGACGGATGACGCGCACCTTGATTGAGCCGCCGCGACCTGTTATCGCGATGTCTCGCGCCGCCTCCAGGAAGACTGGCGCGGGAAAGACGCCCTTTCCTTCTCGTCTTGCCTTCCGGGTGACATCAGGAGGGAGCTCGTACACCGGGGGCTGGGTGGCGATAAGGGCTTCGAGCTGCGTGTTGAACGCCCGAGCCTCGTCTATGTCTTGCTGCTCGACGTCGGGCGAAGCCGGCCGAACCGTGGACATCGAAGCCCAGTTTACGGCGCAGATCTGCCGCAGCCAAAGTGATTGATGTGTCAATCACCTGGGCTGCGTGAACTGCTGGCGTCACGTAAAGAAGTAGCGTGAGGGTCTCACGCTGGGTCTGATGGGGGATTGGTCATGGCAGCTTTGAGGCGGACGGCGTCGGTGACCTGGTCCGGGTCGGCGCGCCAAGGACAAGGGACATTCCAGGTGGGGAGTGGGGCGCTGGTCGCGCCATTCACCTACAACAGTCGATTCAAAGGGGACACCGAGACCAACCCCGAGGAGCTTCTTCTTGCAGCGCAGGCCGGCTGCCTGACGATGGCGCTTGCTGCCGCCCTCCAGGAGAAGCAGATCGATCCGGGCACCATCGAGACATCGGCCGAGCTGGACCTGGTGAGTCACGATTCGGGCGGTTATCGAATCCCAAGCGTGCGCGTGGAGATCGCCCTTTCCAAACGCGACTGGCCCCAAGAGAAATTGGATGAGGCCCTCGAGCGTGCAATGGACATGTGTCCGATCTGCAATGCGCTCGGCGGCACCGATATCCAGGTGAAGTTCTCAGATGGGTAGGAGAGTTCGACCCCGAACTTGTCGAAAGACGGCGAACCCGCCCTCGCCAGCCTCTCGG
>VBHB01000106.1 GCA_005880315.1 Chloroflexota bacterium | reverse complement strand
CTTCTACAGGGCCGACCCCTCGCGTTCAGGCGCCGCCGGGGGGGTTGGACTCGGCCTAGCGATCTCGAAAGAGCTGGCGTCGGCGATGGGGGGACGCCTGTGGGCCGACATCGATGGCCCCGGCAACCTGCGTGTGCACCTGACGCTGCCGGCTGCGAAGGCACGACAACCCGCGTCGCTGCCGGCGGCTACCGCGTAGCTACATCTCCGGTCGGGTGAAGCGGCGGGCATTGCCCATCTTCGGCCAGACATAGGCCTGCACATTGGCAAGCGACTGGCGAAGGTGGTTGCCGTCGTGATGCACCCATTCGTGCATCAGGTCTTCGACCGTGAGCCGTCCCACCTCTGGATGGGTGCCGCCGCGCTGGAACTGCTCAGGGCGGAGAGACCGCACCAGCTGGACACTGAGTCCGCGCAGCTCGACCAACTCCCTTGCCAGCGCTTTGGGATCTCGAGCGCAGTCGTTCCTATTCTTTGCGATCCCGTCGCGATCCCAGGTCGGCAGGGCCGGCTCGTCGGAGCCGAGGACGAGCTGGATGCGCCCCGCAAATCCATTCTTCTCGGCTTCGATGACGTGACCGACAACCTCGTTGACGCACCATTCGCCGGCAGCGGGATGCCATGAAGCCAATTCGGGCGTGAGCGCCTCGAGGGTCGAAGCGAACGCCTGGCCTGACATCTCGAGCAGGTCGGCGACCTCGCTCGGGGTCATTGCGTCGGGGGCACGACCAACGTGACGGGATTCTCGATGAGGTGCTTGACCTCCGCCATGAACTGCGCCGCGGTCGCGCCGTAGAACACGCGATGGTCGACCGAGAGGGTCATGCGCATGACCTTACCGGGGACGATGCGGCCGCCGTCGACGACGGGCACCTCCTTGATCGCGCCCACCGCGAGGATCGCAGCTTCCGGCGGGTTGATGATGGCCACGAACTCGTCGACGCCGTACATGCCGAGGTTGGAGATCGAGAACGTGGCGCCGCTGAGGTCGCCTTCCGCAGGTCGGCCGGACCGTGCGCGCTCGATGACCTGCCTCGACTCGATGGAGATCTGAACGAGATCCTTCAAATCCGCGTCGTGCACGACCGGGACGAGAAGGCCCATGCCCTGCGAAGGGGCCACGGCAAGCCCGATGCTGATGCGCCGCTTGCGCTGAAACTTGCCATCGATCCAGGAGCTGTTGACCTCGGGAAACTTCCTGAGTGCAAGCGCACACGCTCGCACGAGGAAGTCCGTCATCGTCACCTTCTCCGCGCCGGGTACCGAGTCCTTGAGCTGCTGCCGCATGCTCACAGCGAGGTCGACGCGAGCCTCGACCGTGACCGTGAACTCTGGCACGGTCGACTTTGCTTCCACCATGCGCCGCGCGATGGTGGCCTGCATGCGGCTGGGCTCGACCGTCTCAACGTCAGGTCCAGAAGGCCGTAGAGCCGGGGCCGATGGTGCGCGAGCCGAAGCCGTCTTGCCCGAAGCCGCGGCCTGTACGTCCTCCTTCACGATGCGACCCTCGGGGCCGGTGCCCTTGATCGTCGCGAGGTTGACCCCCAGCTCTGACGCCAGGCGTCGGGCCAGGGGCGATGCTCTGACCTCGACGGCCTCAGCCGCGCCATTCCCGTCCTGCGAGGCTCGAGCGGGCTGCGGCGCCGGAGCGGGAGGTGAGGGTGCCGGCGCTTCGGCGGCGGCCTTCGGCTTCTCTGCTTTGGCCGCGGCCTTCGGAGCCTCTTCCTTCGGCGCGGGCTTGGCTGCGGGCGTGGCGGCAGGCGCTTCCCCGGCCGCGCCGATGCGTGCGATCGGAGCGCCGATCTTGGCCGGCACGCCTTGCTCGACGATGATGTCGATCACTCCGTCAGACTCCGACTCGAGGTCGAACGTGGCCTTGTCGGACTCGACCTCGGCGATCACGTCACCCTTCTTGACCGTCTCGCCGCTCTTCTTCTTCCACTCGACGATGGTGCCCTCCTCCATCGTGTCGGAGAGCTTCGGCATATTTACATCAGCCATCGAGGGGCTTCCTGCCGACCACCTCGCGCGCCAGCTTCTTGATGTCCTCGCTGGTCGGGATGGACGCCTTCTCGAGCGGCAGGCTGTAAGGCATCGGCACCTGCGCCCCGCCCAGCCGGCGAATCGGCGCGTCAAGATAGTCGAAGGCACGCTCCTGAACCCCGGCGGCGATCTCCGCGGTCACGCCATATGTGGCCCAGCCTTCCTCCACGACCAGGCACCGGCTCGTGCGCCGAACGGACTCCACGATCGGCGGCCAGTCGATTGGACGAATCGAGCGGAGGTCGATGACCTCGGCGTCGATGTCCTCCTCCTCGAGCTGTTTCGCCGCCTCGTTCGCGAGCACGGCCATCCTCGAAACGCCGACGATCGTGAGGTCCGAGCCCTTGCGTCTGACCGCAGCCGTTCCCATGGGGGTCGTGTAGTCGCCATCGGGCACCATGCCGCGAACGTTGTACAGGCTCATCGACTCGAGGAACATCACGGGGTTGTCGGTACGGATCGCTGACTTGAGCATTCCCTTGGCGTCCTCCGGCGTCGTCGGCGCGACAACGAGCAGGCCCGGGATCAGCCCGTACAGGACCTCGAAGCTGTGCGAATGCTGCGCGGACAGCTGATGACCAGCACCGCCCGGCATCCGGATCACCAACGGCACCTTGGCCTCGCCGCCGAACATGTAGCGGATCTTCGCCGCGTTGTTGACGATCTGGTCGTAGGCGACCAGTGAGAAGTTGATGGTCATCAACTCGACGACCGGACGAAGGCCGAGCATGGCCGAACCGATGGCGCTGCCGACGATCACCTCCTCGGCAATCGGCGCATCGACGACCCGCTGCGAGCCGAACCTGTCGAGCAGTCCTTCGGTGACTCGGTAAGCGCCGCCGAACTTGCCGATGTCCTCCCCGACGAGGTACACCGAGTCGTCCCGCTCCATCTCTTCAGCAAGCGCTTCTCGCAGGGCGACGCGATAGAGTTTTTCTTCTGCCGCCATCAGAGCGGATTCCCTCGCAGCGCCGGGCTCTCTTCCCATTCGCCGCCATAGACGTACTTGTACAGGTCATCAACCTTGGGGTCAGGGCTCTCGTCGGCGAACTTGATGATGTCCTGGACCTCGCCGTCGACCTCCTGGCGAACGGTCTTGAAGTACTCCTCGTCGGCCAGCCCGCTCTTCTCGAGCTCGAGCTCGAAGGCGACGATGGGGTCGGCCTTGCGCCACTTCTCCTTGTCCTCGTTGGAGCGGTATTTGTCCGGGTCGACGACCGAGTGGCCCTTGAATCGGTAGCAGAGTGCCTCGATGAAACGTGGCTGCGAGTCGGCGCGGATCTTCTCGACCACCTCAGACGTCCGCAGCAAAACCTCGCGCACGTTCATGCCGTCGACCTGGATCGACTCCATGTCGTAGGCGCATGCCTTCTTGTAGATGTCCTTGACCGCGGAGGCGGCCTCGACCGGAGTGCCCATCCCATATCTGTTGTTGACGCAGTACCAGAGGACGGGGAGGTCGAACACCTTTGAATAGTTGAGGGACTCGTGGAAGGCGCCGATGTTGGTGGCGCCGTCGCCGAAGAGACACGAGACGACATCCTTTTGCTTGCGGTACTTGACGGCCCAGGCCCCACCAGTAGCGAGCGGGAGGTGGCCGCCCACGATTCCATAGCCGCCCATGAACCGGAGCTTCGCGTCGAACATGTGCATCGAGCCGCCGCGGCCATGCGAGGTGCCCGTCTCCTTGCCGAAGAGCTCGGCCATCACCGCCCTGGGGTCGATGCCGCGCGCGATCGCGTGGCCGTGTTCGCGGTAGCTGGTGAAGATGTAGTCGTTGAGCTTCAGGGGCAAGATGCCGCCGACAACCGCTGCCTCCTCGCCGATGTTGAGGTGGCAGTAGCCTCCGATCTTGGCCTTCGTGTACTGCTCCTGAGCCCGCTCCTCGAATCGCCGGATCAGCTGCATTGTGCGGTGGATCCCGAGCAGGAAGTCGCGGTTCTCCTTCTTCAGCTCGAGCTTTTTGGCCGTGATCGCCTCGGGGGCCGGGGCTGGTGCTGGTTTGACGGGTGTGACCATCTGCTGCTCACGATTGTGCATCGGAGCGACATTCGAGGTGGGGGAGGTGGGGCTGGAGGCTGGTGCTGGGGACGCCACTTGAGATCGTCTGTTGGCGATGTGGATCGCCCGTCCTTGCGCGGCCAGGGCGGCCTCCATGATCGACTCTGGCAGCGTCGGGTGTGCGTGGATCGTCAGGTCGATCTCGTCGAGGGTGAGCCCGTTCTGAACCGCCAGCGTCGCCTCCGCGATGAGGTCGGTGGCGCGCGGCCCGATGATGTGCACGCCCAGAATCACGCCCGAGCGCGCGTCGGCCACCACTTTTGCGAAGCCTTCGCTCTGGCCGAGTGTCAGCGCTCGCCCCGAGGCGGCAAACGGGAAGCGCCCGACCTTGATTTCGGTGCCTCGCTCCTTGGCCTCTTTCTCGCCGAGCCCTACATGCGCGATCTCGGGGTCGGTGTACACGCAGTTGGGCGCCGCGTGGTAATCGGGGACTCGCGAATGGCCCGCGATGTTCTCGACCGCGCATATACCTTCATATGAGGCGACGTGGGCGAGCATGATGCCCCCGATCACATCGCCGATGGCCCACACTCCGGAGGCGCTGGTGCGCAGGTGATCGTCGACGGCCACACGGCCCCGCTCCAGCTTCACGCCTGCGGCCTCGGCACCGAGGCCCTCGGTGTATGGCGACCGCCCCACCGCCAGAAGCACCTGGTCGGCGTCGACCGCGCCGCCTTCTCCACCCGTCGAGAACCGAACCTGCAGCGCTTTGCCCGACTTCGCGACTTCGGCGACCTTGCTGTTTGTGTGGATCTCGCCGCCGAGCCCGGCAAGATGCTTCGTGTACGCGTTGACAAGGTCGGCCTCGACCATCGGCAAAACCTGCGGCAGCGTCTCCAGCACAGTGACCCTGCTGCCGAGGGCGGCAAACATGGCCGCGAACTCCATACCGACCACGCCCCCGCCGATGACGGCGAGCCGCTGAGGAATCTCCTTGATCTCCAGGATGGCGTCGGAGTCGATCGTGAGCTCGGCTCCCTTCAGGGGGATGCGCGACACCGCCGAGCCGGTGGCGATGACGATGTCTTTGGCCTGGATGCGCTCGCCCGCGACTTCGACCGCCCCGCTGCCGGCCAGCCTCGCGGCGCCGCGAAGCGTGGTCACACCGCCGGCCTTGAGGAGGCCCTCGACACCCTTGACAAGCTGGTCGACCACCGTGGTCTTCCGCTTCTGCGCCGCTGCCCAGTCGAAACCGATGTTGTCGGCCACCAGTCCGAACGGGGCGCCGCCCTTGGCCAGCGTGTAGAGCTCTGACGACTGCAACAAAGCCTTGGTGGGGATGCACCCGCGCACCAGGCAGGTCCCACCGAGCCGATCCTTCTCGACGATTGCCGTCTTAGCCCCGAGCTGCGCGGCGCGGATGGCGGCGACGTAGCCTCCCGGCCCACCGCCGACGACCATGACATCGAAAGAACCGGCCATATAGCTCCTATCTATACCTGCTATCAGAGTTGATTATGCCTACCGGGCGCGTCAGCTCGTCGGTCTGGCGCCGTTGGGCACGTATCGGTTGGTGATTGGCATACGCCGGTCGCGACCGAAGGCGCGCGGCGTGATCTTCACGCCCGGCGGCGCCTGGCGGCGCTTGTATTCGCTGCGATCGACGAGATGGATGACCCGCGCCACCGTTTCCGCGCGGTTGCCGGCGGCGATGAGCTCGTCGGGCGTGAGGTCCTCCTCCACGTACCCCCGCAGGATCGGGTCGAGCTCTTCGTAGGGTGGGAGGCTGTCGGAGTCCTTCTGCCCGGGCTTCAGCTCGGCCGAAGGTGGCTTGGTCAGGATGCGCTCGGGGATGGCCGGGCCCAGCGAATTGCGGTACCGGCACAGCTCATATACGGTCGTCTTGGTGATGTCCTTGAGCACCGCGAAGCCGCCCGCCATGTCGCCGTAGAGAGTGCAATAGCCGGTGGCGATCTCCGACTTGTTGCCGGTGGTGAGGACGATGTAGCCGAACTTGTTCGACAGCGCGTGCAGGATGATGCTGCGAATCCGGGGCTGCAGGTTCTCCTCCGCGACCCCCGGCCGAGTTCCCTCGAAAGCGCCTGCGAGGATCTGCTCGAACGCACGATGGGCAGGCTCGATGGGGAAGTCGAGCAGCTGAATCCCCAGCGCCTCCGCCACGAGCCCGGCGTCCTCGATGCTCTCCGGCGCCGTGTAGCGCGACGGCATACGCACCGCGATCACGTTCTCGGGGCCCAGGGCGTCGGCGGCTATCGCTGCGGTGAGGGCGGAGTCGACTCCGCCCGAGAGCCCGACGATGACCTTCTGAAAGAGCTGCTTGTGGATGTAGTCGTGCACCCCGAGCGCAACCGCCGCATAAATCTCTGCCGGGCCTTCCAGCGGAGCGTCGATGTGTTTCGGAAGTGGGGAGCGGGGAGGGGTGGTGCCCGTGGTCACGGAGACCTCGGTCACCTCGAGCTCGAGGCGCGCGGCGCCCTCGGCCTCGTGCCGGATCTTTTCCAGCGGGCGATGAAAAGGAACACCGCCCACGTCGATGTCGTAGACCAGGAGATCCTCGCGGAACGACTTGCTGTGAGCGACCATGTTGCCGCGCGGGTCGAAGATGACGCTGTTGCCGTCGAAGACAAGCTCGTCCTGCCCGCCGACGGTGTTCACGTAAGCGACGTAGGCGCCGTAGTCGATGGCGCGCCCGCGCACCATCTCCTCACGCGGCCCGCGCTTGCCCTCGTGATACGGGGAGCCGTTGATGTTGACCAGCAGCTCGACCCCATGCTCGGCCTGCCATGACATCGGCCCCGACGGATACCAGCAGTCCTCGCAGATGGTGACCCCGATGCGAATCCCCGACTGCTCGAAGATCGGGCAGCGATGTCCGATCGTGAAGTAACGCTGCTCATCGAAAACTCCATAGTTCGGCAGGAAAACCTTGTGGTAGACGCCCTTGACCACACCATCTCGGATGAACGCCGCCGCGTTGAAGATGGCGCCATCCTCGTCGACGAAACCGACCACCGCCGAGATGCCCTTCGTGGCTGCGGCGACCGCCTTCAGCTGCTTGAGGTTGTCGCGGACAAATCCCGGCTTGAGGACCAGGTCCTCGGGCGGGTAGCCGGTGAGAGCAAGCTCAGGAAAGCAGACGAGGTCGACGTCCTGGTCGTGGGCGCGGTCGATCCAATCCGCGATCAAGCGCGTGTTGCCGGTCAGGTCGCCGACGGTCGTGTTGACCTGGGCCAGCCCGATTCGCAGGGATCTGTGCACGAATTCATTTTGACTTCCCCTGCGAATCGAGGCCGTACTCCCCTCGAGGCTAGGATTTGGGTTGCCCGTGAGTTACTTCGACCGGCTGCGCGCGCTCGCCAGCGACCGGCAAACGCTGCTGTGCGTCGGCCTCGACCCCGACCCTGAACGGATCGCGGGCGGAGCAGCGGGAGCGCTGCGCCACTGTCGCGAGGTCATGCGCCAGACCGAGGAGCACGCGTGCTGCTTCAAGCCGAACAGCGCCTTCTGGGAGCAATACGGTCCCGACGGCTGGAAGGCGCTCGCCGAGCTGCGCGACGAGGCCACGCGCACTCCTTTTCTGTTCGACGCCAAGCGCGGTGACATGGGCAACACCATGCGCGCCTATGCGCTCACTGCCTTCGCGACGCTCGGCATGGACGCCGCCACCGTCAACCCGTACCTCGGCGCCGACTCGATCGAGGAGTACACGCGCTATGAGGATCGCGGTGTTTACATCGTGTGCCGATCGTCGAATCCTGGTGCGGCGAGCTTGCAGCACCTCGACGCCGAAGGCAGGCCGCTGTATATGCGCGTGGCCGAGATGGCGCGGAGCCTCAACACCCATGGCAACGTGGGCCTGGTGGTCGGCGCCACGGCCCCCACTGAGGTGGCCGAGGTGCGCGCCTCTTCACCGCTGCCCTTCCTCATCCCCGGCGTGGGCGCGCAGGGGGGCGACCTCGAAGGCTCGGTGCGGGCGGCGTGGAGCGGCGATCCCGCGTCGTGCCTCATCTCGGTGAGCCGAAGCGTCCTCTTCGCCGAGCAGCCGGCTCGAGAGGCGGCGAAGCTCAAGGGCGAGATCAACGCCGTGGTCGGGGCTTTGCGATGAGCACCCAGCGTCACACTGCAAGGCTCGTTCTGAAAGGCCACATCATCGACTCGATGACGCTGCCCCAGATCATGGACCTGGTCATGGACCTGGGCGGCAACTTCACCATCGAGGAGCTCAAGGTCGGCCAGCACAAGACCGACACCTCGCTCTGCCGGATGGAGGTGGTCGCATCGTCCGCGGAGCAGCTGGACCGCATCGTGCGCCAGGCCCGCGCCCTCGGCGCGACCGCCGAGTCCGAGCTGCCCGCCAAGCTCGAGCCGGTGGCGGCCGAAGGCGTGTTCCCGGAGGGCTTCTACTCGACCAGCAACCTGCCCACGGAGGTTCTCATCGACGGCGACTGGGTTCAGGTCGACGACATCGAGATGGACTGCGCGATCGCTGTCGACGGCGGCGCAAAGCGCGCGCGGTGCATCGTGTTCCAGGCGGCTAAGCCCGGCATGGAGGTCGTCGTCGGCCACCAGGGCGTGCGGGTGACTCCGCTCGAGCGATCGCGGCAGACAGAGATCTTCACCTTCATGGCCAGCGAGGTGTCGGCCGAGAAGCCGAAGAAGGTGCTCATCGGCGCCATCGCCGAGGAGATGAAGCAGATCCGGCAGACCGGCGGGCGCATCGTCGTCGTCGCCGGGCCGGCGGTCGTCCACACCGGCGCGGGGCGCTACCTGTCCCGCCTGATCGAGCTCGGTTACGTGCAGGTGCTGTTTGCCGGCAACGCACTGGCCGTGCACGACGTGGAGGCGGCGCTGTTCGGGACCGCGCTTGGCGTCAACGTCGAAAGCGGGCTCGCCATCGAACACGGGCACGAGCACCACATGCGCGCGATCAACCGCGTCCGGGCCGCGGGCGGGCTGCGGCAGATGGTCGAGAGCGGGCAGCTCCAGTCAGGGGTGATGAAATCGGCGATCGATCACGGCGTCGAGATCGTCCTCGCCGGTTCGGTACGCGACGACGGGCCCCTGCCGGACGTCATCACGGACATGGTCGAGGCCCAGCGGCGGATGCGCGGGTCCCTGCAGGGAGCGCGCATGGCTCTCATGCTCTCGACCATGCTGCACTCGATCGCCACCGGCAACATGCTGCCCGCCGGCGTACGCACCGTATGCGTCGACATCAACCCGGCGGTGGTGACCAAGCTCGCCGACCGCGGCAGCTGGCAGTCGATCGGACTGGTGACCGATGTCGAATCGTTCTTGCGCGAACTGGCCCTGGTCATAGAAACTGGGGCCCATGGCTAAAGGACGCAACAAACAAGGACGCGAGGTCAAAAAGAAGAAGAAGGCCAAAGGGGCTGGCGCGGAACCGGTGGCGAACGTGCAGTTTCGCCATCACGCCGTGGTGACGAGCCCGCCCGAAACGCCGGTCAAGCCCGCCGAATAACCCCACTCCAGGGCTCGGTCCGCACGGCCGCGAAGAGCAGGAAGAGGCCGAAGAGGCAGGCAGGATTCGCAGGGGCACGACTAGAGCCAGCAGCGACCCGACGATCGCACGAGGCCGCTGGCCAGGCCGGCCGGCACGCCTATGGCGCCGTGGATGCGAAAGCTCGCGGATTTCTGCTTGAAGATCAGCGACCTACGATAGTCGACGCTATGGCCGATTCGCCGCCGCTTCCACTGGTGACCGTCCGCGTCCTGGACTTCACGCAGGCGCTCGCCGGGCCGTACTGCACGATGCTGCTGGGCGACCTTGGCGCCGATGTGGTCAAGGTCGAACCGCCCTCAGGCGACCATTCGCGCCAATGGGGGCCCCCTTTCATAAATGGAGAGTCGTCCTACTTCCTTTCTGTGAATCGCAACAAGCGAAGCGTGATCCTCAACCTCAAGCAGAAGGAATCGCTTGACATCGCGGAGGCTCTGGCGATGGTGAGTGACGTCCTCGTCGAAAACTTCAAACCCGGCACGATGGAACGGCTCGGCCTTGGAGCCAGGAAGCTGCAAGGGTTGAAGCCGGCACTCGTTTACGCGTCGATCAGCGGCTTCGGCCAGAACCAGCCCACACTCGCGGGTTACGACCAGATAGCGCAGGGCACATCCGGGATGATGAGCGTGAACGCGACGCCTGATGGCCCGCCGACCAAGGTGGGAATTCCAATCGGCGATATCGCCGCGGGGATGTTCGCGTCCAATGCGATCCTGGCCGCGCTGGTCGAGCGAGCCACCACGGGCAACGGCCGCAACGTAGACGTCGCCCTCAACGATTCGCTGCTCGCGCTGTTCACCTACCAGGCGGGTCGATACTTCGCGACTGGTGACGTCCCGAGCCAGGAAGGCAACCACCACGCCACGATCGCGCCGTACGGCACCTTCGCTGTCAGCGATGGATTCCTCAACGTTGCCGTTGCGACCGATGCCCAGTACCAGCGGTTTTGCGAAGCGATTCGTGCGCCTGATCTCGCGGATGACCCAAGATTCGCAACCAACGCCCTGCGCCAGGCCGTCAAGCACGAGCTGGCCCGCCTGATCGAAACCCATCTGCGTGGAGGCACGCGCGAAGAGTGGCTGGCGCGCTTCGAACAATTTGGGATTCCCGCGGGGCCGATCCTGGATATCGAGGAGGCGTTTGAAAGCCCGCTGGCGACCGGGCGGCAGATGCGGCTCGAGATCGAGCATCCAAGCGCGGGCCGGATCAGCCAGGTGGGAGCGCCCTGGAAGCTCGATGGCGGGTCGAGCCCCATCCGGCGACCACCGCCGACTCTCGGCCAACACTCGGAGGAAGTGCTGCAAGAGTGGCTGGGGCAATGAGCGATAACAAGCCTCGCGTGGAGGCGCTGCCACCGCTCACCGGGATTCGCGTGATCGAAGTAGGCAACTACATGGCCGCTCCGTTCTGCTGCATGCAGCTGGCCGACCTCGGTGCGGAGGTGATCAAGGTCGAGAACCCCGATGGTGGCGACCAGGTTCGCGACTCGGCGCCATTGATCGACGGCGAGGGATCCGCGTTCATGCGCCTCAACCGGAACAAGCGGTCGATGGCGCTCGACCTGAAGACCGACCGGGGCAAGGAGATCTTCCGCAAGCTGGTCGGTACCGCCGACGTCGTCGTCGAGAACCTGCGTCCAGGCACGATGGCCGACCTCGATCTCGCCTACGAGGAGCTTCGCGTCATCAACCCGGGCCTTGTCTACGTCGCAGCCTCCGGCTGGGGACAGGACGGGCCATTGCGAGACCAGCCGGGAATGGACATCATGGCCCAGGCCCGCTCCGGCCTCATGAGCATCACGGGCACCGAGGGCGGAGACCCGGTGAAGGTAGGGGTTCCCATTTGCGACCTGGTGTGCGCCCTGTACGGGGCACTGGCCGCGGTGGCTGCGCTCCACGTGCGCAGCACGACTGGCCTCGGACAGTTCATCGACGTCTCGCTGCTCGAGGCGGGCGTGTCGCTTGCAATATGGGAGGCCGGCCTTTTCTTCGCGACGGGCGAGATTCCCAGGGCTTCCGGTTCGGCTCATCAGAGCGCGGCGCCGTATCAGGCGTTTCGCGTCGCGGATGGCTGGCTGACCGTCGGCGCCACCACCAAATTCAACTGGGCTGCCCTCTGCCGCGTGCTGGGCCTGGAGCGATTGACGAGCGACGAGCGCTATCTCGATGCGAGCCTTCGCCATCGCAATCGCGAAGCCTTGGCGGCGACGATTGAGGAGGTGACCGTCACCGCGCCCGCGGCGCATTGGCTCCGAGTGCTGGGCGAGGCTGGTGTTCCATGCGCTCCGATCCAGGACTTCGGCCAGGTCTTCTCGGACCCGCACCTGCTCGGCCGCGGGTACTTCTGGGATGCCCCGCACACAAAGGTCGGCTCGGTGCGTCAGCTTGGCTCGCCGATGCGCTTTTCAAAGACGCCCGTGCGACGCGACAAAGCCGCGCCCGTTCTGGGCGAGGACACAGCAGCCTTGCTAGCTGAGCTGGATATCTCATGAGTCCGCGCACCGATTCGATCGACGCGGCCGGCGAGCTGATCATCGAACAGAAGGGCGCGGTCCGGTGGATCACCTTCAACCGGCCCCGGGCCCGCAATGCAATGACATGGAACATGTATGACCGGCTCGTCGAGGCGTGTGAGGAGATCAACTCCGATCGCACGGTTCGGGCTGTGGTGTTCACCGGGGCAGGAGGCGAGGCGTTCGTCGCCGGCACCGACATCGCTCAGTTTCGAAATTTCAAGACGGAGCAGGACGCACTCGACTATGAGGCGAAAGGCAACCTCGTCATGGGCAGTGTCGAATCGGTGCGCGCGCCGACAATCGCCGCCATCGCCGGTCCATGCACCGGTGCCGGCGCGGCGATTGCCAACAGCTGCGACCTGCGCATCGGTTCGCCATCCGCGCGTTATGGATTTCCCATCGCGCGGACGTTAGGCAACTGCCTATCGATGGCGAATTACGCGAGGGCCGCGGCGCTGCTCGGCATACCGCGCCTCAAAGACCTGATCATGCGAGCGCGTCTCATGGACGCGAGCGAGATGCTTGCTTGCGGGATGCTCTCCGAGGTCACAGCGGACGAGTCCACGCTGCTGCCGCGGGCGCAGGCCCTGGCTGAGGAGGTGGCGGGGCTGGCGCCGCTCACGTTGTGGGCGACCAAGGAGGCATTGCGAAGGGTGCGCGATCGCAGCGTGCCTGAGGGCGCCGACTCCGACCTCATCATCGCCTGCTATATGTCGCGCGACTTTCGCGAAGGCGTGGAGTCTTTCCTCGCCAAGCGCAAGCCGGAGTGGAAAGGGGAGTAGCGCTCAGGAGGCGAGCAGCTTGATGAATGCCGCGAGCCCGCCGATCACGATCAGCGAGCGAAGGACATTCGGATGCAGGCGCCTTCCAACGGCTGCTCCCAGCAGGCCGCCGGCGATGCTGGATATCGCTATGAGCGCCGCGGCGACCCAGGCGACGTGAGCGAACACGACGAACACCACCGCGGCGAGCGCGTTGATCACCGTCGCCATCACGTTCTTCAGCGCATTGATCCGCTGCAGGTCGTCCTTCAGGAAAACGGACAGGACTGCGATCAAGAGGACGCCCATCGCGGCGCCGAAGTACCCGCCATAGACAGCTGTGAGTGCGACGCCGATACGCAAGCCCCACCAGCTGGCGGCATGGTCTCGATACCGCGCCAGCGCCGCCGACAATCGAGGCTGCACAAGGACGAGGACGACCGCGAGCAGGACCAGCGCGGGCACGACGCGGTGGAAAACCGCTTCGGGTAGAGCCAGCAGAAGGGCGGCGCCCACCAGCGAACCGAGGGCGGCCGGAATCGCGAGCTGGGCGGCGCGTCTCTCCTGGCCGGCGAGCTCCCGCCGATAGCCGACCACGCCGCTGACGTTGCCCAGGACCAGGCCCACCGAGTTGCTGACGTTGGCTACTACAGGGGAGTAGCCGGCCGCGAGCAGGGCAGGAAAGGTAAGGAGGGAGCCGCTGCCGACGATGGCGTTGACGATGCCCGCGATCAATCCCGCGGCGAGGATCGTGACGACCTGGAAGGCGCTCAAAGCGTGCCCGAATTCAAGCCTATTGACACGATGACGCATTGCGGCGTAGCGTTCCGCGCCAGAAACCGGTACGTACCAGTACTGAGGCGTTGTTAAGACATTCGAAGCCGTTGGAGCGTTCTAGAACAGGAGAAGCATGATTTCCTTCGAGCTGACCGACGAGCAGCGTGAGATCAAGGACTGGGTTCACAGCTTCGCGGAGAAGGAGATCCGCCCGGTGGCGGCGCAATACGACGAATCCGAGGAGTTCCCGTGGCCGGTGGTCAAGAAGGCGGCCGAAGTCGGGCTTTACGGAGTCGACTTCCTGCAGCAGACCTTTGCCGACACCACCGGAATCATGCCGGCGCTGGTGGCCGAAGAGCTGACGTGGGGCTGCGCCGGCATCGCCCTGGCCATCCAGGGCACGGGCCTGCCGATCGCAGCCATCTTCTCGCAGGGAACCCCGGAGCAGATCGCGACCTGGATCCCGGCTTGCTTCGGCACCGTCGAGAAGCCGGCGCTGGGCGCTTTCGCGGTCACCGAGCCTGAGGCCGGTTCGGATGTCTCATCGATGAAGACGCGCGCGGTGCGCAAGAACGGCGATTGGGTCATCAACGGTCAGAAGATCTTCATAACGAACGGAGGCATCGCTGACGTTCATGTCGTCGTGGCATCGGTCGAGCCCGAGCTCGGCACGCGGGGACAGGCCAGCTTCGTCGTCCCGCCGGGGACCAAGGGCATTCGCCAGGGCAAGAAGGAAAGGAAGATGGGCATCCGCGCCTCACACACGGCGGAGGTGCTGCTCGAGGATTGCACGATCCCGCTCGAGAACGTGCTCGGCGGCGTCGAAAAGTTGGAGTCCAAACTGGCGCGCGCGCGTGAGGGCACACACCAGCGTTCCTCGGTGGCGCTGAAGACATTCGAGCTTTCTCGGCCAATCGTCGGCGCGCAGGCGCTCGGCATCGCACGTGCGGCGTTCGAGTTCGCGCTGCAGTACGCGAAGGAGCGCAAGCAGTTCGGCCGCACGCTGATCGAGAATGAGGCGATCGCGTTCATGCTTGCCGACATGGCGACGGAGATCGAGGCGACACGAGCCCTGATCTGGCGCGCGCTCTGGGAGGGCCGCAGCGGCGGCGAGTTCAAGAAGGCCGAGGGATCGATGGCGAAGCTGAAGGCCGGTGAGGTGGCGGTGAAGGTCACGGAGCAGGCGATCCAGATCTGCGGCGGCTATGGCTACATCCGTGACTTCCCAGTCGAGAAGTGGCACCGCGACGCCAAGATCTACACCCTGTTCGAGGGCACCAGCGAGATCCAGCGGCTCGTCATCTCGCGAGCCCTGGCGCGCGACTAGATTGCCCGGCGCGGAGGCGGTAGACCAGAGCGTCGCCGATCCCCGCGAAGTCAGGCGTCTCCAGCGCCGAGCCCGGCTCATGCAAGCCGCGCTCGCCATGTTTGCCGCCCGCGGCTACCATGTGAGCTCGGTCGACGACATAGTTGCCCGCGCGCACATGTCGAAGTCGGCTTTCTACGATCAGTTCGATTCCAAGGAGCACTGCTTTCGCGAGGTCCTCGCTCAGGAGGGCGGCGACCTCATCCACACCGTCATCGCAGCCGCCTCTGATGGCCAGGACCACCGCGATCGCATGCGGCGCGGTATTCAGGCTTTCGTGGTGGCCTGTTACAAACGATCGGCGGTGGCGAGGTTGATGCTGGTCGAGTCGGTCGGCCTCAGCCCAAGCGTGGACGAGGTCCGTCACCAGCTGCAGGAGCGCTTCGCGCACATGGTCGCCGAGGAGGTTCGTCTTGCGCTCCTCGACGACGAGTTCTACGCCAACCAGGACCCTCAAGTCTTCGGGCGGGCGGTGGTGGGCGCGGTCAACGACGCCGTCGGACACTTCCTGACGCACCCCGGCGCCGACGCCGAATCGCTGGCCGACAGCCTATGCCGGATCTTCGCCCCCTAGCCGGGTTACGAGATCGTGGCGGTCCCCAGCGGCACCTCATAACCGTTGTCGTCGTGCAGCAAGAGCTCGGTTCGATCGTCCTGAACGACGTCGATTTGCCCCGCTGGAATCGACTGGGTGGAGACTAGCAGCAGGGCCAGCTGCGGCTCTGCTACGACTCCAAGGTTGTGCGTTTCGAAAATCGTGAGCCAGGGGCTGGCGGTGAAGCAGTGGATGGCGACTGTCCGGCGACTCGGGCGGTATTCCACGTTGAAACCCCGACTGGGACTGCTGGTCAACGCGCATGGCGACCACGGAATGTAGAGCGTCATCGGACTCTGTGCCAGCTGGGGGAAGTAAGCGGCCGCGAGGCTGGCCCTGTCCGAGCACCCAGCCGCGGACGAATTGCGGAGCAGCCAGAGCTCACATCGAATTGCATCGAGCGACTGGCTCGGCTGGGCCTGTCGGGTGGCGTACAAGGGCGTGTTGTAGGACTCGACGACCTGGGTCTTGAGGGCGGTGGCCCCGGATGTATGGATCTCGTGTCCCGGCGGCGTGATCGACAGAGTCGCCACCACCACTACCACCGCCACGAAAACGATGAGCCGAACAACGAGTCCGCGCGTGAGCCAATGTCCCATTGGTCTTCTCGATTACCTAACGAGGTCGGTAAGCGTATGTATCGCGGGGGCCTATTCTCGCAACGTGAGACGTGCCAACGCGGCCTTGCTGATCTGCTTCGGCGGAGCCGCCACTGCCCTGCTCGGGCTGGCGTGGGACATTTCCATCCATACGGCCTATCCCAGTCTCGCTCAACACGAAACCCCGCTCGACCCGCTAAGCCCCGCCCACGACCTGATCGCGGCCGGCATCGTTGTCGCTGCGGTTGGCGGCGCGTGGGCGATCGGCCGCAACTTCAGCCTCCGGCTGGGCCTGCTGGCGCTGGTGCCGGTGGTCGGATCTGTGGCCTGGATCGGCTTGAGCGCATTCGATGCCCCGTCACAGGCTCTGGGAACCGCCGAGCAGCAAGCGGCCGCTGATCGATTGTGGCAAGCGACCGAGCATTCGACTGAGAAGTACAAATCGGTCGACAATGCGCGAGCGGACGGATACATCGCCTTCAATCCCGTCAGCAATCCACTGGTCCACTATGTGAACCCCGCCTACATGCAGGACGGCCGGATTCTCGACCCAGAGCATGTGGAATCCCTGGTGTACGAAAACACCTTGCACGGCCCCGTCCTGGTGGCGGCGATGTATTCGCTCGAGGATCCCAACGCCGCGCCGCCGGATGTGGCCGGCCAGCTGACTTCATGGCATCGCCACGACGATCTCTGCTTCACGCCGGGAGGCGAGGTCGTCGGAGCTGCACCGGATTGCCCGCCTGGTTCGGCCACTTATTACACGCCCTGGATGCTGCATGTCTGGTTGGTGCCCAATCGCTATGGGCGCTTCGCCGCCGACCTCGACCCCTGGCACCAGCTTGGAGTCGAGGTGTTTGGAT
This sequence comes from Chloroflexota bacterium, assembly GCA_005880315.1. Lineage (GTDB taxonomy): Bacteria > Chloroflexota > Dormibacteria > Dormibacterales > Dormibacteraceae > UBA10449. The sequence goes on along the minus strand of VBHB01000106.1, from coordinate 9,155 downwards.
GACCGACCGTCTGCGCAAGGTACGGCGCATCTACGACCACGACCCCGACGCCTATCACCGCGCGATGTCGTCGCGGTTCACGGAGTGGATGCTTGGCGGGCGCCGGCGCAAGGTGGGGGAGACGGTGCGTGGTCTGGTGCTCGACGTCGGATTCGGGACCGGATTGAGCGTCCCCTACTACCCGGCCGACGTCCATGTGGTCGGCATCGACGTCAGCTCGAAGATGCTCGAGGTAGGCCGGCGTTTCGCGCGCTCGAGCGGGCGCAATGCCGACGTCCTGGTCATGGACGCCGAGCACCTCGCGCTGCCCGATCATGTTTTCGACTCCGTGGCTTTCAACCTCTGCCTTTGCACGATCCCGAATCCTGAGGCGGCCATTCGAGAAGGCGTTCGGGTCGCCAAGCCCGGGGCGCCGATGGTCTTCCTGGAACATGTGCGCAGCCACCTGCTGCCGGTGGCGTTGCTCGAGGAAGCTGTCAATCCCGCGATGGTCGCGCTGCAGGCGGATCACATGAACCGGCGGACCGCGGACTTCGTGAGGCGAAGCGGGGTGGAGGTGCTTTCGATCGACCGCTGGTTTGCGGGGATGTTCAACCTGATCGTCGGCCGCGCGCAAAGCGGTTAAGGACACCTGGCACTTCGAACGCCTGTTCGTGTAAGATTATTCAGAACATGCGTACGCTGAGCACCCAGGTCAAGCTGCGCCGGCTCGTCCGCTCCACGTCGGAAGCGTTCTCGCGTCTGCGCTGGGAGCCTTCTGAGCGGACCATGGCCGGGTCGATGGTCGACCGGCTGCTCGAGCTGGCGGCCGAGGTCCGGGAGTCCTGGGCCCAAGAGGCAATCGCCGGCCGGCCTGGCGAGGCTCTCAGCGCCTTCGTGGCCGACACCATGCGGATGGCCGACCTGGCGATCTCAGGGATCGCCCAGGAAGGCTCCGACCTCGGGCTGCTGCAGCAGGACTTCGATCGCGCCGCGCTGCCGCTGGAGGTGTTCCTGCGCGGCCTGGACGCCGAGCCGGCCCTGCAGCGCTCCGCCTGACTCAGCCACCTGGGCACAAATGGTCGTATCGACAGCACCTCGTACAGCCATACGTGCACAGATGCGAGAGGCTTGCTTTAACGGCGATTATCAATATCATTAGGTGTCGATATCGGGGCCGCTGGACTCCCTTCCCGACCGGTCTAGGGCCGCCTCGAGCGGCTCCCGGCTGATCCGACCCTCGGCGACGACGACATCGTTAACAAGCACGACAGGCACGCGGAAGTCGAACAGGCGGTGTAGCTCGTCATCAGAGTCGACGTCGGCCAGCTCGGGGTGGACGCCGAGGTCTTGGAGGAGGCTGAGGGCATCGTCACAAAGGTGGCAGCCCTTACGGGTGACCAGGACGACCTTCACGAGTCGGCCGCGAGGCCCCGGCCGTCGAGGAGGACGGTCCATAGTTCGATGCTGGCCGGACGCAGCATGCCGTTGGCCGCCCACGGATCCTTTTTGAAGCGCTCGCGGATCGCGACCTCGGAGGGGGCCTCGACGATGTGGAGCGTATCCCGCCCGCCCTCCAATGGTCCCCCCAAGACGATGAACCCAGCCTCGACGAGATCGTCCATGAAGCGTGCGTGATCTTCCCAGCCGGCCTGCTCGCGCATGTCGCGTGACCAGTTCCAGGGCCCGCCGCGCCGCAGACGGACGACGTAAAGCGGCATCGGACTGAGCCTAGCTCCTACGCCGGCAGGTGCAGAGTCTCCCCCGCCTCGATTGCGGGGCTCGAAAGGTTGTTCAGGCGCTCGATCTCATCGACCCGGGCGCGTGTGTCGTCGCCGGGATAGTGCTGAGCGGCGATCGTCCACAGCGTGTCGCCCGGCTGCACCACCACGGTCTCCGAGGCGGCGCCCCCCTGGGCGACCCGGCTCAGAGCCAGCATCACTGCCAGCGCCGCGACCAGGACCAGGGCCCAGCGGTAAACGTGCCGCAGGGCCCGGTCGGAACGGAGTGGGGTACGTGGCTTGGTCGCGTAGCGGGCGGCGTACATGTGTTCGGGTAGATTAACGAACGGGCGTTCGTCTTGTCAAGGGCCGAACAAAGGTTTGCATTGGACCGGCTCTGGTGCTAGCATGGGCTTCAACGTCTTCCCCACGTCCTGAATACGAATCAAATCTGGAGTACGAAATTGACCGAACAGCTGACCGACAGGCAAAACAAGATCCTCGACTACATCCGCTACGTCACCAAGGCCCGCAACTATCCGCCCAGCGTCCGAGAGATCGGCGAGGCGGTCGGCCTCAGCTCGAGCTCGACCGTCCACAACCACCTCAACCAGCTCGAGCGTCGCGGGCTCATCAAGCGCGACCCGAGCAAATCCCGCACCGTCCAGCTCGTGGCCGACGTCGAGGTCGACAAGCAGCGGCGCAACGCGGTCTCCGTCCCGGTGGTGGGCAATGTCGCGGCCGGCGCGCCGATCCTGGCCGAGCAGAACATCGAAGAGCATCTCCTGCTCTCCCCTGACCTGGCCCAGGAAGGCTTCTTCCTGCTCCGAGTGCGAGGCGAAAGCATGATCAACGCCGGCATCTTCGACGGCGACCTAGTGCTCGTGAAGCCCCAGCAGGAGGCTCCCAACGGATCGATCGTGGTCGCCATGGTCGACGGCGACGCCACCGTCAAGCGCTTCGAGCGCGGCAACGGCCACGTCAAGCTGATCGCCGAGAACCCGGCCTATGAGCCGATCGTGACCAGCAACGTCAGCCTGGTTGGCGTCGTACGCGGGGTGATCAGGCTTTTCCGCTGATCCGCGCGCGTGCGGGGCGAGCTGAAGCCGCCGCGTAAGGCTCGAATCGGCGCACGGCATGCCGGGGTGCCCAGCCCCACGCCCTGGTGCCGTCCTGGACGTATTCCGTCCGCTCGACCCCACCGATGCGGCGCAGCTCGGCCAGCACACCCTCGCGGCCGTAGGGGACCAGGAGGTCGAGGGCGACGACGTCGCCACGGCTGGCTTTGTCGATCGCTTCCAGCAGCTCTGCAAAGCCGCTGCGGTTGATCGCCGAGATCGCCACCGCGCCAGGGTAGCGGGCGGTCAGCGCGCCCACCGCCCGCCGGCGGGCGGCCGGGCCCAGCAGGTCGACCTTGTTCAGCGCCACCACCCGCGGCTTGTGGACCGCTTCGAGGTCGGTCAGGACCTCTTCCACAGTCTCGGCCTGCTCTTCGACCGCGGGTGAGCTCACATCCAGCACCTGGAGGATGACGTCCGCCTCGGTGACCTCTTCCAGGGTCGCCCGAAAGGCCGCTACCAGGTCGGTGGGAAGCTTCTGGATGAAACCCACGGTGTCGGTGAGCAGAAGTCCTCGACCGGTATGCAGGTCGAGGCGGCGCGTGGTCGGGTCCAGGGTCGCGAACAGCTTCTGCTCCGCATGCACGCGCGCCCCTGTGAGCGCGTTGAGCAGAGTCGACTTGCCCGCGTTGGTGTAGCCGACGATCGCCGCCGTCTCCAACTCTGCACGCCTGCGCCCAGTGCGCTGCTGATGCCGCTGCGAGCGCACCTGCTCGATCTCACGTTCGAGATCGCGCATCCGCCTGCGGATGCGGCGGCGCTCGACCTCGATCTGCTGCTCACCGAATCCACCGCGGGCCCCCACCCCACCTCGGCGGCCACCGACCTGGCGGTCGTACGCATAAGCGCCGATCAGTCGCGGGAGCAGGTGGTGAAGGCGCGCCGCCTCGACTTGAAGGCGGCCTTCGTGCGTCCGCGCATGCTGAGCGAAGATCTCCAGGATCACCTCGGTGCGGTCGAGCACACGCGTCTTCAGCTCGAGCTCGAGGTTGCGTTGCTGCCGTGGGCTGAGGTCGTCGTTGCACACGATCAGGTCGAAAGCGCCCTCAAGCCTGAGCTCGCGCAGCTCCTCGACCTTGCCCATGCCGATGAAATGCGCCGGATCGACGGCGGCGCGTCGCTGCACATCGGAACCCGTGATGTCAGCCCCCGCCGTTCGCGTGAGGTCCGCCAGCTCTGCCATCTGCTCACGAACCAGCTCGGGAGTGGTCCCGGGCAGCATCAGGCCGACCAGGTACGCCCGCTCGCGCGGGACCTTCGTTGTGATCAGAGCCTGAGCCGCCTCAAGCGAGCCATGGCTTCTGCCAGTCGGGCGTCAGGCGCGGTGACCGAGAGCCGGAAGTAGCCCTCGCCGTGGGCGCCGAACCCGACCCCGGGGGTGATGTTGACGCCCACCTCGTCGAGGACGTGGCCCGCAAAGCCGATGGAGTCATAACCAGAAGGTACCGGTGCCCACACATAGAAGGTCGCGCGCGGAGGCTTGATCGACCAGCCCAGACTGTTCAGCGCGTCCGCGACCACATGATGCCGTTGCTCGTACACGGCGCATGCTTCGCGAGTCTCCTGCTCTCCACCATTCAGCGCCTCGATGGCGGCCCATTGCACGGCCTGGAAGATGCCGGAGTCGATGTTGGTCTTGAGCTGCCCGATCAGCGCCACCAGGTCGGCCCGACCACAAACCCAACCGATCCGCCACCCCGTCATGTTGTAGGTCTTCGATAGCGAGTGAAATTCCAGGCCAACCTCTTTGGCGCCGTCGATCTCGAACAGGCTCAGTGGGCGATAGCCGCCGAACGCAATCTCGGAATATGGAGCGTCATGGCACAGCACTATGCCGTGACGGCGGCAGAACTCGACGGCCCGCTCAAGGAAGTCACGATCTGCCACCGCTGCAGTGGGATTGTTCGGGTAGTTGAGCCACATCAGCCGTGCGCGCTCAGCCGTCGCGTGCGGTATGGCATCGAGATCCGGCAGCCAGTGATTCTGGGCCGTGAGCGGCATGATGTAGGGCTCACCTCCGGCCATCAGCGCCCCGGTCACGTAGGGCGTGTAGCCAGGGTCGGGCGCGAGGACGACGTCGCCAGGGTCGACCAGCGCCAGGGGCGCATGGCTGATGCCGTCCTTCGAGCCGAGCGTGGGCAGGATCTCGGTGGCCGGGTCCAGGGTCACGGAGAAGCGGTCGCGATACCAATTGGCGATGGCAGCGCGAAGCTCGGGCAGCCCGAAATAAGACGGGTAGCGATGATTGGCGGGGTCCGAAGCCGACTCCTGCAGAACGCTCACGATTCGCTTCGGCGTGGGTAGGTCGGGGTCGCCAATGCCGAGTGAGATCACATCGACGCCCGCTCGCTTCTTCTCCTGCACCTTGCGATCGATCTCCGCGAAGAGGTAGGGCGGGATCAGGCTCAGGCGCTTGGCGCCTGCGGCGGCGGTTCCCTTCATGCGGACTCCTTCACGTACTTGAGGATAGCTGCCAATGGGTTGGGTTCGATTTCGAACCATCGCACGCGCCCATCGCGCCGCCACCATCGCAGCTGGCGTCTCGCATAGCGGCGATTGGATTGGGCCATGGCAATCGGGAGAGCGTCGATGGTGAGCTCGCCCGCGATGTGGGCGAGCGCCTCTGCGTAACCGATCCCGGTCAGCACCGGCGCAGTGATAGGCACGCCGGCATCGAGGGCAGCCTGTGTTTCCGCGACCAGGCCGCGCTCGACCTGCGTTCGGCTGCGTTCCTCGAGGCGGCGATCGATTACGGCGAGATCGGCCGTGAGCCCGATGCGCACCGGCTCCCAGGGGGGCGGTGTCCGCTGTCGCAGGCTGCGCAGAGGTGGCCCGGCCACCTCGAGGATCTCGATGGCGCGAACCATTCGCACGGGATTCTGGAGATCGACGCCCGGGTCGGGATCCAGCTTGAGCAGCCGCTCGCGAAGCTCCACGACATCGAGGTGCGCCAGCACCTCTCTCAGTTGGTCATCGGGTGGCACGCCCGCGAGGCTGAAGCCATCGCAGAGCGCATCGACATAGAGCATCGTGCCGCCTTCGACGATCGGGACCAGGCCGCGACCCGCGATGTCCTGGATGGCGGTGCGGGCACCATCGATGTACTCCGCGGCGTTGAAAGTCGAAGCCGGATCGACGAAATCGATCATGTGATAGCGGATTCGCCTGCGCTGCTCGGGGCTCGGCTTGTTAGTGGCGATATCGAGGCGTTCATACACTTGCCGCGAGTCGGCGACGACGATCTCACCACCGATTTCCACAGCGAGCTCGAAAGCGAGCGCTGACTTGCCTATGCCTGTCGGCCCGACGATTACCGGGACGCGAGCCGGCTTTATCAGTAGTTCCTGCGGAAGTGGCGCGTGAGCTCCTGCCACTCGACGATGAGGCGCGTCGGGCGCCCATGAGGGCACGTGACCGACTCCTCCGCGACTTCCAGGTCCGCAAGGAGCTTGCGTTGCTCGGCCATGTCCAGGACATCTCCGAAACGCACGGCAGAGTGGCATGCGAGCGCGGCAGCAGCCGTGTGCATCGCCCCATCACCGCGTGTCTCGCTCAGCGCCGCCAGGGTTTCCTGCACCGCGGCTGTCGCCCGGCCCGCCGGCATCTCCACCGGTACCGCAGTGATGCGAAGGCTGCGGGGGCCGAACTCCTCGTACTCCAGCCCGAGGGTCGCAAGGTCTGCCCGATGGTCAGCCGCGGCCGCGATCAGCGATGGCTCGACATCGACCGCCTGCGGAATCAAGAGTGGCTGGCTCGCGCCGAGCCCGCTTCGGAGCCGTTCGAGTAGACGGTTGTACAGGACCCGCTCGTGGGCGGCGTGCTGGTCGACGAGCACCAAGCCTTGTGGTCCCTCCGCCACGAGGTAGCCAGGCCCCACCTGCCCGATCGGCCGGAGCATCGCGACGCCGGCAACCCTTGGGTTCGGCCCGGTTTCATCGAGCGGCAGCGCGGTCGCCGTGTGCACCACCAGTTGAGATTCATGACCCCGAGCCGCCGCCACGGTGGTCGCCGATTGAGGAGCGCGATAGTGGATCGGCTCGCTCGCGCCAAGCGCTGCTCGCACAGCGCGCTGCAGCGCAGCGAAAACAGCGCCCTCCTCGCGGAAACGCACCTCGCGCTTCGCCGGATGGACGTTGACGTCGACGAGCGATGGGTCGATGCCGATGTCGATCGCCGCCAACGGGTGGCGGCCGCGCTCGAGGCGGCCCTGGTAGCAGTCCTCCAGCGCGTACGCGAGCGGACGTGAGCTGATCGGCCTTCCGTTCACCGCCAGGACGATTCCGTCGCGACTGCCACGGCTGAGCCGTGGTTCCGAAACCATTCCGGTCACCAGTGGCATGCCAACGATCTCCACCATCTCTTCGGCAACGGCCGCGCCATGAATCGATGCGAATGCGCGGTGCCGGTCGCCGTCGCCCGTGCTGCCGACGGCGGCCCGGCCGTCGATCGTCAGCTGGAAGCGCACGTGGGGATGAAGAAGGGCGAATGCGATCACGACATCCTTGATGGCCGCGACCTCGGTCGCGTCTGACTTGAGGAACTTGAGTCGCGCCGGCACATTGGCGAATAGGTCGCGCACCTCGACCGTGAGGCCGGTCAAGAGGGGACCTGCGCCATGCTCGACCACCTCGCCGGCACGGATATGAATGCGCGCGCCGGCGCTGGTGCACTCGACCTCCGCCACCGCTGCAATGCTGGCGAGAGCTTCGCCGCGAAAGCCGAGGCTGGTGATGGCATCGAGGTCCGCGAGCGCGGTCACCTTGCTCGTCGCGTGGCGCACGAAGGCGAGAGGGAGCTCGTCCGCCGGGACCCCATCACCGTCGTCGCTGACACGGATCGATGTCCTCCCCGCTCCCCGCACGTCGATGCTGATTCGTCGTGCTTCGGCGTCGATGGCGTTCTCGACCAGCTCTTTGACAACCGAGGCGGGACGTTCGATCACTTCACCGGCCGCGATCGCATCCGCGACCTCGGGCGGCAAGACGTGGATGGGTGTGGTCATGTGTCGAGCCGCGAGCGGAGCTCATATAGCTTTTGCAGCGCTTCGAGGGGGCTCAGCGTGTCCGGCTCGAGATCTGCGAGCTCTTTGCGCAGCGGGTCTGGCGCCATCTCCATCGGTAGGCCAAGCTGAAACTCTGGCGGCTCCAGCGGTCGCTGCCGCTCGAGCTCGGCCAAGACCTGTCGCGCGCGGGCGATGACACCGGAGGGAAGTCCAGCCAGAGCCGCGACATGGATTCCGTACGAGCGGTCCGCACCGCCAGGCACAACCCGATGAAGGAACCGCACGGTGTCGCCTTCGTCGAGCACCTCCACCCGCTGATTGCAGACCCTGGGCAATCTCTCCGCCAGTGCAGTCAGCTCGTGGTAGTGCGTCGCAAACAAAGTGCGGCACCGCAGTCGAGGCGAGTCATGAAGATATTCGACGACGGCTTGAGCAATCGACAATCCGTCGTACGTCGACGTCCCCCGCCCCACCTCATCCAGGATGACGAGCGACGAGCGAGTCGCATGGTTGAGGATGTTGGCCGTCTCGGTCATCTCCACCATGAAGGTCGACATCCCGGCCGAGATGTCGTCGTGTGCGCCAACCCGCGTGAAGATGCGGTCGACGAGCCCGACCACCGCCTGGTCGGCGGGCACGAAGCTTCCGCACTGCGCGAGCAGCACGATGACGGCCGCCTGGCGCAGGTACGTGGACTTGCCCGCCATGTTCGGGCCGGTGAGAATGATGATCTGCTCGCCGTCAGGATCCAGCTCCAGGTCATTGGCGACGAAAGCTCCGTCCGCCAGATGGCGCTCCACCAGCGGGTGTCGCCCACCCTTGATGCTCAAATTGAGGGCGGCGTTTACCGTTGGCCGCCGCCACCGCTCGCGAGCCGCGGCCACAGCAAGACTCCTCAGAGCGTCGATGCTGCCGATCGCGTGCGCCGTAACCCGAAGGGCGGGCGCGAAATCGGCCACCTTGGCACCCAGGTCGCGAAGGATATCGACCTCTCTCGCCGTGATCCGCTCCTGCGCAGTGAGGACGATCGCTTCCTTTTCCTTGAGCTCGGTGGTCAGGTAGCGCTCAGCACCGGTCAGAGTCTGCTTTCGCACGTAGTCGGCGGGAATGGAGGCCGCGTTGGAATTGCTGATCTCGATGTAATAGCCGAACACTTTGTTGAAGCCGACTTTCAACGAGCGGATGCCCGTGCGCCTGCGCTCGCCCGCCTCGAGCGCGGCGATCCACTCCCGAGCGCTCTGGGAGGAGTCGACGATCGCATCCAGCTCTGCGTCGTAGCCTCGCTTGATCGCTCCGCCGTCGCGGGCGTGCCCAGGTGGATCCTCGACCAACGCT
>VBHB01000250.1 GCA_005880315.1 Chloroflexota bacterium | reverse complement strand
GGCGCCGTGCTGGTGGTCGCGTTCGTGATGTGGCAGCTGCGGACCCGGTTTCCACTCGTCGACCTCAAGCTGTTCGCAAGCGCGCGATTCTCGTGGGCGACGGTCGCCTTCACGATCGTGGGCTTCGCCATGACCGGTGTGCTGTTCATCCTTTCGCCGTTCCTGCAGATCGTGCAGGGCAATGACGCCCAGGGCACCGGCATCAGGTTGCTGCCCTTGATCGCGGCGATGATGGTCGGGGCGATCAGCACCGACTGGATGGCCAAGCGCTTCGGCGCCAAGATCATGGTGGCGAGCGGGATGCTCGGCAACGCGGTCGGCATGTTCATGCTCTCGCGTGTCGGCGTCGACACGGGCTATGGACCGGTGGCGGCCGCGCTTGCCGTGACCGGGATCAGCATTGCGTTCACGATGGTGCCGGCGCTCGACGCCATCCTCGGCTCGCTCCCGGCCGGTGAGACCGGCGCGGGAAGCGCACTCACGCGCACGCTGCAGAACATCGGCTCATCGTTCGGCGTCGCCATCATGGGCAGCATCCTCAACGGCGCCTACCAGGCCGGGCTTGACGGCCACCTTGCCGGCCTGCCTGCGCCGGTGCAGTCAGCAGCGCAGAGCAGCGTCGCCGTCGCGGCTGCCGTCGCCCGTCAATTGCCAGGACCTCTGGGCGCTCGCCTGCTGCGAGCGGCGCAGGACGCTTACTCTCAGGGCATGTCGGAGGTGATGCTGGTGAGTGCCGCGATGATGGTGGTGGGCGCTGTGCTGATGGCGCTCTTCCTGCCCGCCCGAGCACCGAAGGATTTCCCTCTCCCCGCAGGGGAGAGGGTTAGGGAGAGGGGCGTCACAGCCTGATGCCAAACGCAATCACACCGATCGCCCGCGGCTTGCGCGAGCGAAAAAAGCTCAAGACCAAAGAGGCGATCCAACGCGAGGCCCTGCGCCTGTTCCAGGAGCAGGGCTATGACGAGACCACCATCGAGCAGATCGCCGCCGCGGCCGAGATCTCACCCAGCACCTTTTTCAATTACTTCCCCACCAAGGAGGACGTTGTCCTCTTCGATCGCTATGACCCGATGCTGGAGTCGTTCATCGCGTCGCTACCCAAGGACGAGCCGTTGAGTCGAACGATCGAACGCGCGCTATCGATGTTCGCGAGCACCATCGAAACCGACCGGCAGGCGATCTTCGTGCGGGCCAAGCTCGGCCTGGAGGTTCCCGAGATTCGAGCTCGATTCTGGGAGGAGCTCGAGAAGGCGCAGAACCTTTTCGCGGGCATCGTCGCCACGCGCACGGGCCGCAAGGCAACGGATTTCGAGCTTCGTGTGCTCGCCATGGTGCTGGTGCTGGCCCGGCTCGACGCCCTGGGTCAGCCAGAACCCACCAGGCCCGCTTCGTAGGCCAGGATCACGGCCTGCACCCGGTCGCGCAGGTCCAGCTTGTCGAGCAGATGCGCGACGTGAGTCTTCACGGTGGTCTCGGCGACGTGAAGGCGCGCCGCGATCTCCGCATTGCTCAGCCCAAGCGCCACCTCGCGCAGCACATCGCGCTCGCGATCTGTCAGCCCTTCCAGCTGTTTCGCTTTCCGCGCCTGCGGCTGGGGGCGCTTGGCGAACTCCTCGATCAAGCGCTTGGTGACCGACGGCGCGAGCAGCGCGTCGCCCGCGGCGACCACGCGGATTGCTTTGATGAGGTCCTCGGGCGGCGCGGCCTTGAGCAGGAACGCGGAGGCACCGGCGGCGAGGGCGTCAAAGACGTACTCGTCCAGCTCGAATGTGGTGAGGATGACGACCCGCGTGAGGCTCGCGACCTGGCGAGTGGCCTCGATGCCGTCGAGACGCGGCATGCGGATGTCCATCAGGACGACATCGGGCCGCTCCTTGCGGACGAGGTCGACCGCCTCCTGGCCGTCGCCGGCCTCGCCGGCGACCCGCATGTCGGGCTGCGACTGCACGATCATGCGAAAGCCCGCGCGCACCAGGGCCTGGTCGTCGGCGATGACGATTCGGATCAACTCTTGCTCGGCAATTTCGCGCGGACGGTGAATCCCCCGAGCGATGAGGATCCGGAGCCCATCTCTCCACCGAAGAGCTCGACTCGCTCGCGCATTCCAATCAGGCCGTGGCCGGTCGACTCGGTCGTTTTCGCGCCGGTTCCGTTGTCGCTGATCGTGAGCATCAGCGCATCCGGCTGATAGTCGACGACCACCTCGACCCGGCTCGCGTTGGCGTGCTTCAGGACGTTGGTGATCGCCTCCTGGACGATCCGGTATGCGGACAGTTCGACCGCCGCGGGCAGCGGCCGCTTGTCGCCGGTGACTTTCAGAGTCGCCTCGAGGCCCGCCTCGCGCGCCGGCTTCAGCAGTGCGTCCGCCTCATCCAGCGTGGGCTGCGGGGCCAGCGGGGCGCCCGGGCTCTTGCGCAGCACGCCGAGCAGCCGGTTGAGCTCGGAAAGGGTCGCGCGCGCGCCCTCCTCGATGGACTGCAGCGCTTCCTGGCTCGAGCTGCCTGACACACGCGCGGCGCCGGCCTGGATCGCCATCGCGCTGACGTTGTGCGCCACCACGTCGTGCAGCTCGCGCGCGATGCGCAGACGTTCCTCTTCGGCCGCCTCCTCCCGTTCTTGCTTGTGGCGCGCAACGATGTCGGCGAAGTACTGGCGGCGCGAGCGGATGTAGTCGCCGATCACCCACG
>VBHB01000046.1 GCA_005880315.1 Chloroflexota bacterium | reverse complement strand
CTCCAGCGAACGATGCGGTCGAGGTCGTTGGCGTGCGCCGAGCGAGCGGCAAGACGTTGCGTCGCGTCGGCGATCGCCGACAGGCCGAAGACGCAGGGCCCGCACTGTCGCGCGCTCTGCGACGCGAGGTAGGCCATGATGCGCGAGGTGGCTTCGACGCCGCAACTGTCTGCGGAGAGAAAGTGGACGACGCCGCAACCGTGCGCCAACCCGCGGGCTCGCATCGAGCGGGGCTCCAGCGGTAACCCCCATTGCTCATCGACCTCAGCCCAGCCGCCGAAATAGCCACCGAGGAGCACCGCCTGCGCGTCACCGCGGAGGCCGCCGGCGGCGGCGGCCACGTCCGACAGGGTTGACCCCAATGCGATCTCCTGGACGCCGGAGCGCTTGACGGCGCCCGACACGGTGATCAGGCCGATTCCGCCCCTGCGGCCTTGGTCGACGTACCAATCACGGCCGCGGCGCGCGATCAACGCGGCCAGGGCGAGGCTCTCGACGTTCTGCACCAGCGTCGGCCGGCCGCCCACGCCGCGGTCGAAGGGTCGCGGCGGCGTCGTGGTGGGCCGGGCGTCGCCTTCGTTTACGAAATGCACCGCGGCCGACTCCTCACCCGATACGTAGCCGGGGGGCGCGCTAACGATATGCGCTCGGCCCTGGATGTCCGCCGGGTGCTCGGCGAGCGCGTGCCGCATGGCGGCCTCCGCCGCCCGGTGTTCCGTACCAACATAGAAGATGATGTCGTTGGCGCCCACCGCGCCCGCCGCCAGCAGCGCACCATCGACAACCAGGTGTGGCCGGGTAGCCATCAGCGATCGGTCCTTCCGGCTCAACGGTTCGCCCTCGGCCCCATTGGCCAGCACCACGGCGCGCCCGGACGAGCGTTCGGCGACCGTTCGCCACTTGCGGCCGACGGGAAAGCCCGCGCCGCCTCGGCCGAGCAGGCCGCTCGACTCCAGCTCGGCGATCAGCTCCTCGGGTGGCAGGGTCGGAAGCGGCCCCAGCCGCTGCCGGTGCGTCGCCAGGCTCTCGGTGGTTTGCCCGATCAGCTCCATTTTTTGACCTGGGCGGCAGCCTCGGGCAGCCGCCGCCATGCCGTGGGTTCGGCGCGGCTGACCCGCCAGGCGACGGCGGCGACGATGCTGCCGACGCAGACCGCCTCGATGGTCAGCATCCACGCGAATCGCGGATCGGTGCCGGTTCCGATGCTGTGAATCAATGCGACCGGCCACATCGCGTAGGCGAGCCAGTGGACCAGGCGCCAGACGCGGGGACCGAACAGCGGGCGCAGCAGGCTGGTCAGGACGATCGCGAGCAGGAGATAATTGCCAACCACGCCGAGGCCGAGCCAGAACCGGCGGTAGGGCGAGGAAAAGGGAACGATAGCGGCTTCCCATCCCAGCGCCGTGAACGGATCGACGACGGCCGTCACCACGTGGATCCCGAGGAAGATAAGCGTGGTCAGTGCCAGGTTGCGATGAAAACCGTTGGTGAGGAAGCGCGGCCACGAGGCCGTCTGCCAGCGCATCACCGAAACGATGCCCAGCACCACCACAGCGGTGAGCAGGACCAGGCTGACGACTCCGGCGCCACGCGTGGCGTACCAGAGCAGCGTGTCGTTCACGCCGCGACGCTCGCCGGATCCGGCCAGCGGCCGATGTAATGAATGGTGCCGTCGTTCTCGACCAGCCGCGCGGGCAAACGCCAGCTGGCCAACCACTCGATGGCCACCTCGCCGTGGACGATCGCCGCGGTGGACGCGATGTTGGCGTCGAGGCATGTGGCCGCGGCCACCGTGACCGTTCGGAATGGCCCGGTGGTCGGCAGACTCGTTTTCGGATCGATGATGTGATGGAGCAGCTCAACGCCGCGTGACCAACGGCGAACGGTCGTGCTGGAGGTGGCGACCCCGCCCGCCGGCACGCAGATTACGTCGCCGTCGCCGCTGGGGCTGACGCGGCTATCTTCGGCAACCAGGATTCGCCAACCGCCCAGGGGCGGTACGCCCGCGGTGGCGATATCGCCGCCGAGGCTGACCAGCACACCGCCCTCACCGGCGGCCGCCATCGCGGCGGTGGCGGCGAGGTCGGCCGCCAGCGCTTTGCCGGTCGAGCCGAGATCGAGCTCGACGCCCGGCGGTAGCCAGACGGTCCCCGATCGCCGGTTGAAGCGAATCGCCTGCCAGCCGGGCACGAGCTCGGCACGCAGCGTGATGGGGCCGCGGTCTGCGGCGAGGCGGGAGAAATCATCGTCGTAGCCGGCCAGGCGAATCGCACGACCGATGGTGGGATCGACGGCCCCGTTGGTGAGGCGCGCCGCGCGCAGGGCCGCCTCGATCGCGGTCGCCAGGAGTGGGCTTACGGAAATAGTGCGCCCGGCGCTCGCGTTCAGACCGGTGAGCTCGCTGTCCTTGCGGAAGCGGCTGTAGGCCGCGTCGACGTCGAGCACCACCTTACGCACCGCCGCGGTTGCCGGCTCGAGGCCGTCATCGTGCGTGGTCACGACGTGCACCGAGGTGCCTAACGCCTTCCAGGTCTTCAGCGCGACCGCCATCACGACCCGCCGCTGGTGACGGTGGCGGTGCCGGTGCTGCCGGTGGTCGGCGCCTGCGGCGTCGCCTGCAGGCCGCCGCTGCTCGTCGATGGGGTCGCGCTCGGGCTGGTGGTCGTGTCGGTCGTTGTGGTCGCGGTTGTGGTGGTCGACGCGGTGCCATTAGACGAAGCCTTTCCCGCGTAGGAGGCGGCGGCCGCGTAGCCGACGCCGACCACCGCGATCAGCCCTCCCGCCGTGGCACCGAAGGTCAGTCGACGCAGGCGTTGCAGCCCGCGATCCCGTTGGGTCGGTGTTAAGGAATCCATGAGTCCATGGTGCCGGAGGGCACCTTGCAAAACCGTGACGCGTGCTACGCGTCGAGCCGGGCGAGCGGCGGGGTGGTCTCGGTTGACCCCCGCGTGGTCGCGGGGCGAGCCATCAGCCGGGGCCAGATTACGGCCATACTGGCACCGCCCGCCGCCGAGCTGCCAACCTCCCAGCGCCCGTTGGTAGCGCTGACCACCGCATCCGCGATCGCCAGCCCGAGCCCGGAACCACCCGGCAGATCGGATGCCCGTCGAAAGCGATCGAAGATCTGGCCGCGCTCATCGACGGGAATGCCCGGTCCCGAGTCGTCGACTGCCAGCTTGATGCGGCTGGCTTCGGCGGCCACCCGGACCTCGATGGTGCCCTGCTCCGGCGTGTATTTGCACGCGTTATCGATCAAGACCCCGACCAGGTGATCCAGCCATTCGGGCGAGGCGGCGATCACGTGGGAATCGCCGCTGAGCCGTAAGGTGAGCCGCTGCTGGCGGGCCTCGGCGAGGGCCGCAAACCGCTCCACTGCCTGCTGAGCCATGACGCCGACGTCGACCGGCTCCGAGCGGCCCGCACGCGGCATCGCCTCAAACCGCGCCAGCCAGAGCAGATCGTCGACCAGGTGCCGCATCCGCTGGCTTTCCTGGTTGACACGTGTGAAGGCTCGTTGGTACCAGTCTTGATCGCGTGTTTGGGACAGGGCCAACGAGGTTTGCGCCTGGATCACGGCCAGCGGTGTACGCAATTCGTGCGAAGCGTTGGCGGTGAAGTCCATCTGTCGCCGGCGTGCCTGCTCGATCGGCTCGGCCACCCGCCGGCCGATGGCGAGGGCGCCCAGAAAGACGACGAGTAAGAGCACCGGACCGATCAGGAGTTCGGCCTGGATCAGGTTTGATTGTGCCTGCTCGACGCTGCTCATGGACTGTCCCACGACCGCCCAGTCATCGCCGACGCGCCCGCCCTCCACTCGGAGCTGGGTCCCGGATACGGTGATGCTTTGCGGATTCGTGATGCTCGTCGGCGGCACCGGAAGCTTGACCGACGCGGCCTCGGTGCTGCTGTCGCTGAAATTGCCGTCGGGATGATACATCCACCAGAGGACCGGTGCGTCACCAAAGCGAGGTGGTGGTCCTCCATGCGGCTGGAAGCCCCTGGTCACGGTCTGCCGGTCCGCGGCCATCGAGGTCAGCCACTGTGACAACGTGCCATCGATGTTTGAGCTGAGGTTATGGGTGACGATCAGCACCACGGCAACTGCGATCAGCAGATACAGGGCGGCCACGATGCCGGTGGCGGCCAGCGCCACTCGCTGAGCGCCCGAACGCACGAGGTCGACCCGAGCGGTACTCAACGTCCTTTCACCCACTTACAGTTTCGCAGCCTGTTCCTTTCGTTTTGATGACACCATACAAGTCCGGGGCCGGGATGATCCCGGCCCCTTTTCTTGCTCAAACGGCACTAGGGAACGGTCGGGAACTGGCCCGCGTTCTCCTGCGCCTCGCGCGCGGCGCTCTCGCCGGCCTCGTGCGTCGCGTTCTCATTCGGCACGAAGGTGCCCGAGCCTGCGGCGGGGGACGCGGCGGTGGCTGCGGCACTCGGTGACGTGGCGGCGCTGGCAGCCAGCGGCCCCGCAATGGCGGCGCCGACGATGCCGCCTGTCAGCAGCGAGCCGGCAATACCGGCCCCGATGACCAACCTATTCATCAGATTCATTTTTTTCACCTCCTCCTGACTGGTACTGGAGGCAGCATGGAGGCCGGCGCCTTTCTAAACCATGACAAAACCAAGAGATGCGATCGGCTGAAATCTGGATCGGATGGAAGGCTACCGCGGCTTAGATGCCACGATCGCGGCCGCCGCGCGCTTGACCAGGGGCGCGACCTCAGCCGGTGTCCGGCCAGGTCCCGCCAGAAGGTCGAAATTCTCGAAGCTGGTCAGGGCAAACAGGAGATCGACAGTTTCCACAAGCTTCTCCCCTCGGATTGGGAGCCGCGAAATGATGACACGCAGCCCCGTCCGTATCCCTTCGCTGCGCTCACGCAGGACCAGGTCGAGCTCGGGATCCAGCGCTGCCATCGCACGGAGCCGGCGCATCACGACTCGGTCCGAGGACCAGAACCGGGCGAAGATCTCGATCAGGCGTTCGAGGGCGACCTTCGGGTCCGGCTGCTGGAAGGCAGTCGGTAGTTGATGCAGCCCACCGCGGGCCGCCAGTAGATCGAAGAGCGCCTCGAGCAAGCCACGCTTCGACCCGAACTGGTAGTAGACCGTCATGCGGGCGACGTCGGCCCGCCGAGCGACGGCGTCGATGCTGAAGCTCGTCTCCTTGGCGAGCTGTTCGCGGGCCGCTGCGAGGACCCGTGCTCGAGTCTCATCGGCTGCGACCTGCCGTTGCCCGAGTCGGTATGGCCTCGGGCTCATCTCAAACTTGACATCAGGTTATTTCATCATGCAGTCTATACAATGAATTAACGATCCGTCAATCTCGTCACCAGGAGGCCCGTTACACCATGACCCTTCTCTACCAGTTCGCTCTCTTCCTTCACATCATCGGTGGGTTCGGATTGATGGCAGCCATCACGGTCGAGACCATCGGACTCCGCGGGCTTCGTCGCGCAACACAGAGCAGCGATGCCGTGGTCTGGCTCGGCCTATCGAGGAGCATTGTCATGCGGCTCACCCCATCGTCGCTTGGACTGATCCTGGTCACCGGACTGTATATGGTGGCCACGATCTGGGGGCCGCGCGGCTGGATCCTCGTTGCCCTCGGCAGCCTGGTGCTACTGGGTGTCATCGGAGCATTCGGTACCGGCCGCCGGATGGCCCGCATTGGGCCGATGGTCGGCCGAACACACGGTCCTCTGCCGGACGAGGTGCGTGGGATGCTTCGAAGCCCCATCCTGCTGACGTCGCTACGCGTCCGGCTGGCGATGGTGCTCGGCATCGTTTTCCTCATGAGCGTCAAGCCCTCAGCCGTGGCGTCGCTGCTGGTCATCGTGGTCGCCATCGCACTCGGCTTGCTGGCAGGGCAGATCCCTGCATCAAGGGGGAGCCATGAGGTCCGTCCCCAGGTTGGCTGAGGTGGACGGGCCTGCGGTTGATCGCCGCTGGATTACGCTGGCCTTCGTCGCGCTGGCGCAACTGATGATCGCGCTCGACGCGACCATCGTCAGTATCGCGCTGCCATCGGCGCAGCGCGCCCTCGGAGCCTCGGACGCGGAGCGGCAGTGGGTCATCACCGCCTACACCCTGGCCTTCGCCGGGCTCTTGCTCGTCGGCGGTCGGATCGCGGACAGCATTGGGCGCAAGCGCACATTTGTCATCGGCCTCGCCGGATTCGCGCTGGCGTCGGCCATCGGAGGTTCCGCGGCGAGCTTCCTCGTTCTGCTCGCGGCGCGAGCGGCGCAAGGAGCCTTCGCGGCGTTGCTGGCGCCCACCGCCCTCTCCCTGCTGGCGGTCACGTTCACCCAGCCGCGCGATCGGGCCAGGGCGTTCGCGGTCTACGGCGCCATCGCCGGATCCGGCGCCGCG
>VBHB01000105.1 GCA_005880315.1 Chloroflexota bacterium | reverse complement strand
CTGCGTCGTCCGGATGTACCACGCGTCGAGCGCGTAGTAGAGCAGCGGCGTTCCGCATCGCCAGCAGAACGGATACGTGTGCAGGATCGTCTCGGCCTTGTACAGCAAACCACGAGACTTGAGGTCGTCGATGATCAAGGGGTCGGCCTCCTTGACGTGGAGACCGGCGAACTTCTCGACGTATGGCAAAAACGTGCCATCCAGACCCACGGTGTGGGCGAACGGGATGCCCTTCTCCTGGCAGAGCCTCAGGTCGTCGACGCCGTACAGCGCCGACGTGTGCACGACGCCCGTGCCTTCCTCCGTCGAGACGAAATCGGCGTCGACTATGTAGTGAGCCTTCCCCTGCTCAGGGATGGAGTAAGGAAAGAGAGGCTCGTAGTCGAGACCGACGAGCTCGCTGCCCTTCATGGTCTGGACGAGCGTGTACTCGCCGTCGAGCACTGACAGGCGCGCCTCGGCCACGATCAGCTGCTCGTCGCCCTGTTGGACCTTGACGTAGGTGATGTCGTTGTCGACCGCCAGGGCCACGTTGCCGGGCAGGGTCCATGGCGTCGTGGTCCAGGCGAGGACGGAGGTGTTCGGGTCGTTCTTCAACCGGAACCGGACGAACACGCTTGGGTCTGGGACGTTGTCCTTATAGCCCTGCGCCAGCTCGTGGCTCGACAGGGGCGTCGAGCAACGCGGGCAGTAGGGCGCGACGCGAAAGCCCTTGTAGATGAGGTCCTGCTTCCACATCTCGCTGAGCGCCCACCACACCGACTGGATGTAGTCGGACGTCAGCGTCCAGTAAGCGTTGTCGTAGTCCAGCCAGAAGGCCATGCGTTCGCTGAACGCGACCCAGTCCGAGACGTACTCGTAGACGCTGTCGCGGCAGAGCTGGTTGAAGCGCTCGATGCCGATCTCGGTCTCGATGGCGAACTTGCCGGAGATGCCGAGCTTCTTCTCGATCTCGATCTCGACCGGCAGCCCGTGCGTGTCCCAGCCGGCTTTGCGCTCGACGTAGAAGCCCTTCATCGTCTTGTAGCGCGGGAATAGGTCCTTGAAGGCGCGCGCGAGGATGTGATGCGTGGCCGGCTTGCCGTTGGCGGTCGGCGGACCTTCGTAGAAGACGAAGCGCGGACGCCCGGCGCGGAGCTCGAGCGATTTCCGGAAGGTGCCTTCCTCCTTCCATTTCGCGAGCACCTGCTTCTCGAGGTCCGGGAAGCTGACCTTCTGGTCTACTTTGTCGAACATCTCACTCCCAGAGAAATACGAATCGATCTCTGGGACGAGCCTCGCGCAAGCGGGCCCGCGGTACCACCCAGATTTCCGAGGCTGCCACCTCGGACGCTCGTTGGGTTCCGGCTCGGGAGTGATCTCGGCTCCGTCATCGGCCGCCAGGCTCTCAGCTGGTGCCTGGCTCTCTGTCGACCGTTCAAACGGGCCTAACTGTCTCCGTCTACGCCGAGCGAGCCTTGATTTTACAGGTCTGCTGGATAGTGGATCTGAGCGCGCGGGGCGTCGGGTTACCATCCCACGGGATGGGGGCCGAGAACGAGGCGGACCAGCTGATCGACGAAGGCTACGGGATGGCTTACGGAGCCGACCGCATCCGCGCGCACTCCGAGGCCGTGCGCGTCGCCGACCTTCACCAGGACGTCGAGGCCGGCTTCAGAGCGAGACAGGCCCTGATCCAGAGCGCAAATATGGGAGGCGATCCCAATCTTGCGCTGGTGGCCTTTGCCTGGTGCCTGGGGCAGCACGATGCGAATCCCGATCGATTCTCACTGGAGGAGGGTGGTCACTTCACCAACCTGCTCTGGATGTACAAGTGGATCGTCGAGCGGACGAGCGAGCATCCCGGCATCAGCCGGTCGAAGCTGGCCGATCTCATCGACGACATGTCGCAGCGCTATCGGGACAGGGGGTTCAGCCTGCGGCCCGTTCGCAAGCTGCAGCTCTGGTCGTCGATGAACATGCTCGACCGCGAGAAGGTGCCAGGCGCGGTGGCGGATTGGCTGCGGCATGGCAGAGACTCCCTGAGCGATTGCATGGCCTGTGACGTGGATTGGGAGGCGGCCGCCCACCTTGCGATGCGCGATCTCCCGCTGGCCAGACAGGCAGCTGCGCCGCTGTTCGAGAACCGCATGAGGTGCGCCGAGGTGCCAACGCTTACGTATGGGAGGTTCCTTCTTCCCCTGAGCCAGGCGGGCGACAATGCGGAGGCAGAGCGACTGGCTCACCAGATTCCGCGCCGTATCGGCACCAACCGCGACTTCGTGCAGGCCGCCGGCACGCTCGTTGTCTACCTGGTCGAACACAACCCGCGGGAGGCCTTGCGGGCTGCCCCGAGGTACTCCGCCTGGGCCTTGACCGGCGAGACCCCTCTCAGACGTCTCCTGCTCATGATCGGCCTGGTCCGAGCGTCGCGTCTCGCTCGCGAGATGGGTAAGGGAGGCGACCCGCTTGGCATCCTTCTTCCGAGCGAGCCGGTCACGTCGTTCGACGAGGGTGAACCGCGCCTTTATCGCGAGGCATGCAACCTCGCGGACGCCTTCGACAAGAGGAATGGCCATTCGCGGGTCGGTGATGCGGTGCGCTCACACCTGGAAGGCACGGGCACGTGGTGGTGGCCGCTATGAGCGAACGCGACCCCTTCAAGGTCGACCTCAGAGGCATCGTCGATGTCTTCTCGAATCACCTCTACTCGTCGCCGACCGTCTTCGTTCGGGAGCTGCTGCAGAACGCAATCGATGCGATCACCGCACGGCATGCGGTGGAGCCAAGTCACGGGGGCGAAATCTCGATCCGGCTGGTCGGCGACGGCGCCGGAGCCACGCTCAGCTTCGAGGACGATGGCATCGGCCTGAACGAAGCGGATGTTCATGTGTTTCTCAGCACGATCGGCCAGAGCTCTAAGCGGGACTCGTCGACCGATTTCCTCGGACAGTTCGGAATCGGCATCCTGTCGTGCTTTGTCGTCTCCGACGAGGTCACGCTCGTGACCCGAAAGCTTGGCTCGTCGAAATCGCTCAGATGGATCGGCCACAGCGATGGCACGTACGAGCTCGCATCCCTCGAGGCCTCGGCGCCTATCGGTACGGCTGTTTACCTTCGCCCCAAGATCGAGAGTGCGCCTCTATTCAACGCAGCAAAAGTCATCGATACAGCGCGGCATTTCGGCGGGCTCCTTCCAGTCAGGATCACCTTCACCCACGAGGGGCGCCGCGAGGAATTCGGCGGCGAACCATTGCCATGGCAGGGGATCGACCTGAAGAGCGACTCGGGGCTGTCGCAGGTCCTCGGCTACGGAGAGGCGCTGTTCGGAGACCGGATGATGGCGGCGATTCCGATCAAATCAGAGGCCGCAGATGCGACGGGCGTCGCATTTCTGCTTTCCGAACCTCGGTCGGTTCATGTCCCACAGAACCACCGGGCCTACCTGCGTCGCATGTTGGTCTCCGACAGCCTCACCGGGCTCACACCGGACTGGGCGTATTTCGTTCGGTGCGTCGTCAACGTCAACGACCTGCGCCCGACGGCCGGCCGGGAGAGCTTCTATGAAGACGAGAAGCTCGAGAAGTTCCGCGAGGAGGTCGGCCAGATCGTCCGCGCGTGGCTGGAGGAAACAGGCAGGCGCGACCCCGACCTCATGGCGCAATTCATCCGGATCCACTACATGGCGCTCAAAGCGCTGGCAACCCAGGACCCCGAGTTCTACGAGCTGTTTGTGCGGTGGCTTCCGTTTGAAGGCACCCGCGGGATGATCCCGCTTGGCGATTACCTCGACTGTGGCCGTGAGCTCCACTACGTGTCGGATCACGACGCCTACCGGCAGCTCGCGGGGGTGGCCCGAGCCCTCGGCATCGAGCTCATAGACGGAGGATTCAGCTATGACACACAGCTCCTTTCACTGGCCCAGGAGCTGATCGGGCGCGAGATCTCGCCGCTCGACGACAACTTTCTCATGCAGCGGCTCGCCGATCCCACCGCGGAGGAATCCGCGATTGCCGGGGACTTTGTAGCCGACGCCCAGCGCGTCCTGGGCGCGTTCCGCGCCCAACCGATCCTCAAGGGGTTCGAGCCGGTCACGGTTCCGGCCCTGCTGTCCCAGTCGGACAGCGTCGCTTACGGTCGGCAGGTCAGGGCAAGCCGCGAGGTGGCGTTGCCGCTCTTCATCGACGTGCTCGACGCGGTCAGCCCTCCTGAAACCGAGTCACTTCCGCTGCTCGTTTTCAACGTGCGTAACGAGCTGGTACGCGCGTTGTGCGGCAAGCTCGGCGAGAAAAGGGAGCTCGCTATCCAACTCCTCTATCTCCACGCGCTGATGCTTGCCCACCAACCACTTTCGACCTCCGAGCTGGAGCTGCTTCAGAAAGCGACCCTGCAGCTGCTCATGCAGGGCCTGGGAACCGCCAGGCGCGATTAGCCGCCGATGCTGCGGAGGGCGGCGATCACGAAGTACGCGACCAGGGTGACCAGCAGTGGCGAGAGGTCGATGCCCGACACCGGCGGAACCCAGCGCCGCACAGGCGCCAGCACCGGCTCGGTGATCTGATAAGCGAGCCGCGACACGGGGTTCGACGCTCCCGGGCTGACCCAGGAAAAGATCACCCGCACGATCATCACGATGATGAAGGCGTAGAGGAGATAGATCAGAAGCGTGGCGATGAAGAACATTTGCTACGCAACGATACCCTGCTGCGGACGGGGGCCGAATAGGGCCTGGCCGAGGCGCAGCATCGTGCTCCCGGCCGCGACCGCCGCCTCGAAATCCCCGCTCATGCCCATCGAAAGGACGGGCAGGGACTTGCCTAGACGCTGCTCGGCCTCGTTGCGAAGCTCGCGCACGAGCACAAAAGCCGGCGTCGGATCCCCAGCTGACGGGCCCATCGCCATCAGGCCTCTTAAGTCGAGCATTCCGGCGACCGCAGTGATCAGCTCGAGGGCCCGATCGGGGTCGGCACCCGACTTCTGCGGCTCCCTCGAAACGTTGACTTCGACCAGCACCTGTTGGGATGGCGCAATCCTCGCGATGGCGTCAGCCAGCCGTGTGGAGTCCACCGACTGGATCAACGCGAACCGGCCCGCCGCCTGCCTGACCTTGTTGGTCTGGAGGTGGCCGATGAGATGCCACTCGGCGTCGGGCAGCTGGTCCATCTTGCCGAGCGCCTCCTGGACGCGGTTCTCGCCGAGCACGTGCAGCCCCGCGGCCATGGCGTCGTGGCATACGGAGATGTCGAAACCCTTGGTGACGGCGACGATGGCCACCTCATCAGGGTTGCGGCCGGCTCTTGCGATGCGCTCGCGAACGCGTACGAGATTTTCGGCGACGGTCAACGCAACGCAACAATTGCGCCGAAGCGGGTGCCGTCGGGCGCGCGGCGGTGGGACGGCAGGTAATCGGTCTCCTTCGTGCAGAGGCCGATCACATGGACCTCGACACCCTCGGCCTCCAGCTGCGAGCGATTCGCGGCCGCCAGGTCGAGCAAGAACTTGCCATCCACGCCTGGGCGCACGAATGCGGCGTCGAACTGGTTCGCGACCTCCTCGCCCACCTCGTAGCAGGCGCCGCAGATGCCGGGCCCGATGCCGGCCCTGACATGGGCGGGGTCCGAGCCGTACTCGTGATGCATCGCCTTCAGCGCGGCCGGCGCGACTCGTGCCACCGTTCCCCGCCACCCGGCGTGGACGAGCGCCACACATCGATGTTCCGCATCCCACAGCACGATCGGGTAGCAATCCGCGAAGGTCGCAAACAGCGCCACGCCTCGTCGATCGGTCACGAGCCCATCGACGCCTCGAACCACGTCCTGGTGCTCATCGATGCGGGCAACGCTGGCGCCATGCACCGCCCCCGCGACCGTGAGCGGCTCGGCGTCGATGCCGAGCACCCGCGCGAACTGGCGCCTCGACGCCATCACCGCATCGGGGTCGGGCGCTTGCGTGAGACCCATGGTGCCGAGCGAGATGGTCGAGAAGCCATGGACCAGCCCCGTCTCGCTCTCGAGGCCCGGAATCATCAGGACCTGAGGAGTGCTCACTGAGGTGAGCTTACGATCCGAATAACGCACGTTTGGCGACAGAAGCCTGGAACTCGATCCAAGGAAGGGCTCGTTTGACGCCAGAAATGCGGAATGGAGCGGGGGTGGTTTTAGCCCGGGCGGCGCGAGCTGAGGACCTGTTCGATCTCTCGCTTCACCTGCTGGAGGTCCATGAACTCGCGGTAGACGGACGCGAAACGGATGTACGCGACCTCGTCGAGGTCGCGCAGGCGGTCCATGACCATCTCGCCGATCTCACCGCTGGGAATCTCGACGCGGCCCGAGCGTCGCAGCTCGGCCTCGATGTCGTCGACGATCGCGCGTAGGCGCTCGGGCGAGATGTCGCGCTTCTCGGTCGCCTTTTTCAAGCCGGTGAAGAGCTTCTGGGGGTCGAAGTCCTCGCGGCGCCCGTCCTTCTTGGTGACGTAGAAAGGCACCGCCTCGATGCGCTCATAGGTGGTGAAGCGCTGCCCGCACTGCAGGCATTCACGCCGGCGGCGGATCGCCTCCCCGACTTCGGAGTCTCGGGAGTCGACCACCTTCAGGTCGTGGTGACCGCAGTAAGGGCAGCGCATGGCTTACGGGTTTATTCCTACAAACGGTTGCGGAGAAACGCGGGGATGTTGATGTCGCCCAGATCCTCGGTGCCGAACTCGGGGCGCTCGTAGGTGGTGATGGTCCTGCCCTTGACCTCGTGCTTGGCCTCCTGCTGCGTCTTGCCGCCGAAGCCAGTGGCGATGACCGTGATCTTGATCTCGCCCTGCATGGTGTCGTCGCGGACCACGCCGAAGATGATGTTGGCGCCCGGGTCGGCCGCCGAGCGCACGATCTCGGCCGCCTTCTGGACCTCTTGCAGCGTGATGTCCTTGCCCGCCGTGATGTTGAACAGGATGCCCTTGGCGCCGTCGATCGACGTTTCCAGCAGCGGGCTGGAGACGGCCTGCTTGGCAGCGTCCTCGGCGCGCGAGTCGCCGGCGCCGTGGCCGATGCCCATGAGCGCCTCGCCGGCGTTCTCCATGATCGCCTTCACGTCGGCGAAGTCGAGGTTGATGACGCCGGGCTGGGTGACGAGGTCGGAGATGCCCTGGACGCCCTGGCGGAGCACGTCGTCCGCCATGCGGAAGGCTTCCTCGAGCGTCGTCTTCGAGCTGGCGACCTGCGCGAGCCGATCGTTCGGTACGACGATCAAGGCGTCGACCTGGCTGCGGAGGGCTTTGATTCCCTCCTCGGCGGTGTCGTTGCGAATGCGGCCTTCGAAGGCGAACGGCCGGGTCACGACACCGATGGTGAGCGCACCCGCCTCCTTGGCCAGCTCGGCGACGATGGCCGCCGACCCGGTGCCGGTGCCGCCGCCCATGCCGCAGGTGATGAAGACCATGTCCGAGTCCTGAACCACGGCTGAGAGCTCGGTGCGACTCTCGTCCGCGGCGTCGCGGCCTCGCGTCCAGTCACCGCCGGCGCCCAGTCCCCGGGCCACCTTGTTGCCCATCTGGACCTTGACGTCGGCCTGGCAACGCTCGAGCGCCTGCTTGTCGGTGTTGACTGCGATGAACTGAACCTTGATCGCTTTCGAGATCATCCGGTTGACGGCGTTGCCGCCGCCGCCGCCGCAGCCCACGACCTTGATGCGGGCTCGCCCCTCATGCAACTCGGTTTCTTTCATGACGTCCTCCTGGTGATGTGCTTTAGCTATGGCGAGCTCCAGCTGGTTCCGGGTCTGTTCTCTAGAAAAAATCTCGAAGCCACCTCACTGTTTTCTGGTAGGTCGAGCCGAAACCGACCTGCTGCCGGCCGTTGTTGTATGTCGGCGCGTGCGTTCTCAAACCCCACTTCACGAGCCCGACCGAGACCGCGTACGACGGGCCCTGCGCGCGGTCGGCGAGGCCCGACACCGCGGACGCCTGGCCGAGCCGTACGGATGTGTCGAACACGAGCTGCGCCGCATCCGTCGTCCCCATCAGGCGCGATCCGCCGCCGGTGACGACCACCCCCGCCGGCAGCAACCCGTCGAAGCCGCTCTTGCGAACCTCCTCGCGCGCCATCTGGAAGATCTCCTTCATGCGCGGGCCGATGATCTCCGCGAGGAAGCGCCGCGGCAGCGCATTGATGCGATCGCCGCCGACCTGGCGCACCTCGACCTTCTCTCCGTGGTCGATCACCTCGGGAAGCGTGTGGCCGTAGTTGAGCTTCAGGCTCTCGGCTTCGTCCAGCGTGGTGCGGAGGCCGATCGCGATGTCGCTGGTCACGTGGTTGCCACCCACGGGCAGCACCGCCAGGTGTCGTGCGGCGCCGTCGTTGTAGACGACCACCGAGGTGGTGCCGGCGCCGATGTCGACGAGGCAGACGCCGAGGTCGATCTCCTGGAGCGTCAGAACGCCTTCGCCGGCTGCCAGTCCCGCGCAGACGACGTCCTCGATGTCGAAGCCTGCGCCGTGCACGCACTTGATCACGTTCTGAAGAGCCGTCTGCGCTCCGGTGATGATGTTCGTCTCGACCTCGAGCCGATGGCCCATCATGCCGATGGCGTCGCGAACGCCTTCCTGGCCGTCGACCGTGTATGCGCGCGGGATGACGTGGATGACCTGCCGGTCGGAGGCGACGCTCACCGCACGCGAGGCCTCGACCACGCGCTGCACGTCGTCGTCACCGATCTCGCGGTCGCCGCCGGCCACCGCCACCACGCCCATTGAGTTCTGAGACCACAGGTGGGTGCCGCCCAAGGAGACCACGACCGTCTCGATGCGCTGCCCCGCCATACGCTCGGCGGCGACGGCGGCGGCTTGAATCGCGGCGATCGTCTTGTCGAGGTTGACCACCACGCCCTTGCGCAGGCCGTCGGACAGGCTCTCGCCCACGCCGATGATGCTGACGGGCCCGTTGGACTCGTCAGACTCGGCGATGACAACCGCGACCCGGCTGGTACCAAGGTCTAGACCGACGGCACGTTTCCGCCTTGACAAAACTGGTGCTGGAACGCCTCCTGGAACGTAGAGATAGACGGGCGGGTTGCCCGAGATTATAAGGGCATCCGGGCGCCAGCGGACCAGATTTTGTGGGTCAGTCCCGCCTCGGGGCTAGCACTTGTGCCTCGGCTTGATAGCCAGGCCTACAGATAATGCCGTCGGATGGCACCCAGGTTATTGAAGATCCTCACCCCGAAAGCGACGATCGCGGCGATCGAGAGGTCGACCCCAAGCTTGTCGCCAAAGTAGGTCAGCCCGGCCGCCAGCGTCATGTTCGTGAGCAGCCCGCTGAAGAAGACCCGCGGCTCGAATGTGCCCGAGATGTAGGCCTTGAAGGCCCCGAAGATCGAGTCGAGCGCGGCCAGCAGCGCCACCGCGGTGTATCGCGCGTAGGTGATCGGAATCGTGAGCGGCGACATCAGGCCGAGCACAACGCCCAGCAGGGCGAACAGGACCGCGACGACGATTATTTGCATACAGGAGCGGGCGTGGGGGAAGGCGACGGCTGGAGCGCGCCGGGGGATGGTGTCGGGGTGGCGGGCGCACGCGATTTGTATCCGGCCGCAGGCTCCGACGCATTCATCACGTTGACGTAAACGAGGTCGCCCGAGTTGTAATCGACGTTGCCGTGGCCTGCGATGGCTTTCAAGGCGGCGAGCTTTTCATGCAGGCTCGAGAACTCTTCAGGCGTCAGCACGCGGCCAAAGTAAACCTTCCAGCCACGTTTGGAAATGAGGGTGAGCTCGCCGCAGGAATCGAAGACGAACCCCGCCACCTGCTGGCCGATGAGGCCGGGCAACCCGCGCTGGATGTTGACGAGGGCGACGAGCAGCGCCGGATCTATCGCCTGCGAGCCCACCCTGGGGTCGGGGCCCGCCGGTCCCTGTATGTCGACGAGAGCTCCCGCCGCTGCCGCCGGGCCGAGCACCGTCGCCTGGCTCGAAAGCAAGAAGTAATTCTTGCTCGGACCGGCGTGATAGGCCGCGATCGGCTGCCATTCGGTGACGTGCACCACCACGGTGCCGTCGAGCTGGGGATCGACCGTGGCGGTGCGCACCCAGACCTGGTCGACGAGGTGGCGCCGATCCGATTCGCCGTCGATGGCAAGGATCGACCTGCCGCTGTCGAGACCCAACGCGGCGGCGACCTGCGCCTCGGTCAGGTGGTGCGCGCCGGAAACCTCGACCGCCTTGATCGACAGGGTGGGCCCGAACCAGAGCCAGCCGAGCAGTGCACATTCGGCGACGGCGACCCCGACCGCGATCGCGCGGCGCAGCCAGTGCACGTCGGGCTCCTTGAGGGCGCGCTCCGATCGAGTCCACAGCTGGCCCTTCAGCGGCGCGGCTTCCTCGGGACTGGGACGGCGTCCGATTCTGGGCATCAGCGAGCGACGCCGGCGGAACCTCATCGCGCCTGTCCCGGACCGACGTGATGTTGGTGGCGGGCAATGGCGTGGTCCACGAGCCGCTGGCACAGGTCGCCGAACTCGACGCCGGCAGCGCGCGCGGCGTCGGGCAGCAGAGAGAGCTCGGTCAGCCCCGGCACCGTGTTGACCTCGAGGAGCCAGGGCGTGCCGTCCGCATCCACGATGATGTCGACGCGGCCCATCCCCGAGCAGCCCAGGACTGTAAATGCATGGCCCGCCGCCTTGGAGGCGGCAGCGCGCGCGGCCTCTGGAATTCGCGCCGGGATGATGTGGTGCGACTTGCCTGCCGTGTACTTGGCGTCGTAGTCGTACACCGGGTTGTCGCTCACGATCTCGAGCGTCGGCAGCACCTGCAGGTCGGGCGTGGCGAGCACGCCAACAGTGATCTCGGTACCCACAGCGAAGCGCTGGGCCAGCACGCGCCGGTCGTAACGTGCGGCGAGCACCAGCCCACTGGCCACCTGGTCGGCATCGCGCGCGATGGTGAGGCCGATGGTCGAGCCTTCGCGGACGGGCTTGATCACGAGCGGAAGCCCAAAGCGCGCGACCAGCTTGTCGACCACGTCCGCGCTCACACCCTGCTCGACCTCGAGGTCTTCGAACTCGGGCACGTGCAGTCCCGCGCCCGTCATGACTGCTCCGGCCCTGGCTTTGTCCATGCACAGCGCGGACGCCAGAACACCCGACCCCGTGTACGGCAGGGCCAGCAGCTCGAGCATTCCCTGCACCGTGCCGTCCTCACCCAGCCGGCCGTGCAGCGCATTGAAGACGCAGTCGAAGTTCCCATCGCGGAGGACGTCCCAGGTGTTCCTGTCGAGGTCGACGCCGGTGACGTCGTGGCCGCGGCCGCGCAGCGACTGCTCGACCTGCGCGCCCGAGCGCAGCGAGACGTCGCGCTCGGCCGACCGGCCTCCACGCAAGACGGCGATCTTCAATTCCACTTACCGACCAGCTCGACCTCGCGCTCGAGCTCGACGCCGAAGCGGCGCATGACCTCTGAGCGCGCCCGGTCGATGAGCGCCGCCACGTCGGCGGCTCTGGCGCCGCCCTCGTTGACGATGAAATTTCCGTGCAGTTGCGAGATGACCGCCGCGCCCTCGCGCGCGCCTTTCAGGCCGGCGGCCTGGATGAGCCGGCCGGCAGAGTCCCCAGGCGGGTTCATGAACACGCTGCCGCAGTTCTTGGTTTTGATGGGCTGCGTCTGGCTGCGCTCGTTCGTGAGCTTGGTCATCAGCCGCTTGGCCTCTTCACCATCCCCACGCTCGAGCTTGATGGTGGCGTCGATGACGAGCGAGCCGCGCAGCGGTCCGTCGCGAAGCGCCGACGTGCGATATCCGAAGGCGAGGTCTTGGGGGCTCCACGTGCGCCGGTCGGCGCCGGGCTGGAATCCCCGCGCTTCGACCAGGACCTCACGGAGCTCTTTGCCCCAGCAGCCGGCGTTCTGATAGACCGCCCCCCCGACCGTGCCCGGCACTCCGATGGCAAACTCGAAACCGCGCAGGTTGGCGTCGGCGGCGATTCTCGCCAGCCTCATCATCTTCAGCCCGGCTCCCGCGCGGATTCTCGTGCCGTCCACCTCGTAGTCGCGGTTGACAACGCGAACGACCAGCCCCTCCAGCCCGGCGTCAGCAACGAGCAAGTTGGTGCCGGCGCCAAGCAGCAGATATGGGATGCCGCGCAGGCGACAGCCTTCGAGCGCGCGCTCGATGGACTGCGGATTGGCGGCCTCGATGAAGAACTCGGCGGGACCGCCGATCCCGAACGACGTCCGCGTGGCGAGCGGCTCGCCCTCACGCACGCCGGGCAGGTCGCGCAGCCACGCGAGGTTAGAACTTTTGCGCCAGCTCATCGCCCAACTTTCTGATGTCGCCTGCTCCCATCAAGAGCAGGACGTCGTCCGGACCGACCAGGCCTTCGAGACTCTCGCGCGCGCTCTGGAAGGAGCCGACGTACGTCCCATTGGGGATGAGGTCGGCGAGGTCGCGCGCCTGGATGCCGGTCGGGTTGTCCTCGCCGGCGCTGTAAACGTCGACGATCAGCACCCTGTCGGCGCCGCTGAACGACCGCGAGAAGTCCTGCAGAAGCGCGGCCAGCCGCGAATATCGATGGGGTTGAAAGACGACTATGAGCCGGCGGTGCTTCAGCTCTCGCGCCGCCTGCAGAGTGGCGCGCACCTTGGTCGGGTGGTGCGCGTAGTCGTCGTAAACAGGGGCGCCCTGGAAGATGCCAAGGTACTCGAGCCGCCGGTGCGCGCCAGGAAAACGCTCGAGCGCGCCGGCCACGTCGGCGAAGCTGACGCCAAGCTCGAGCGCCATCGCGGCGGCGCCGGTCGCGTTCTGTACGTTGTGGCGGCCGGGCTGGCGGAGATTGACCCTGCCCAGCTCGCGGCCCGCGTGGTGGATCGCAAACGGGCGTCCCTCGCCGCAGCGGTAGTCGGCGGCCTCGCTGAAGCCATAGGTCACGCGCCGAGCCGGCGTCTGCAGGGATCGCGCACGGTCGTCGTCCGCACATAGGACCGCCACCCCGCCGGCCGGCAGGCCGGCCGCAAACTCCCCGAACACCTCCTGCACGGCTTCGACGTCTTGGAAGTGGTCGGGATGGTCGAACTCGATGTTGGTGACGATCGCGTGCTTCGGATGATGGAGCACCAGGCTGCCGTCGGACTCGTCGACCTCCGCGACCAGCCACCGCGAGCGGCCGGCGCGCGCGCTAGAGCCGTCGCCGACGAGAACCGTGGGGTCGAATCCCGCCTCGGTGAGGATGTGGCCGGTCATATGGGTGACGGTGGTCTTGCCCGCGCTGCCGGCCACCGCGACCGAATCGGATTCCGCGATCAGCTCCGCCAGCATCTCCGCGCGTGAGACCACCTTCACCCCCATCGCCCGTGCCGCATCCAGCTCCGGCGACGACTTGATGGCGCCGCTGTAGACGAGCAGGTCCTGGAAAAGGACGTGCTCGGGGTCGTGGCCGATGTACATGCGCACACCCGCATCCTCGAGCTCAGCGGTCGTGTCCGATTCGCGCAGGTCGCACCCGCTCACCTCGTCGCCGCGCGCGAGGAAGACGCGAGCCAGTGCTGAGACACCCGCGCCGCCCACGCCCATGAGGTGAACCTTCATGTCCCTACCACGTCGTGCAGGACTTTAAGCACGCGTTTCGCGGCGTCGTGCCGACCGGATGCTGCGCTCGCTTTGGCCATCGCGCGCAGCTTGTCCGGCGTCAGCGAGTCGAGCGCCGCCACGAGCGACTCCGGATCGAGGTCCGCGTCGCCGATGCGCACGGCGGCGCCGGCGTCGACCATCGCATTCGCGTTCTCCTCCTGGTGGCCGCCACCGAACGTTCCCGGCACCAGCACCATCGGCAGACCGACCGCGCTGATCTCCGCGATCGTGCCCACGCCGGCTCTGCTGACGACCAGGTCGGCCTCCGCCATGAGCTGCGGCATGTCGCCGGTGAACTCGAGCCCGCGGTAGCCGGGACGTGCATAACTCCTCACTCCCTCGGCTCCCTGCTTCCCCGCCACGTGCACGACCTCTGCGAAACGCCGGAGGAGCTCGTCGAGCGCACCCCACACCGCCTCGTTGATGTGGCGCGCGCCCTGGCTGCCGCCGGTGATCAGGAGGCGGCGCGGCGGCACGTTGGGAATGCGCGGCTGGAAACCCTCGCGAAGGGGCACGCCGGTGAGCTCCACTCGCTTGGTGCGCAGCCGCGCCTCCGTGCCCGGCAGCGTCGTGCAAACCACTGCCGCGCCGCGAGCGAAGAAACGCGTCGCCAGGCCCGGCCGTACGTCCTTCTCATGTAAGACGTACGGGATTCTCCTCAATCGGGCTGCCGCCACCGCGGGCGCCATCACGTAACCACCCATGCCGAGCACCACGTCCGGCCGGAAGCGGTCGACGATGCGCAGCCCCGAGCGCAGCGCTGCTGGCGCGACGACCGGCAACGCGATGTTCTTCCACAGCGCGTCGCGGTCGAGCCCGCGCACGTTGATGGTCTCGAGGTCGAAGCCGGCCTCCGGGACCAGCGTCTCCTCGGGGCCGCCTGCGCGCCCGACGAGCAGCAGCGCTCCATCCGGGTCCTCAGCGCGAAACGCGTGCGCGACGGCGAGCGCCGGATAGAGGTGCCCACCGGTCCCGCCGCCAGCTATCAGAAGTCTCATCTCTCCTCGTGTTCTTATGCCCAAAACCTGAGCCTGAGCCGAAACGCGCGACGCTCAGCAGCACGCCCGACGCCGCCAGCGTCGTGGCCACCGCCGTGCCGCCGTAGCTGAAGAACGGCAGCGGCACACCTGCGATCGGCAGCGTGTTGGTGACCGTGGCCATGTTCATCAGCGCCTCGAATGCGATCCACGTCGTGATTCCCGTGGCCAGGCACACGCCGAAGCGGTCCGGCGCGCGCAGCGCGGCCAGGTACCCGCGCACGGCGAAGAAGAGAAACCCCAGCATGATCAGGGTCGTGCCGATGAGGCCCGTCTCCTCGCCAACGATCGCGAAGATGAAGTCGGTGTGCGCCTCGGGCAGCCAGCCGTATTTCTCGACCGAGTGGCCGATGCCCACGCCGAACAGCCCACCCGAGCCCAACCCGAAGATCGCCTGTGTGGACTGGAAGCCGGCCCCCAGCGGATCCGCGAACGGGTTCTTGAAGTTGGTCAAACGCGCAAAGCGATACGGCTCCAGCAGCGTGACCGCGACGAAGGCCAGGCCGAGGCCGCCGACGAGCAACACCATGTGGCGGAATCGCCCACCGCCCGCCCAGTACGCGCTGAGAAAGATCCCGACGATCACGATCGACGTGCCGAGGTCCCGTTCGAGCATGAGCAGGACGAGCACGCCCGCGAGCATGGCGGCAAACGGCACGAGGCCTTTGCGGATGTCGCCGAGGTGGGCGGCGTTGCGGTCGACCCAATGGGCGATAAAGAAAACGAACGCGAGCTTGCCGAGCTCTGACGGCTGAAAGGTTCCCAACGCACCCGCGTCGAACCAGCGCCGCGCACCGTTGACGGTGACACCGAGGTGCGGGACGAGGACCAGCAACATCAGGAGCGCTGCCGCGACCGCACCCGCCGGCGCCAGCGGGCGCAGCTTTCGATAGTCGACGCGACCGAGCAAGAAGAGACCGGCGAAGCCGATCGCCATCCATGCCGCCTGGCGCTCCGCGTAGTAGAACGCCGACTGGTGCTGCGTGTAGGAGAAGGCCACGCTGGCGCTGGTGACCATGACCAGGCCAGCACCGCAGAGCAGCACGGTCGTGAACATGAGCAGCCGGTCGGGATGGCGGGAGGTGGAGGCGCTGGAGCTCAACCTTCGAACCTCTGGTGGACCAACGTTTTGAACTGGTTGCCGCGGTCTTCGAAGTCCTTGAACATGTCGAAGCTTTTGTAGGCGGGACTCAGCAGGACGACGCCGCCCGGACCCGCGAGACCCGCCGCCAGCTCGACCGCGTCGGCCAGGCTGTTCGCCCGCACCACCTTCGGATGACCGGCGAGCTCGTTGGCGAGAAGGTCTGCAGACGCGCCCATCAAGACCACCGCGTCGACATGTCGCCGCACATCAGCCACCCACGCGGCAAGCTCGAAACCGCTCCCATAGCCTCCGGCGATGAGAACCACCGGCTGATCCGGGAACGAGCTGAGCGCGACCTGGCCCGCGTCGGGATTGGTGGCCTTGGAGTCGTTGTACCAGCGCACGCCGTGCCACTCGCCGACCAGCTCGAGTCGATGCTCGACGCCCTTGAACGCGGCGATCGCGCGATCGATTGCCTCGTCGGAGAGACCGGCGATCCTGCCTACGGCTGCGGCGGCCAACGCGTTGTCGAGGTTGTGCCGGCCCGGAAGCGGCATCGGCGGCAATGGCCGGTGCTCGTCGAACCACACCACGTGCCCGCGCGTGCGAGTCGCCAGCTCGCGCACGACTTTGTCGCGGCCGTTGAGGACGGCGAAGTCATCGGCGCCCGCGAACTCGATCGCCCGTGCCTTGATGTCGACGTAGCGCTCGAACGTGCCGTGGCGGTCGAGATGGTCGGGCGTGATGTTGAGAATCACACCGACGTGCAGCCGCGGCCTCTCGACCGACTCGAGCTGAAAGCTGGACAGCTCCAGCACAACCCAGTGGCGTGGGGTCACTTCGTCGAGACGGTCGAGGACGGTGTCGCCGATGTTGCCGCCCACGAGGACCGGCCGGTCGCCGGCCGCGAGCACGGCTCCGGCGAGCGCCGTGGTCGTGGTCTTGCCGTTGGTCCCGGTGATGCCGATCACCGTTCCCGGGCAAAGGCTGAGAAAGAGGTCGATTTCGCTCGACACCTTGATGCCCGCTCGTCGCGCGTCGTTGAGGAGAATCGCGTCCCACGGCACACCAGGGCTCGCGTACACGACGTCGACGCCCGCGAGGACGGAGTCGTCGTAGCCGCCAAGCCTCACATCGACACCGGCTGGCAGCTGCGCGAGCGCATCACGCAGGTCGGCCTCACCTTTCTTGTCTGAGACGCGCACGTGAACGCCGGTCCGCACGAGGTAGTCGGCCAGCGCGACGCCGCTGCGCGCGAGACCCACCACGAGCGCGGTCACGTGATCAGCCGCGCCACCCCGGCAGCAGCCAGCGCTGAGACGAGCCCCGCGCCCCAAAAGGAGAGCGCGATGCGGTTCTCAGACCAACCCTCGTGGTGGAACGTGTAGTGAATCGGGGTCATCTTGAAAACACGACGTCCGCCGCTGGCTTTGAAGTAAGCCACCTGAATGATGACAGACAGCGTCTCCAATACGAACACGAGCGCGAGCAGCGGCAGAAGGATCAGCAATCCCTGCTGGATCGCCATGGCCGCAAGCGCGAAGCCGATCGCAAGGGAACCCGTGTCGCCCATGAACACGCGAGCCGGATACCGGTTGAACACCAGGAAGGCGACCAGCGCGCCTGCGAGAGTCATCGCGACCGCCTTTTCGCCAGCGGGCGCACCCGGCAGCAGCAGCGCGATCGCCGCGAAGGCGATCGCAGACAGCCCTCCGGCCAGGCCGTCGATGCCGTCAGTGATATTGAGCGCATTCGCGGTGGCGACGATCGCGACCACCGCCGACGGATAAAGGAACCAGGGCGTCGAAGGAAGGAGGTGCTGATGCATGCCCCCCTGCGACAGCGCCACCGCCGCCACCGGGATGGCGATGAGGAATTGGATAGGAAGCTTCAGCCGCGCCGGAATGCCACGCGAGCCGACGCGCAGCTTGCTCTGGTCGTCGGCGAAACCGATGAGCCCGCCGCCGATGAGTCCGGCCACCGCAGGCCACGCGCCCGCATGCCCGTTGACCGCCGCAACAACACCGCCCAGGATGCCAAGCGCCGAGAAGAGAATCCCTCCGCCGGTGGGAGTGCCTGCCTTTTTCTGGTGGCTCTCGGGCAGCTCTGCCTGGATGACCTGGCCCGACTTCAGGTGCCGCAGGGCGTCGATCGCGATCGGGTAGAGGATGAGCGCGATCAGGAAAGCCGCCGCAAATGTAAGTACATCTAGAAGCATGGCTGGGTGCCTCGGCGAGAGATCCGGTGGCCAGGCGGTCCGGATGCTAGGCGCGGCCGAGCACCGAAGCGAGCGCATCCGTTGATGCGTAAGCGAGGAGCGGAGGCCGCAACAACGCAGACGGGCCGCATGGGCGCCGGAGATCCGTCGAGGCGGCCCAGCCAGGCTTCTTTGATCACTTGGTCAGTGCTTTGACCACCTCTTCGAGTCCAGCGCTGTGCGAGGCCTTGACGAGCACGCGGTCGCCGCGCTTGGCCATGTTCTGGACCCACATCACGGCCGATTCCCTGTCCGGTACCAGGTGGGCGTCGGAGGCTTCGGCGAGCACGCGTCCCCACTCGCTGTCGAGAACGGCCACCGCGTCGAACACCTCCGCCGCACGGCGGCCGACACGACGGTGGGACTCGTCCGCGAGAGCACCCAGCTCGCCCATGGCCCCGAGCACTGCGAGCAGCCGGCCTTGTCGCGGCCGCTCCGCAATGGTTTCGAAAGCGGCAAGCATGGATTCGGGGCTCGCGTTGTACGCGTCGTCGACGATGGTCACGCCCTTCGACGTCTGGTGCTCCTGCAGGCGGTGCGGAACCGCGACGGTCGCGAGCGCCACCGCCCCTTCCTCGACGCTCACGCCCGCAAACTCGCCCGCGGCCAGTGCGGCCAGCGCGTTGCGCGCCTGGTGGCGCCCTTCCAGAGCCAGGCGCACCGGGACGCCGCGAACGGTGAACTCGCAGCCACCACCGGCGCCGGCGGCGTAGCCCTCTCCGCGAATATCGGCGGCGCCAAACCCAAAGGTCTTGACCGGCGCGGCTGACATCCCGGACAGGAGCTCGAAGAAAGGATCGTCGGCGTTGAGGACCGCGAGTCCTTTTGGTGGAAGCGCGGCAACGAGCTCACCCTTGCCGCGCGCCAGGTGCTCCTGGGAGGCGAAGAACTCCATGTGGACCACGCCGATGTTGGTGATGATCCCGACCGACGGCCGCACGAGCTCCGCGAGGCGGCCGATGTCGCCGGCGCGCTGCATCCCCATCTCGACCACGAGGGCGGTGTGCTCGGGCTCGAGCTGCAGCAACGTCAAGGGCACACCGGTCTCGGTGTTGAGATTGCCGGACGTGCGCAGCACTCTGTACTGGCGGTCGAGGATCGCGGCCACCATCTCCTTGGTCGACGTCTTGCCATTGCTGCCGGTGACCCCGACCGCCAGCGGGTTCACGCGATTGCGCACATGCTTCGCCACCGCGAAAAGGGCGTCCCACGTGTTGCGCACGATGATCTCGACCACGCCGTGGGCGATCTCGGTGCGCCGCTCCACGACCAGCGCAGCGGCGCCACGGCCGAGGGCGTCGGGGATGAAGCGATGGCCGTCCATCTTGCCGCCGCGCAGCGCGAAGAAGACGCCACCTGACACGACCTCACGCGAATCCGTGTGATAAGTCGAGAACGTGTTGCCGACCTGGGTGCCACCGATCTCGCCCCCGCCGGTCGCCTCGAGAAGCTCGAGGAGCGTCAACCTCATATGTATATGGAAACTGGTTGGGCTATCCCGGTGTTATGCGCCAGTCGACCACGATCGACTGCGCGATCTTCTGCCAGATCGGGCCGGCCGTGATGTAGCCGTCGTTCAGGGTCCAGTTAGTGTCGCTGCCGGGCGCGTGTGGCTTGCGGACGACGACCAGCATCGTGAACTTCGGGTGATTCGCGGGCAGGAAACCGACGAAGGATGCCCAGACGTCCTGTGTGTACTGGCCGTTGACCGGA
Source organism: Chloroflexota bacterium (assembly GCA_005880315.1). Taxonomy (GTDB): domain Bacteria; phylum Chloroflexota; class Dormibacteria; order Dormibacterales; family Dormibacteraceae; genus UBA10449. The sequence goes on along the minus strand of VBHB01000105.1, from coordinate 2,572 downwards.
ATCTGCGAGGTGCCGGTCTTGGCGGCCTGGTTGAGAGTGAAGCCCTTGACCCGCGAGGTGTAGCCGGAGCCGTGCTGCACGACGGCCTCCATCATCACCGTCATCTCCTGCGCCGTCGCCGGGGTGATGACCTGTCTCTGCGGCGCCAAGACGAGGGGATTGATGCTCGTGCCGATACGCTCCACCACGTGGGGTGGCGCGTATTTCCCACCGTTGGCGACAACGTTTACCGCCGACAGCATCTGGACCATGTTCACGCCGATGCCCTGGCCGAACGAGGTGGTCGCGTATTGACTGTCGCTCATCTGGCCCTGCGACGGCAAGGGGACGTAGGTCTCCCCCGCGACGTCGATTCCGCTCGGCTGCGTGAGTCCGAAACCCTTCAGGTAGCTGTAGAACGCGGCGTGTCCCTCAGCCTGCATGGCCTTCATCGCGCCCACGTTGAGCGAGCGCTCGAGCACGAATGTGTAGTTGATGTTGCCGTGGTTGCGCCGGTCCCAGTCGTATATCCGGTAGCCGCCGACGTTGAGGTAACCGGGGTCGTTGATGACCGTGTCTGGCGTGATTACGCCCTGATTGATCGCGCCTGACAGCGTGACCACCTTCATCACCGAGCCTGGCTCGTACATGTAGCTGGAGACGTTGTCCTGGAAGAGAGTCGGGTCGGTGTGATTGAAATTGTTGGCGTTATAGCTCGGGTAGTCGGCCCAGGCCACGATGCCCCCCGTCGTCGGGTCCATGATCAGCACGCTTCCGCTCTCGGCCTTGGCGTACTTGATGCCATCGGCCAGCGCCTGCTCGGCCTGGTATTGGACGTTAGCGTCCAGTGAGAGCACCAGGTCGGACCCGTTGACGGGGTCCTGGTGCGTGTGCGTGCCAAGGACGATCTCTCGGTTGGCGAGGTCGCGGTAGCTCGAGATGTAGCCGGCGGTGCCGGCCAGCTGCTTCTGGTAGTACTGCTCGATTCCGCGCTGGCCCTGCCCGTCGTAGGTCACGAAGCCCAACAGATTCGCCGCCAGGCTCGAGCCCGAGGCAATTCCCGGTAGGTACGAGCGCTGTGTCTCTTCCTCCAGTCCGACGCCTGGCAGCTTGAGCGCCCGCAGCTGGTCCGCCTTCGCCTTCGGGAAGCGGCGCAGGACGTAAGCGAACTTCGAGCCAGACACCAGCGTCTGCAAGCTCTTGGTTTTGTCGACGCCGAGGACGCTCGCCAGTCCGCTCGCGACCCGGTCACGGTCGGCTGCCGTCACCTGGTCGGGCGAGACGAAGGCCGAATACACGGTCGTATTGACGACGAGCTGGGTCAAGTTGCGGTCGAAGACCACACCACGCATCGCGGGCAGCGGGACCAGCTCGTGGTACTGCGCCTGGGCCTGCGCCGACAGCTGCACGTGGCGAAACACCTGCCAGTAGGCAAGGCGCGTCCAGACCGCGCCGGCGAGAAGGGCCGCGATCGTCAGCAGCACGAGGATGCGCAGCCGCGCCCCCATGACGTGCTCGACTCGCGGGGCCCTTTTACGAAGAGCCCCTGTGGCCACTTAGTGGTCCGCCACGGAATCAGCTCGCCAAGGCGCGGCCTCGGCGGCCGGAGCCAAGGAGCCGATGAGCACGTGAGGGAGCGCATCGCGTAGATGCGTGACCGAGCGCGCGCAAGAGGCGACGCCGGCTTCAGCGCCCTTCTCGGGGTCCCCGCGGAATCGCGTGATTCCGCGGGGTGAGACGGCGCCCGGCCGACTAGGCCGATGCATTGGTGAGCGCATTCCGGGGCGGACCACTCAGTGGCTCGCCGCGAGCACGTCGCGCGTGCCGCCGACTTTGTTGAAGATCGCCGCCGCGTAGCGCGCCCACAACGGGGTGGCATCGGTGCCGGTGTCGCCGGCTGGAGCTTGCAGGTCGATCGCGATCTGCTGGGCCGGCACGTAGGCGACCGGCGCCACGCGCTGCATGCCGCCCTGGGCGGCCTGCTGCTGAACCTGGGCGGGCGCGTGCAGCGTCACCTCCTGGTAGCGGAGCTGGTCCTGTTCGGCGACGAGCTGGCGCTGCTGGTCCTGCAACCGGGTGATGTCGTAGGACGACTGCGTGACCTGCGCGGCGAGCGCGAGATAGAACAGGATGCCGATCAGAGCGACGCCGAACGCCAGGTAAGCGTGTGCGTAGGTGTTCAGCTGCAGGCGCTCGGAGGCAACCGAGCTCGCCACCTGCACGAATCCGCGCGTGCGCCGACGCCGGCGTCCCGGTGCGTGCTGGGGGGCCGCGGCGCCAAGCCGGCGCCGGGTGAGTATTCGGGTCGATGTCAAGCCTTGTGCCTCATGTGTTGCTAGGTCTCATTTGTGCGACTGGTAGGAAGACGATTGACTTGCCCCCGACGCGCCGGCGGAATTTGTGCCTGGCGCCCGGCGGGGTGACCGGACGCCAGGACTTGGGGTGGGAGGGATGGAATCAGGTCTTTTCCGCCACCCTCAACCGCGCCGACCGGGCGCGGGGGTTGGCCGCCACCTCCGCCTCAGAAGGACGGACGGGACGGCGGGTGACGATGCGGAGGGTTGCCCGGTGGCCGCAGGTGCAGACTGGCTGC
>VBHB01000045.1 GCA_005880315.1 Chloroflexota bacterium | reverse complement strand
GATGTTGCAGTAGGGGCACCAGGCGCCGCGGTAGAACACGATGACGGCGGGCTTGCCACCCAGGTTCTGGGCGAGCGTGGTCGGCTGGCCGCCGACGTCGAGCAGTTCCCCGTCCGGAAGCCGGCTGCCGGGCTCTGCCACGCCGGACGGGTTGCCGGCTGCGGCCAAGTCGCGCTGCTCGGTGGCGAAAGCCTCGGCGACGTCGGGGGGCAGCTGGCCGGCCGAGGCCCGGTGATGGCTAGCTACCTGCTCGGCGATCGTAGATGTCGTGCTCACGAGATGTTTCCTCCCAGGACTGATGAGTTACTCAGGCGCCGAGCCGGAGCTGGCACCTAGCCGTATAGACACCAGATCCCCGGCGAATTAGCTGGTCGTCGGACCGCCTAAATTTGGTCCCGGTCGGTGTCAGTACTGTTGTGGGCGTGTCCGCAGCGAGATGGGGGCATAGAGCAGAGGATGGTGGCGTGCAAGGGCAGCTACTCACTCGTGCCCGCTCGGGAGACGACGTGGCCTTTGAGGAGCTGGTCGGTCCTTACCATCGGGAGCTACATGCGCACTGCTACCGAATCCTGGGATCCGTCGCCGACGCTGAAGATGCCTTCCAGGAGTCGCTTACCGCTGCGTGGAAGGGACTGGCGGGATTCGAGGGGCGAGCCTCCTTCCGCACATGGCTGTACAGAATTGCCACCGGCCGCTGCTTGAATATGGTGCGCGCTCGCAGACGGTCACCAGCGAGTGCGACGCTCATGGATGTGGAGCCGCCAGAGCTCAGTCGATTGGGTAAGGTTCTCTGGCTAGAACCGTATCCCGATGCCATCCTGGCAGAGGTCGCTGACCCGGCGGCGGGACCGGAAGCGCGCTATGAGCAGCGGGAAACCATTTCGCTGGCTTTCATCGCCGCGCTGCAGCTGCTGCCACCGCGCCAGCGTGCTGCCCTGATCTTGACTGACGTCTTGGACTTCTCCGCGCGCGAAGTCGCCGACATGCTCGACACAACGGAGCACGCGATCTACGGTGCGGTCAAGCGAGCGCGTGCCACGCTCGCTCGCCAGCTGCCGAAACCTGAGCCGGCGCCACTGCCGAACTCACCAGCCGAAAAGAAGGTCCTTGACCGGCTGGTTCGTGCGTGGGAGGAATGCGACACGAACGCGTTAGTGGCGCTGCTGACTGACGACGTGTGGTTGCGGATGCCACCGAATCCTCTCGAATACCACGGTAAGGAGAGGGCCAAACGGTGGTTTGCGACCACTGCGTTCCGCGAGGGCCTACGCTTCCGGCTCGTCCCTACTCGTGCGAACGGACAACCCGCATTCGGCCTCTATGTCTTCAGCCCTCTAAGCCGCGTCGCCCACGCGTTCGGCCTGATCGTGGTCACCTTGGTTGGCGGTCGGGTCAGCGCAATCACGGCATTTGAGAGCGGCGTGATGGCACGATTCGGCCTGCCGCGATCGTACGCACGAGACTGAATCTTGGCGTACTGGTCGCTTGGCAGCCACGAAAGAGTGTGCTAGCCGCGGTAAGTCGATGGAGACGACCAAGCTTGTGTGCGGCCCAGGAAACTGTGACCCGGCTGTGGCCCGTCGACTCCAGACAACCCGGGAAAGCGCGGACATTGAATACGAAGTGGTCGGGGGCCCGGGATTTGAACCCGGGGCCTCACGGTCCCGAACCCTGCGTATCTCGTGTCCTCCAGTGTCCCGTCGTTTCCTGCAGTGTCCTGCTGTACTCAACTTCGCCAGGTTTCGTGTCCTCTCGTGTCCTCCTGTGTCCTTCTGGTTCCGCGAGTACGTGACATTTCTGTGACGAGGCGGGGGTCCAGAATCCTGCTCCAAGCGCACTCAACGAGTTCAGGCCTTGCCGGCTCGCTGTGCCATGACGTCGCGGCCTACTCTGGCGGGCCGGGATTCGCGACCTTTGGTGACGGGCCTGGCATCGTTCGACTCAGCAGCGTCAAGGTCTACAGGATGCACGAGCTTCGCTGCACAACTGCTTGCGGGGCACTACCAGCCGCGCATCAGGGAAGGCCGCCGCGTCGGCCCGAGCGGCTGGTTCGCCTCGACCTAACGGCCTTGGAAGTGAACCGCAAGCGGCGGAGGCGACAACCTCGCTCGCAGGTGGCGGCTTCGAGACGCCGGTCGAAGAAGATAAGTTGCAGAAAGCCATCTCGCGTCTCGCCCGCATGGCTCACCATGCAGCCATGCCCGCGTTCCTAGGCTGGGGCCTGCTGGCGATCGGTGCGCTCGCTGGGGCCGTCTTCATCGGTGGCGAGTTCCTGCCCAGCCACCACGAAGCCCTCGAGGCATACCTATCGAACCTCCCGATCGTCCCTGCATACCTCATAGCAGCCTTCCTTTACTGGCGGCGGCCAAGGCATCGGATCGCGCATCGGCTGCTTGCGCTTGGCGTCAGTCCGCTGGTTGCGCTGGGCGCGGGCGAGGTTCTCAGTCTGCTATGGCTGACGGTTGGATCGCAGCCCTGGTACTGGCTGCTTGCGGTCGCCAACCAGGCCGCCGAGCTGGCCGGAGTCGCCGCGGGGGTGGCGCTCGTGGCTGTGTTTCCAGACGGCGCCTATTCGCGTCGCTACGAGCGCTGGATCGTGGCCGGCGCCACCTTGCAGGTGGTGGCGCTTCCCGGACTGCTGCTGCTGTGCTCGCGCACGCTTCTGTACGACCCGTTCATGGTCTGGGCCCGGCCCGAAATCCAGAGCCCGATCTACCAGCCTGCGCTCGGCTGGCTCCAGAGTGCGGCCAGCTCCTACTACGACTCGGTCTTCGTGTGGGCTTTGGTCGCGGTCGCGATCCTCGCCCTCCGCTACAGACGCTTCTCATATGAGCAGCGGCTGCAGGTCAAGTGGCCGCTGTGGGCCGCCATCTGTTTTGCGGGCTCGGTAGTGGTGGGCACGATGCATGAGCTTGGAATCGTTCCCTACTGGTTGAGCCAGGCGGTCTGGTACCTGACGCTGCCCCTGTTCCCGCTCAGCATCGCGATTGCGCTGATGAAATACCGCCTGCTCGACATCGACGTTGTCATTCGCAAGTCGCTGGTCTACGGCGCGCTCTGGCTGGCAATTCTCGGCGGATACCTCGGGCTGGCCTGGATGCTCGGGCTGGCAGCCGAGCAGCGCCTTCCGATTGCGCTCGCGATCCTCGTCACGATCGCGGTCACGATCGCGTTCCAGCCCGCGCGCCAATGGCTGGAACGCCTGGCCGATCGCCGGGTATTCGGCGAGCGGCTGTCCGGTTATCAGGCCCTGAGACAGCTCGGTGCCACTCTCGAGACGACGATCGACCTGAACGTGCTGGGCCCACGGATGGCCTCCACGGTCAGGACGGCGCTCGGGCTCCGCTGGGTCAAGATCTCAAGCACGCGAACCCGCGGCGACGGAGTTGAAATGCGAGCGATCGGATGGGATGGGACGGCGCCCGGAGCGATGGGTGCAGCAGAGCTGGCCGTCCCTCTCGAACACGGTGATCAGCTGGTCGGCGTAATCGAATGTGGACCGAATAATGAGGGCGCCCTGAGTGCACGCGATCGCGAGTTGCTCGAGGCGCTGGCAAAACAGGCGGCTCTCGCCTTGCGCAACGCAAGTCTGGCCTCGGACCTGACCGATCAGCTCGAGCTGGTCAGGGTGCAGGCTCACGAGCTAGCCGCTTCTCGCGCGCGGATCGTGCAGGCCCAGGACGAGGAACGGCGGCGCATTCAGCGTGACCTGCACGATGGAGTCCAGCAGCACCTGGTCACGCTGGCCGCCAAGCTGAGGCGCGCCACGACCTCGGGCGCTGAAGACCAGAAGGAATTGGTCCGGGTCCTGGCGACCGAGGCCGAGGACACCGTCTTTGCGCTGCAGGACTTCAGCAACGGCATCTATCCAAGTGTCCTTGCGGACGAGGGCCTGCCGGCCGCGCTGTGGACGCACGCCCAGCGGCTTCCCGTGACAGTCGACCTGGACATCGCGCCCGAGATCGTCAGCCGGCGCTTTGGTCGCGAATGTGAGACCGCACTCTACTTTGTCGCGCTCGAGGCGATCGTCAACGCGCAGAAACACGCCCTGAGCGAACGGATCAACGTCACGCTGCGGCTGCAGGGCAAGGACCTGCAGCTCGAGGTTGCCGATCAGGGTCGGGGCATGCCCGGTAATGGCGAGATACACGGCCAGGGACTTTCCAACATGAGGGACAGGGTCGCGGCGCTTGGGGGATCGCTGCAGGTTGAAAGCCATCCTGGAGCCGGGACTCGAGTCGTCGCCTCTGTTGCTTACGAACCCGAAGTCACAGCCCCGGAGGCGACTCCCGCAGATAGATCAGCACAGCCGACACTCGCCGATTGAGGTCGCTTTCCTCACTCAGGCCAAGTTTCTGGAAGAGAACGTTGATGCGGCGCTCCACGGTCGCCACTGAAATCGAGAGTGCGGCGGCAATGGCGGCGTTGGTCTTGCCCTCCGCCATCCATCGCAGCACGTCGAGCTCGGCCGGGGTAAGTGTGGCTACCGTGGAGCCCGGTTTGCGCGACCGATGATCGACAAGCTTCTGGACGATATGCGGATCGAGTACTGAGCCGCCCGCGGCGACGACTTGTACCGCGCGCACCAACTCATCGACGTCTCCTACCCGGACCTTGTGTAGATAGCCATAACCGGCGACGCCATGTGACAAGAGCCTCCAGACGTAAACCTCGTCGTCGTGCTGGCTCAGCATCACGATGCCGGTGCCGGGGAGTTCGCGTTTGATGACGTGGGCGGCGTCGATTCCCTCGGTGGAATGTCCGGGCGGCATCTTGATGTCCATCAAGACGGCGTCAGGTTTGAGCCGGCGCGTCTCAGAAAGCACGCTGTCGTAGTCTGCGGCCACGCCCACCACCTCGAGCCCGCCGTGATTCTCGAGCAGGCTTCGAGTCCCTTCCCGGACGAGGTACTGGTCTTCGGCAAGCAGCACCCTCAGGCGACGAGTCATGGCTTGACCTCAAGGTACCCCTCGCACGGGCGCGGCGCGCCAAGGTTTTCCTGCTCTGAGGTGCAGGGTAGCCATCACGACGCATATGGCCCGCTTCCTTGGCGCAACAGCCTTTGACAACTACCTTCGGCGCATCGCGTTCGCGAAATCAAAGGGAGGCAGGTAATGCAAGAAGTTGTATCTCGTCTTCGCCGGGTCGTGTTTGCCGCCGGCGCGGCGTCGGCTTTGGGCCTGGGAATGCTGATCACAGGCGCAACCCCGGCGTCAGCCGACTACGGCAACACGGCCGTCTACCAGATCGAGATCTCAGCCAATTCCCCTGGCCCATCCGGCGGCGGAGCATGGCTTTGGATCGAGCTGAGTTCGGACGGGACCGGAACCTACGCAGGCTCCGACTGCGGGCACGGTTTTGGCGCGGTGTCTGACAAGGGGGACGTGACTTGGTCTTCTGCGGATGGAGTGCTGACGATCCATGGCGTCGTCCTCAACGGATTGGGGGGCTTCCCGGTTGCGATCAGCGTCCCGTCGACCGACGGTCATTACTCGGAGACCATTTTCCAGGTCTTCGGCGTGCCCTTCCCAGGCTTCGCGCAGGTTCAGGTGGCGCCGTAGGGAATTGCTAGCAGGTCGGGGCTGCAAAGCGCAGCCCCGCCTGCGCCTCGATGAGAACCATGAGAAGTCAGACAACAGAGCTCGCGCGAAAGGCCTTCGTTTGGGGGACCTGGGTGGTTGGTGCCGCGGTACTCATCCAGTTTCTCCTCGCGGGGCTCGGCGTGTTCGCCGATGCCGGCTTTTTCTTCTGGCACGCCGTGGTGAATGCGTCCGTCATCTTCTTACTTCCGGTGCTGCTGGTCTTGATCGGCTGGATCGGTGGGGTTCCGGGCCGTCTGCTGTGGCTCGCCGCAGCCATATCCGGACTCACAGTGCTGCAATCCCTGCTGCTGGCGCCTTATCACATGGCAGTTGAAGGACCCTGGCGCGCCATCTCTGGCCTCCACGTGCTAAATGCACTGTTCCTCTTCTGGGTGATGCTGCAGCTGGTGGAGCGCACGCGGGAGTGGCGGGAAGGTGCGCCAGCAGCGGACGCCTGACCGCGCATGACGGCCTGGATCGCGATGGCCAGCGGCCTCGTCCGGCTCGTTGCGACCGCCTTTCTGGCGGGAACGGCTCCCGTTTAGACAACGCAGCCGGGGCCTCTTGTTGCAGAGCAAGGCCCGTCAGTAACCCACACTTGGCTGGTTCGGATGGGCCTGCAAACCGGTCTTTAGGGACGCCCGTGCTGCTTGAAGAAACGGGGCGCGCTGACTAGCAGGATCGCTGCCCCCAGCCCGCCTACGATCGCACTCGAGGTTCCCGGCCCTGCGACGCCGAAGCCGAGGTCCAAGACGGAGCCTGCGATCGCCATCACAGGGAAAGCCCAACTCGCCCACCAAGCCCAACGGCTATTTTGTCGGAACCCGAAAAGGAGGATGGCGCCGGCGAGGATCCCTAAGGCGATCAGGTACAAGCCGTCAGTGCGAACGGTGAAATCACTCAGCCGGGAACCCGCGCCGCTCTCAGCCGTGATCTCGGCGAACGTCTTGCCGGTGAGATCCTCCGCCTGGTATGTAACGCCACTGGCTAGGTCGATAAGGCCGCGGAGCACGCCAGTCGCCGCGATCGCAAGCAGACCCCACCACGCATGCCGTTGCAGCCACAGCACCTGATCACCCAACGCTACAGCTTCAAGTGCGCTTCAAAGTCAAGGACGAACTACAGGGCGTCTTGCCCTCGTCAAAGGGGGCCGGGAGGGAGATGAATCCCCTCCGAGTTGACGTGACCTCGAACATCGCGATCATTCCGTCAGCATCGACATCACGCCCCCATTTGGGATGGCTTCCCGACAAAGGTGTGACCCGCCCGTGATCCGGCAACCCTGAGCTGCCCAAAAAACGCCCATTTGAAGTCAGAACTGGTCGGGGGCCCGGGATTTGAACCCGGGGCCTCACGGTCCCGAACTCTGAGACATGTCATCCAGAAATCGCGGAAACGATCGAATTTAGTTCGAATCGTCAGCTCACAGGTCCACTCGCGTGGTCATTCAGCGTTGTTCTTCAGCGGGATTACTACATGAAGTACTACACGGCGTAAACAGCGGGTTGAGGTTCGCCCGGTCGTGGCGTGCCTTGGCTATTTGGGTCCTA
>VBHB01000104.1 GCA_005880315.1 Chloroflexota bacterium | reverse complement strand
TGCGCGAGCCGGCCGACCTCCCCGCGGAGCGGGGAGGCAACTAAGCAAGCCACCCTCCTGCGTACTCCATCTCCCCACCCGGCGGGCTCGCTGCGCGAGCCGGCCGACCTCCCCGCGGAGCGGGGAGGCGAGATCAAACCAGCTGGCGGAGTCGGTCGGATAGCTCCCCGATCGCCACGCGCTCTTGTTTGGTCGAGTCGCGCTGTCGGATCGTCACCGCTTTGTCGTTCAGCGTGTCGAAGTCGACCGTGATGCAGAACGGGGTGCCGATCTCGTCCTGGCGGCGGTAGCGCCGGCCGATATGGCCGCCCGTCTGGTCATACTCCACGCGGAAGTCACCTTGAAGTGAGCGCTGTACCTCGCGCGCGACCTTGATCAGGTCCTCTTTCTTCGACAGCGGCACGACTGCCACCTGCACCGGGGCCACATTCGGGTGCAGGCGCAGCACCACGCGCGGCTCATCGTTGATCACGTCCTCGTCGTAGGCGTCCAGCAGCAGCGTGATGAAGATCCGCTCCACGCTCACCGCCGGCTCGATCACCCAGGGCAGGTAGCGCTCGTTCGTTTCGGGGTCCAGGTAGGTGAGGTCGACCTTCGAGTGCTCCTGGTGGACGCGCAGGTCGTAGTCGGTGCGGTCGGCCACGCCCTCCAGCTCTCCCCACCCGAACGGGAAGTCGTACTCGATGTCGGTGGTCTGCTTCGAGTAGTGCGAGAGCGATTCCTTCGGGTGGTCGTACATACGCAGGCGCTCGGCGTTCAAACCAAGCTCCTCGACGTACCAGCGCATGCGCTCCTTGCGCCAGTAGTCGAACCATTCGTCGTCCTGGCCCGGCTTGACGAAGTACTCCATCTCCATCAGCTCGAACTCGCGCACGCGGAAGACGAAGTTGCCCGGCGTGATCTCGTTTCGGAACGCCTTGCCCTGCTGCGCGACGCCGAACGGCACGCGCACACGCGTCGAGTTGATGACGTTCTTGAAGTCGACAAACATGCCCTGCGCGGTCTCTGGTCTCAGGTACACCTCCGAGGACAGCTCCTCGACCGGGCCCACGTGGGTCTTGAACATGAGGTTGAACATCCGAGCCTCGTCGAGCGGTCCGCCGCATTCGGGGCATTTGTCGCCCTTCACGTGGTCGGCGCGCCATCGCTTCTTGCACGTCCCCAGGCACTGGCGCAAGGGGTCGACAAAGTTCGTGAGGTGGCCGGACGCGGCCCACACCTCCGCCGGCATGATCAGGGTCGACTCCAGGCCCACCACGTCGTCGCGCAGGTCGACCATGTGGCGCCACCACAGGTCGCGCACTGCTCTTTTCATCGCGACGCCGTACGGCCCGTAGTCGTAGAAACCCGACACTCCGCCGTAGATCTCGCTCGATGGGAAGATGAAGCCGCGGCGCTTGGTGAGCGCCACGACCTTTTCCATCAGCTGTTCGCGTTGGACGGTCAATCTATTGCCAAATCCCCACCCGGCCGCGCGCTTCGCGCGGGGCCGACCTCCCCACTGCGTGGGGAGGCGAGAACATCCATTGCTCTCATTTGGTGCAGAAATGCTAGCGACTTCAGGCGCCGGTCCAGGTGGTGCTCGAGCTGGGTGGTGAGCACACCCTCGATGTCGCCGATGAGCTCGCCGTCGAGCTTCAAACGACGATAGGTCTGGATATCGCCGCTCGCCATCAACCGAAGGACCTTGATGGCGGCGACCGGGACCTGGGGCATGCCCGGCAGCGCGCAGTCGTCGCAGATGAACCCGCCGGCGTCGGCGCTGAACGCCGCCGGCCGCGCCGGCAGGGGCTTGGCGCAGGACGCGCACTCCATCAGCTGCGGCGCGTAACCGAGCAGGTCGAGCGCCGCCATGAGGAAGTAGGCGGACGCGCGGCGCGGGTCGGTCTCGCGAGCCAGCTCGTCCAGCGCCATCACAGTGAGCTCGTACACCCCGTCGACCGGATGCCGGTCCTCGCAAACCCGCTCGGCAAGTTCGGCGATGAGCGCCGCGTGCGACATTCGCTCAACGTCGCCGGCGATTCGCTCGCCGGGCATTCTCTGCACCTGGGCCACCACATCCAGCTCGCCACGGCCCTTGGCCAGCAGTACGTCCACGTGCCCGTACAGCTCGAGCGACGGACCCAGCTTGCTCTCCGGCCTCCGCACTCCCTTCGCGATCGCCCCCACCTTGCCGTGGGTGCGCGTCAGCAGCGTGAAGATGCGGTCCGCCTCGCCGTAGTCGAGCTTGCGGAGCACCACCGCCCGGTCACGATATGTGGCCAGTCGGTTCCTCCAAGACGCCAGTATCGTGCGCCTCCGCCTGGCCGTCCAACTGGCCGCTTCGCTTGAGACCAGCCTGTTCGAGGATCTCCTCCGGCCATGGGACGTCCGATTTCAGACGCACGATCTCTATGCGGCGACCTTTCACCTTCTCCACCGTCCACATCGCACGGCCGCCCTTGAAGGAGTCGCCGGTCGAGGCGATCTTGCCGAGCATGGCATGGACATAACCCCCGACCGAGTCGTAGTCGCCCGACTCCTCGATCGCCAATCCGAGCCGTGAGTTGAGCTCTTCGAGCGGGAAGCCGGCATCCACCCGCGCTTCGCGATCGTTGAGGATGACCAATTGCTCCTCCTCGGCGCTGTCGTACTCGTCTCGGATCTCCCCGACGATCTCTTCGAGCAGGTCCTCCATCGAAACGAGCCCGGCTGTGCCGCCGTACTCGTCGACCACGATCATCATGTGCACCTTCTCGACGCGCATCTCGAGCAGGAGCTCGTCGACCTTTTTCTGCTCAGGGGTGAATTTGATGGGGCGCAGGATCTTGTCGATGTCGAATTTCTGCGCGCTTGTGAGCGTGTAGAAGAGCAGCAGGTCCTTGGCGTGCAGCAAGCCGACGATGTGGTCGAGGTCCTCTTCGAAGACCGGCATCCTTGTATGCCGGAACTCCTTGAAAACCTTGACGATGTCCTTGAGCGTCGCCGTGCGCTCGACGGCGACGATGTCCGTGCGCGGAATCATGATCTCGCGCACCGTCTTGTCGCCGATCTCGATGATGCCGTGGATCATCTGGTGCTCCTGCTCCTCGATCACGCCCGCCTCTTCGGAGACGTGCAGGAGCGTGAGCAGCTCTTCCTCAGTGAGGAACGGAGCGCGGGCGGCGCGGCCGCCTGTGAGCGCGCGCGAGATGAGCGTGACCGCCCACAGAATCGGGGCCAGGAAGGTTGCCAGCCGGTCGACCGGGCCTGCCGTCGCCAGCGCCACACGCTCCGCGTAACGGATGGCAAGCGTCTTCGGCGTGACCTCGGCGGCGATCAGCAGGATCACCGAAAGCACGAACGAGACCACCAGGGCAAGCCACAACCGCCATGCGATAGGCACCCCCCAGTGCGTGAAAAGCGAATCGGTGAGCAGCGTGGTGGAGGTCGAGGCGACGATCAGGGCGAGGGTGTTGGTGAAGAGGACGGTGGAGAGGTAGCGGTTAGGGTCGGCTCGCAGTTTTTGCAGGATGGCCGCGGCCTTGCTGCCCTGCTCCGCCAGGAACCGCACGCGAAGACGGCCGACCGAGGTGAGCGCCGTTTCCGTGCCGGCGGCCAGGGCGGCCGCGACGAAACAGACGGCTAAGACGATTACTTCGATCCATTCCTGGGCGTTCATGACGGCGGGATTATCTGAAGAGCTCGCTGACGCTCCGGTTCTCGTGTACCCGGATGATCGCCTCGGCGAGCAAAGGCGCTACCGAAAGGACCGTCAGTGGCGAATCAGGACCGAGCTTGTCCGGTGAGATGGGCACCGAGTCGGTGACGATCACCTGCTCGATGTCTGCTTTCTTCAGCCGCTGCACCGCGTCCCCGGTGAGTACCGGGTGGGTGGCCGCGATGAACACCCGTCGAGCCCCTTGCTTGTGAAGGGCCTGGGCCAGCTGGGAGATGGTGCCGCCGGTGGTGATGATGTCCTCGACGACCACGCAGTCGCGATCCTTCACGTCTCCCGAGACCGCGATCACCTCGACCTCGTCGTCCCCCGAGCGTCGCTTGTAACCGAACGCGATCGGGGCGCCCAGCTGGTTGGCAACCGCCTCGGCCCGCCGGCCGCCGCCCGCATCAGGGGCGACGATCGTGAGGCGCTGCAGGTTGAGCGTGTGCAGGTGGTCGGCGATGATCCGGTACGGCGTGAGGTGATCCGTGGGCACGTCGAAGAAGCCTTCGATGGCCTCGGCGTGGAGGTCCAAGAGGAGAAGCCGGTCGGCGCCGGCCAGCGTGATGAAGTTGGCGACGAGCTTCGCGGAGATGGGCTCACGCGGCTGGGTCTTGCGTTCCTTGCGCGCGTAGCCGTAGTAGGGGATGACGGCGGTGACCCGACCGGCCGAGGCGCGGCGCAGCGCGTCGAGGATGATGAAGAGCTCCATCAGGTGTTCGTTCACCGGCGGGGACGTGGGCTGGATGACGAACACGTCGTGGCCGCGCATCGAGTCCTCGATCTTGACGTTGATCTCACCGTCTGGGAAGCGGCGCAGGCGAGGGTCGGTGAGCTGGACGTCGAGGATCTCTGAGATTCGCTGAGCCAGCGCCGGGTTCGCGCTGCCCGCGATGAGCTTGAGCGCGCCCCACGGTGAGGCTTCCTCCCCTGCGAACTCGACTGCGGTCGTCAACCTACCGATCAATCCTGGTGCTCTCCGCCCCTCTCCCCCTCGGGTCGAGGGGATTTCTTACGTATCACCCTAGCGGGAACTCCGACGGCTGTCGCGCCATCCGGGACGTCTTTCGTGACCACGGAGCCGGCCCCCGTACGAGCGCCCTTGCCCAGTTTGACGGGAGCGACCAGCATCGTGTCGACACCGACGAAAGCGCCGTCGCCGATCTCGGTCCGGTTCTTGCGCTGGCCGTCGAAGTTGGCCGTGATCGTGCCGGCGCCGATGTTGGCGTCCTCGCCGAGGTCGGTGTCACCCAGGTAGGAGACGTGGGGCACTTTGCTCCCCCGTCCTACCTTCGTCCTCACGAGCTCGGCGAAGCTGCCGACGTGAACGTCTTCGGCGATCGCGGTTCCCGGCCGGATCTTGACGAATGGACCGCAGTCGGACCGGTCGCCGATCGTCGCGTCCTCTATATGCACGTGCGGCCCGATGCGGCACTCGATCCCGATTTCCGTGGTGCCCTTGATGACCGAGAAGGGTTCGATGGTCGTGTCCTGGCCGATGGCGACGCCGGCCTCGATGAAGGTCGAGTCGGGATCGACGATGGTGACGCCCCGCTCCATCAGGCGATCGAGGATGCGTCGCTGCATGATCCTTGAGGCGGCGGCCAGTCTCATGCGGTCCTTGATGCCCATCGCTTCGTCGGGGTCTGACAGCTCGACGATGTCCACAGGCTTCAGGTGTAGGAAGACGTCGGTGAGGTAGTACTCCTTCGCCTGGTTGTCGTCTGAGATCTTGGCCAGCGCCTCACGGAGGCGGGCGCCGTCGAAGCAGTAGACGCCGACGTTGAACTCGTGGACGGACCTCCTCAGCTCGTCGCCGGCGTCCTTGCGCTCGACGATTTTGTCGAACTCGCCATCCTTGCTGCGCACGATGCGGCCGTCGTCGCGGCTCGGGTCCTGGACGCTGGCGAGGGTGGCTAGGTGCTTGCCGCGGCGGTGAGCGTCGACGACTTTGCGCACGGTTTCGCCCGTCAGGAGGGGGGAATCGCCGTTGACCACGAGGACGTCGCCCTCGAGCCCGTCGACCTGCTGCAGCGCGTGCGCGGTGCCGCGTGGGTCGCGCTGGTAGGTCGCCTCGAGCTTCTTCTCGGCGAGGTGCGCCGCGACTTCGGCATGGTGCGGATTGATGACGACTTTGATCTTGTCGGCGCCGGCATCGCGCACGGCATCGATGACCCAATCGAGCATGGGGCGGCCGCATACCGCATGCAGAACCTTCGGTGTCCGCGACCGCATGCGGGTCCCATGACCGGCGGCCAGGATGACGGCCGTTAGCGATTGGCTCAAATCTTCGCCCTCGCGGGCTGGCGAAATTATACGGAGGATGTTTCGCAGCCCTGGATAGCATTCAGCCTCGAAGGCGGGAGAGTGAACAAATCGCAGGGCGGAGCAGACATTCCGGCTTCGGCCGGCCGAGCCGACATCTCCCCCTCGCCGGAGTACACGCGGGCCTCGGCGGCGCCTGCTCCCGCGCCCATCCAGCCACCGGGCCAGTTCTCGGCCGACGGCCAGTGGTGGTGGAACGGAACGAGGTGGGTCCCGGCCTCGGCGGCGCCGGCTTCCGGTCCGGCTGCGTGCATGGTCTGCGGGGCCACGCCGGCGACGCAGGTCACGCTTCGGAGCGTCTTGGCGCTCGCCGTTTTCGGGGTCACCAGCACCGTTCGCGGCGTGTACTGCCGCGATTGCGGCCTGGCGATGTTCCGTCAGAGGATGAGCGCGACGCTGCTCACCGGCTGGTGGGGCGTCCTCCACTTCTTCATCAACCTCGGGGTGGTCTTCGGCAACCTCGGCGAGCGCGCACGTTTGATGCGGCTTGGGCCGCCGATGCGGAACCCGGGCACGGGCTTCCTGGACCCGGGGCGGCCGGTGTTCCTGCGCGCCGGATTCATCGTCAGCGCCGCCGTGCTTCTGATCGGAGGCAGCTCCCTCATCATCGCCGCGACCACGCCTCCGGTCCCGTTCCCAGCCGCGGACCAGGCGTACATCGGCTTGTGCGCTCAGCATTCTGGCAACGATTGGTCCACGGTCGACTGCAGCGGCGCCCACGATGGCAAGGTGGTATCCCTCGCCCACACTGCCGAGGGCTGCCCGAGCGAAGACAGCGCCGCCAAGCTGGACGACGGTAACTACACCTGCATCGACACGAGCAAGTAGCTCACCGCACCGTTAACAGGTAGCCCGCGTGAGTTGCCCAGCCCTAGGGAATACTGTGTTGCTGTGAGCGAGATGCCGGCGGCGAACCTGGAGGGCGCGGTGCCGTCGCGCCTTCCCGTGCTGCCGCTGAAGTCCACGGTCGTCTTCCCGCGAATCTTCATCCCGCTGTCCGTGGGGCGGCGGCGGTCGCTCGAGCTCCTGGACGATCTCCCGGGCGCGGAGCGGCACATCGCGGTCGCCACCCAGCTCGACGAGACGGCTGAAGAGGTCGGCTTCAAGGACATCCACCACGTCGGCGCGATGGTGCGGGTGCAGCACATGCTGAAGCTGCCCGACGGCACCGTGCAGCTCGCGGTGCTGGGATTGCGGCGCATCAAGCTCGTCTCGTCGATGGCAGAGGAGCCGTACCTGACATGCCGGGTCGAGATGCTGCCGGAGACGCCCGACTCTTTGACCCCGATCGAACGTGAGGCCCTGTTGCGGCGCGCGATCACATCGTTCCAGCAGCTGGTGACTCTTTCGCCTCACCTGCCCGCGGAGCTCGCCAGTGCGGCGGGTGCGATCGACGACCCGCTGCACCTCGCGTATTACATCGCCAACCACATCCGACTTACCACCGGGCAGCGCCAGGAGATTCTCGAGATGGATTCGGCGAAGGCGAAGCTCGAGCGGCTGCTCGGAAATCTTTCGCATGAGCTCGAGGTGCTGGAGCTGGGGCGAAAGATCCAGACGCAGGCCGAGGAGCAGATGGGCAAGGCCCAGCGCGAGTACTTCCTGCGCGAGCAGCTGAAGGCGATCCAGCGCGAGCTCGGCGAGATGGACAGCGAGCACGGGGAGCTGTCGGAGCTGCGGGAGCGCATCGAAAAGGCCGGCCTGCCCGCAGAGGCGCAGCGCGAGGCCGATCGAGAGCTCGCGCGGCTGGAGAGGATTCCGTCCGCGTCACCGGAATCGTCGGTGATCCGCACGTACCTGGAGCTGATCGTCTCGCTGCCCTGGAACACATCCACGGGCGGCGAGGTCGATGTGGCCAAGTCACGCAAGATCCTCGACGACGACCACTACGACCTCGACAAGGTGAAGCAGCGGATCGTCGAGCATCTCGCGGTGCGGCGGTTGAAGCAGGAGCGCGGCCTGACGGAGCGTGGACGCGAGCCGATCCTGTGCTTCGTGGGTCCGCCCGGGGTGGGCAAGACGTCACTCGGCCACTCGATTGCGCGCGCGATGGGACGGAAGTTCGCGCGCGCCTCTCTCGGCGGCGTGCACGATGAAGCGGAGATTCGCGGCCACCGCCGTACGTACATCGGGGCTATGCCGGGACGCATCCTGCAGGCGATCCGTCGCGCGGAGTCGAACGACCCGGTGTTCATGCTGGACGAGGTCGACAAGATCGGGTCGGACTGGCGAGGCGACCCGTCTTCTGCTTTGCTCGAGGTTCTCGACCCCGAGCAGAACAAGGACTTTCGCGACAACTACCTCGACGTTCCTTTTGACCTGTCGAAGGTGATGTTCATCACCACGGCGAACACCCTGGAGACGATTCCCGCCGCGCTTCGCGACCGCATGGAGGTGCTTCACCTCTCCGGCTATACCGAAGAGGAGAAGGTGCAGATTGCGGAGCGATTCCTGGTGCCCAAGCAGCTCGAGGCGCATGGACTGCGGCCGGGCGAGGTTGGTGTCTCCGAGGACGCGATCCGGCTCATCATCCGCCAGTACACGCGTGAAGCAGGCGTTCGCAACCTGGAGCGCGAAATCGCATCGGTGATGCGTCGAGCGGTGGCGGAGATCGCGGTCGGAAAACGACTTCGCCGGGTCGTCGACGTGAAGCGTGTGCGCGCGGCGCTGGGCAAGCGTCGCTTCCACGACGACGTGGCGGAGCGGATCGACCGCGCAGGCGTCGCCACCGGGTTGGTGTGGACGCCGACGGGTGGCGAGATCGTTTTCGTGGAGGCGGCGTTGACGCCTGGCAAGGGTGAGCTGCGTTTGACGGGACAGCTGGGCGATGTGATGAAGGAGTCCGCGTCAGCCGCTTTGTCTTATCTCAAGGATCGCGCGGGTGAGCTGGGCATCGATCCATCGTTGTTCGAGAAGAACGACATCCACGTCCATGTTCCCGCGGGCGCCCAGCCCAAGGAAGGGCCGTCGGCCGGGGTGACAGTGCTCACCGCGATGGCGTCGATCCTCACCGCGCGCCCGGCGCGCGACGACGTCGCGATGACGGGCGAGATCACGCTGCGAGGCAAGGTGCTGCCGATCGGCGGCGTCAAGGAGAAGGTGCTGGGGGCGCACCGCGCCGGCATCCGGCGAGTGCTGCTGCCCGCGCACAACGAGGCGGACCTCGACGACATCCCCGCCGATCTGCGTAAGGATATGGAGCTCGTTCTCGTGGAGTCGATCGACCAGGTGCTTCGAGAGGCGCTGACGCCTCGGCCCGGCGGGCGGGTGGTTTCACCTGCGGCGGGGACGCGGGCGGCCATACCGGTGGTGGCGAGATCGAACGGGGCTGGCAAGTCGAAGAATGGCAAGTCCCGCGCGGGAACGAGCGCGCGACGGCCGGTGAAGACTCCGAAGCGCTCTTAGCGATTCAGCCTTAACAGGCAGGGTTTTGCTTTTCGCCCTCGCCGGCGATGCTGCTGGGCGCCATGCCTTTGTCGAGAGTCGCGCTGGCCAGATACCTGCGCCGGACGATGAGCAGTGTCGAGTGGGACCTTTGGTCATGCCTGCGCAGTAAGCAGATCGAGGGCTTCAAGTTCCGGCGCAAGGCATTGATCGGCCCGTACATCGTCGACTTCGCGTGTCTTTCGGCGCGGCTGGTGGTGGAGATTGGCGGCGAGATGTATGACCGCTCGCCGCCTACGGATACGGCGCGTGCGGCGTGGCTCGAACGTGAGGGTTTTCGAGTCGTGCGCTTTGCGCCGCACGACATCCGCGAACGAATCGAGCTCGTGCTTTCGACGATCGCCGTGGAGGTGGTTAAAACCCCTTCGTTCAGCGGGCCGAGCGCGCCAGGATTTTTTCGTGGGCGGCCAGCTCGGCGGTATCGTCGAGGGCAGCGAGGTCCGTGATGCCGCGGCGGCGCAATGAGCTCCTGATCAGGTGGTCCGCCAGGTGCGGGTTCTTCGGCAGCAGGGATCCGTGAAGGTACGTGCCGAGCACGCCGCCCTGGAGGCAGCCTTCGGTGTGGTCATCGCCGTTGTTGCCGAAACCGACGCGCACGCGCCCGAGGGCTTTGGCCTTCGGCCCCAGGTAGGTGCGGCCGCTGTGGTTCTCGAAACCGACGAGGGTCGTGGGCCGGATGTCGACCAGCGCGGAGTCGACGACCACGTCGCCGATGAACCGGCGTGTGCCCGCCTCGGTGCGCACGTCGATGAGGCCGATGCCGGGGAACCGCTCGCCCTCCCCGGTCTGGTAGTAGTGGCCGAGGAGCTGGTAGCCGCCGCACACGGCGAGCACGCCGGCGCCGGCCGCGACCGCGCGCTCGAGGGGCGGCTGCTTGTGTTCGAGGAGATCTTCGTACACGAGCGCCTGCTCGCGATCCTGGCCGCCGCCGAAGAAAAAGACATCGACCTCATCCATGCGTTTGGTCGTGCCCCTCCCGAGCTCGATGAGCCTTGCCTCGAAGTCGCGCCACTCGGCGCGCTTGAGCAGGGTGAGGATGTTGCCGCGATCGCCGTAGATGTTCATGAGGTCGGGATACAGCCATCCGACCGTGAACGTCTTCTGGTGCCGTGCCATCTCTTCCCTCTAAGTCTCCCAGTAAGGCTTGGCCCAACCGCGCCGCACCAGCTCGGCGCGAAGGTCGAGCATGGCGGTGTAGGTGCAGAGCATGTGGGCTGTCTCGCCTTCCGGTGTCGCTTCGATGAGGGCGTCGATTGCGCGCGCGGGATCGGATTCCGGCGGCTGCGCCTCCACGCCTGCGTACTTGAGCCGCACGGCGAGATCGGCGGCCCGGTTGCCGGCGGGTACGACGACGCGCGAGCGTCCGCGCAGTCTTTCGAAGTCGACGTCCCAGATCCACGAGACGTCCGTGCCGTCAGCGCGGCGATCGTTCAAACCGATCAGGAACCAGTGGCCGCCCGCAAGGTCGACCGCGGTGCGCAACGTCTCGTTGAACCCCGCCGGGTTCTTGGACAGGACGACGTTGAGCTTGCGACCTTTGGCTTCGAGACGCTCCTGACGGCCGAACGCGGCCTGAACGGTGCGGAAGCGCTCGGCGATGTAAGCCGGCTCGAAACCGAGAGCGTTCCCCGCGGCGAAGGCCGCGAGGGCGTTGTAGGCGTTGTAGAGGCCGCCAAGCGGCAGCTCGATGCGGACGCCGCTCACCCCCAGCGCCACGCTGTCGAAGCCGTTCAGCTCGATGTGGGTCGCGGCGAGGTCTGGTGCGGGTCGGGCGAAGTCTCCATTGGGACAGCGGTAAAGGCCATCGTGCCCGACGTACACGCCGTCGAAGATCAGGCTTGCGCCGCATCGCGGGCACGTCCGCGCGTCGGCGGCGTGAGGAAGCTCGTGCAGCGCGACGGCGGGGTCGTCGAGCCCAAACCACAGGGGCTTGCGCTTGAGGTTGAGGCCGATCTCAGCAACACGAGGATCGTCAGCGTTCATCACGGCATGACTGTCGTCGGGAAGGCGGGCGAGCGCCGCCTCGATCCGCTTGGCGATCGCCTCGAGCTCACCGTAGCGGTCGAGCTGATCGCGAAACAGGTTGAGAACCATCGCGGCCCGCGGCTGTATCTCTTCCACCGCCCGTTCTAGGCTGGCCTCGTCGATCTCGAACACGCCCCAATCCGCGTGCAGGCGGCCGTTGGCGCCGGCCCTCTCCAGGGCCGCGGCGGTAGCGCCGAAGATGAGGTTGGCGCCCGCGCGATTGGAAACCACGCTGTGGCCAGCACCCTCGAGCAGCCACGTGACGAGGCGAGCGGTCGTCGTCTTGCCGTTGGTCCCTGTGATGACGATGGCTCCGTGCTTGAGGTCTCGCGACAGCTTGCGGAGCACATCGGGGTCGATGGCGCGAGCGACATCGCCGGGCAAGGTCGTGCCGCCACCCAGGCGGCTGAACCTCGACAGGACGCCCGTCGCTTTACCGGCCCAGACGGCAGCAGTTCGGCGCATCAGGCCCAGGCCGCGACCGCGTGAGTCACGGCGGTCCAGCAGTCGAGCGATTCGATCGCTTTCACTCCTTCCTCTCGACCCGTGCAGCGCATGAAGAACGCCGACCCGCTGCCGGTCATCTGCCAGCCATGACCAAGCCGTCGGGCGAAATCTTGCACGCGGGGATCGGCCTGCTCGGCGGCCCGAAGCAGCTCATTGGGCGGCCCGCCTCTGGTTTTGTCCCACGCTTCGTAAACGCGAGCGGTCGAAAGTTCGATACCCGGCCAGGCGATCGCGTACCACGCAGGTTCGGTCGGGAGCTCTTGCAATTGCTCACCTATGCCCTCGGCGAGCGCGCTGCCGCCATTCATGAAAAAGGGCACGTCGGCGCCGACAGCGCGCGCGATGCGGGTGAGGTCGATGTCGAGTCCGTGCACGATTCTTGCCGCCCTCAATGCGGCGGCGGCATCGGAGCTGGCGCCGCCCAGGCCGGCACCAAGCGGTATGCGCTTGTGTAGGTGGAAGTGGGTGGGCAACGCTCGACCGGCGGCGCCTTCGAGCGCGCGGAGCGCTTTGAAGATGATGTTGTCGGGCGCAGCCGTCACCGGGATGCCATCTACCTCCAGCGTGGTGCGCTGGGAAGTCGAAGCCTCGATGAGGTCGTGCAGCGCGACCGCCACCATGTGGGTCTTGATCTCGTGGAATCCATCCGCGCGGCGCTTGATGACTTGCAGGTCCAGGTTCAGCTTCGCGCGCGCGGGCAGCGCGACTTTCAACTGCCGACGGGTCGAAGGTTCGCTCGGTACAGGACGGCACGTTCCTGGTAGTGCTTGGCGGTTGTGCCGACCCAGCTGCCGGCCGAACCATCCAGTGGCTTCTTCACCGAGGCAGGCACACCTGCGGCCATGTGCCCGGCAGGCACCGACTTGCCTTCCCCCAGCACAGCGCCGGCGGCGAGCATCGATCCGGCGCCAAGGCGGCTTCGCTGGAGCATGGTCGCGCCCATGCCCACGACCGCTCCTTGCTCGACGACGCAGCCCTCGAGCTGCGCGGAGTGGCCGACGCTCGCGTTGCGCTCGACAACGGTGGGCAGGTTGCGTGCGCAGTGGAGAACCGCGTTGTCCTGAACGTTGGCGCCGTCGCCGACTGTGATCGCGGCCTCGTCGCCGCGGAGCACCGCACCGAACCAGACGCTTGCGCCGGCGCCGACCTCAACGTCACCGATGAGCACGGCCGTCGGGGCGATGTATGCGTCGGGATGCACCCTGGGGCGCTTCCCGCTGAGCTCGAACTCCACTGGCCTCTATAATCCTAGCTTCGTGCTCATCTCCCACCTGGAATCCAAACGTGGCTAAGCGAACTGCCTCCGCGAAGAAGCAGGCGCGCGCCGGCGTGCGCCGGACTCTTCGCAACCGCGCAGTGCGGTCCGAGGTAAAGACCAAGATCGTCAAGGCTCGCCGGACCTTGCAAGAGACGCCTGTCGCCGAGTCGGACCGCTACGCGGTGGCGCTCGACGCGATACGAGCCCTCGACCGCGCCGCATCCAAAGGCATCCTCCACCGCAGGAACGCAGCGCGCCGCAAGGCTCGGCTTACGCGACAGCTGGTGAAGGTCGCGGGTACGGCGGCGCCGAGTGCCGCAGCCGGTGCGTCGAAGAAGTCAGCGGCTCCTGCAGGCAAGAAGGGCGCAGCCCAGGTGGCTGCCAAGACGCCCGACAAGAAGGCCAAGAAGTAGCCCGGCTCTAGAGCCGGGTCAGGAGCACGTCGAGCCCGAGCTCGGGATCGATCTGCCCAGACTTCACCTCCCACTCGTAGTCACGAATCGCCCGCAGAGCCGCCTCCAGCCGGTTGGGGTCGGTGTCGCGCGCGGTGTCGAACGCCTTCTGGACCACGAAGGGATGCTCGCTCATCTGCGACTTGACGTCGGACAGCGACTCCCCGCGCTCCTGCTTGGCGCGCACCTCGAGGACGAGCGCGATGTGGCGGGCCATCCGGTACGCGACCGAGGTGGGCTGCATGCCACCGCGAGAGAGACCGCGGGCGATCTTCAGCGCTTCCGGCGTCGGGTGCGGCAGGAGGTTGTCGGTGAGCTTGAAGATTTCGTCCTCGCGGCCGCCTGCCAGCAGCTCGGTGACCACTTCGGCGGTGAGTTTGGACCCGGATGCCTTGTAGGCGGCGAGCTTTGTGAGCTCGGAATCGATGATGGTGAGGTCGGGCGGGGTGACGCGGACGACCTGCGCAGCTATGGCCGGCGTGAGGCCGTGGTCGGTCGCCTTCTTCGCTGCCCATTCGCTCAATGACCTGCCCTTGAGGTGCGCCATCTCCTCGACCGTGCCGCCCGCGGCCGTCACGGCCTTCGCCAGCTTGTTGCCGCCGCCGAGACGTCCGGCGACTGTGATCACGATGCGGGTCGAGACTGGGACCTCGCTCAACGCGGGGGCGAGGCTCTCGGCTCGTGCGGCCGGGAGCATCGTCACCGCCACCACGCGATACGGGTCGAGGAACGGCGCCTGCAGCACAGAGTCCTGAAGGCGCGCGGCGTTGAGGCCCTGGCCCTCGAGGCGTTCGAATCCGAAGTCGGAGATGAGCTCCGATCGCCAGCTGTCAAGGGTCGCTCTGGCCCGCTCCTCGATGAGGAACCGCTCGTCGCCGTGGAGCAGATGGATGCCGGCTTTTGTTTTGGGGTTCGCCATGAGCTTTCTGCTGCGATCGTAACCCGGCTCTGGATCTCTACATGGGCAAGGTGATCGTGCCCTCCTGGTCGGTGCGCAGTACTGTCGCTGGGATGCCTCGTGCCAGGCGCCCCGACGCAAGCGAAGCGATCACCTGCGCCCGGAAGACGGCTCGATCGAGTGCAGGCGACAGCAAGCTGCGCCCGGCACTGGGCAGCAGCAAGTATGTGCAGGAGCCCCGCAATCGGGCCGCGGCAAGCATCTGGGCGTCGGTGTCGAGATCGCTGAGATCGCAAAAGCTGCGGCCGGATGGGGCGACGACGCGCAGGCCGAGATAGGCCGCACCCACCTGGTCGCCAGGCGCGCCTGGCTCGGGCGCCAGGACCTCGAGCGTGAAGCCGGCCGCCCGAATTACCTGGCCGGCGAGCGCGGTTGCTATGCGAGCGCCGCGCGCCGCGGCCTCAAATGCAGCGGTGCGCCAGGCCGAACCGGAGAGCTGCACGCCCGGAATGACCAGCATGTCCGCAGGACGGTCGAGGCCGGCGAGTCCGCCGACGTGGCCGAGGCCGGGGGCGGTGATTGCGAGAAGGTCGAGCTTGGCTTGCCACGGCGGGAGGATCTGGCCAAGCTCGTCCTTGAGGCGGGCCGGGCTGGGCCCAGCGTCGACGAGAATGGCCCCGGACGGACCGCGGAACAGCACGGCCTGGCCGTTGCCGACCGCGAGGACACTGGCCTGCGGCGGCGAACCGGCCCACATGGCGAGGGCGGCGCCCGCAATCACTGTTGGGGCCAGGACCGCGGCGCCGAGGGCCGCTATCCGGCGGCGGCGGTCGATGTGGCCGGAGACGAGCACGGCGCCGACGCTTACGTAGTACGCCATTCCCGCCCAGGGCGGAAATCGCACCACGGGGATGGCGGCGGCGGGCACCTTGGCGAGCAGGTACGCGACCTGCTCGGTGAAGAAGAGCAGGCCCGCGACGGGGATCGCGGCAAGCCGCGCGAGATCCGGAATGAGGGAGAGCGGACCGAGGGCGAGGCCGGCCGCGACGATGACGGGGAGAATCGGCAGCACCAGCGCATTGGCGATCGGTCCCACCGGCGAAAGGACGTGGAAATCGGCGGCCATCATCGGGAGCGTGCCGACCTGTGCGGCGCACGTGACCGCGAATGGTTCGCGAAAGAAGTGCGGCAGGCGGTGCAGCCGCCGCTCAATCCAGGGTGTCAGCAGGATGATCGCGGCGGTGCCCGCGAATGACAGCTGGAACCCGACGTCCCATGCCAGCTCGGGATGCCAGGCCAGCATCGCCGCGCCTGCGGTGGCGAGCGAGGTCCATACGTGGGACGGGCGGCCGATGCCGGTGGCAGCGATGGCCAGCCCTCCCATGAGCGCAGCGCGTACGGCGGCGGGAGTCGCGCCACCCACGATCGCGTAGAGACCGATGAGGCAAAGGGCGGGCCACATTGCGTAACCGCGCAGAAACGGCTTGAGCGCGCCCTGCACGATGCGAGCGAACACAGCGACCTTGAGCCCGCTAAGGACGAGCAGGTGGATGAGGCCGGTGGCGATCAGCGCTTGCTGGAGCTCAGGGGGGATTCCGTGGCGGATGCCAAGCACCACGCCGAGGAGAACGGCGGCGTGCGGGGCGGGCAGCGCAGCGTCCAGGGCTGCCGTGTAGCGCTTGCGCAGCCAGGTGGGTAAAGAACCAAGACCGGTTGCCGGGCCGGTGACACTGATTCCGGTTGTATCGAGCTCGAGGTATGCGTTTCGCTGGGCGAGATACGCGCGCCGATCGAACGCCGGCAGGTCTCTGGGCAAGGTGAGCCTGCCGCTGGCTGTGATCTGATCACCGAAGCCAGCGTCCTCTGGTCCTCGCCAGCGCACCAGCAGGTTGCCGATGCCGGAGACGGCGGACCCGCCCACGACCACGAGGTTGGGTTCGACCAGGACCTCGGATCCGCCGCCGGCGGCCCGGCTGTCGTCGGCGACGCGGCCGGTGATGGTCGCGGTCTGGCCGGCGATTGCCCACGCGTGGGCGGAGGCTGCGGTGTCCGCCGCCGGAAGCTCGGCGCGGCCGATGCCGAGCAGCAGCGCGACCAGCGCCAAGGCGATGACGGCGGGGCGGATGGCGAATGCCAGCGCCAGGCATGGGATGGCGAGTGCGACAGCGACAGCCCCCAGCCACGGCTGCGAGGGGGCGATGACCACTGTCGCAGCCAGCGCGATCGACCACGAGAGGGCGATCACGAGCCCGGGGAATTGCGCGACCGAGCGACCGTCGCGGGCGCCACCCAGTGCTTTCATAGCGAGAGGTAGCGACGCGCGATGACGAAATCGGCTTCGCTCATGCCAAGGATCTCAACCAGCTCGCGGGTGTTCTGGAAGCCGCCGAAGTTGGCGCGGTAGTCGATGACCTCCTGGGCAAACGCGCTGGTGAAGCCTGGGACCACCTCGAGCTCGTCGAGCGTCGCGGAATTGAGGTTGACTCGCGAAATGACGGTGGTGCCGGCTGTGCCTCTGGCGAACGGGACCTTGATCTGCTCGCCATCTTTCAAGCGCCCGGCCAGGTTGGGCAAGCGGGTGATGTCCGCCTCCACCGACAGGCCGCCGGCGGCTGCGATGGCGTCGTAGACGCGATCTCCGCGGCTCATTCGATAGAGGCCGGGGTGCTCGACGGCACCGACGACGTGAACCAGGAGGCCGGCGGGCGCAGGCACATTCGCGTCCGCAGCGGCGGCAGCCACGTCTGGGGTCGGCGGCGTGGGCTTCGCGGTGCTGGATGTGAATGCGTACGCGCCCGCGACTGCGCCGATGCCGAGCAGCACGGGGATGACGAGGGCAAGGAGCTGCTTCCAGCCGGGGATGAAAGTGATGTGACCGTGCATTGCTGCGAGGCTAGGCGGTGAGATCGCAGGGGAAAACCCCGCTTGTTAAGGCGCCGGGTTCGGCGCGGCTGGTTCCGGGGGAAGGATTCGAACCTTCGGTCGAGGATCCAAAGTCCTCTGCCTTACCTCTTGGCCACCCCGGAAAATGGTGCCCGGTTGCCCTGCCCGCGTTAGCGTGAGCTCGCTCGAGGCTACAGAGTATGCAAACGTCTTGCGGGCCCCGGCGGTTTACGTGGGGGCGTGGGCGGCGTTGGGTCTTTGGTGAGAATCGTCCTTCTGGCCCTTCTGATGGTGGCGACCGCGGCATGTGGCGGGTACCGGTTTCCCGGCGCGGCTCCAGCGGGCACGGGGACCGTGGGCGGCCGGGTGACGGTTGTCCCGTGCGCGCCGATAGAGCCGACGACGCAACCTTGCAAGGTCGGGCCCGGGTCGGGGGTCGAGATCGATTTCACCAGCGAGCGCACTACCGTGGCCGCCCACGCAGATGCCGATGGGGCGTACTCGGTCGAGCTGCCGGCGGGAACCTGGAAGGTGAGCTTCAAGGGCTACCTGCGGATCATCAAGGGACCGTTGACGGTGACGGTGACGGTGAACCCAGGTTCGAGCGTGGTCGCTGACTTCGTGGTCGACTCGGGAATTCGCGTTTCTAATTAGTTAAGGAACCATCCCTAACCCCCACCCACCCGAGGGGGTGGTGCGGCCGTGGGGCAGAGTACGGGGCCGCGAGGATGAGGGCAACCCTGCCTGTTAAGGCGAACGCTACGGAACCAGGTTGATCAGCTTGTCGGGGATGAAAATGACCTTCGATGGCCGGCCACCGTTCAGTGCCGCGCGAACGCGCTCGCTTGCGAGGGCCGAGGCCAGCGCCTGGTCTTCGGAAATCCCGGCCGTCACGGTCAGCCGGTCGCGCACCTTACCCGCGACCTGGACCACCAGTGTCACCTCCGGCTCGACCGCGGCCGCCGCATCGTACTCGGGCCAGGCGGCATCGGCGGCCAGGCCCGTGCCCCCCAACCGCACCCACAGCTCCTCGCCCGCATGAGGCGCCATCGGGTTCATCAGCAAGACGAGCGTGCGCAGCGCGAAATGCCAACCCTCATCGCGCGCCCCACCGCCCTGCAGATACTTCTGGAGCGCGTTGGCGAACTCCATCAACGCGGCGACGGCGGTGTTGAAGTGGAACCCGTCGTAGTCCTCAGTGACCTTCCTGATGGTCTGGTGCACGCGCCGGTGCAGGACCGCCGCCGATGCATCGGACCCCGTCACGGCAAACGACTCCGGCGCC
This sequence comes from Chloroflexota bacterium, assembly GCA_005880315.1. GTDB lineage: Bacteria > Chloroflexota > Dormibacteria > Dormibacterales > Dormibacteraceae > UBA10449. The sequence goes on along the minus strand of VBHB01000104.1, from coordinate 24,624 downwards.
TCGACCAGGCGCCACACGTGCTGAAGAAAGCGGACTGGTCCAGCGATCGCCGCGTCAGACCACTCCGCGTCTTCGTCGGGCGGTCCGATGAACAGCTCGTAAATGCGTGCGGCATCGGCGCCATCCCTGTCCACCAGATCGTCCGGCGCGACACCGTTGCCTTTCGACTTCGACATCACCATGCCGCCCCGCTTGATCATTCCCTGCGTGAACAGCCTGGTGAACGGCTCGGTCGCCTCCAGGCGGCCCGCGTCGTGCAGCACCTTTTGAAAAAAGCGCGAGTAAAGCAGGTGGAGGATGGCATGCTCGATTCCACCCGTGTACTGGTCGACCGCCATCCAGTGGTTGGCCAGCTCAGGGTCGAACGGCTGCGTGTCGTCGTGAGCTGATGTGTAGCGCAGGAAGTACCAGGACGAGTCGATGAACGTGTCCATCGTGTCCGTTTCGCGGCGCGCATCGCGGCCGCACTTCGGGCACTTTGTCCGCCAGAAATCAGCGTTGTCGGCCAGCGGCTTGTACGCGCGCGGCAGCAGCACCGGCAGATCCTCGCGCGGAACCGGGACGATCCCATCCACCTCGCAGTGCACGACCGGGATCGGACAGCCCCAGTAGCGCTGGCGGGAGATGAGCCAGTCGCGGAGCCGGTACTTCACCGACCGCTTACCGATGCCCTTCAGCTCGATATAGTCGGCGACACGCTCGAACCCGGTCTTGCTGTCCAGGCCGTCGAACTGGCCGCTGTTGACCATGACTCCCGGCTCTGTGTAGGCGGCCTCAATCTCCTCGTCCGGGTCATGCGGCGAGCCATCCGGCGGCGCGATGACCCTGCGGATGGGAAGGCCGAACTGGCGCGCAAAATCGTAGTCGCGCTGGTCGTGCCCGGGAACGGCCATGATCGCCCCGGTGCCGTAGGTGATCAGCACGTAATCGGCGACCCAGATCGGCACCTTCTCGCCGTTGAGCGGATTGATCGCGTTAGCCCCGGTAGCGGCGCCGAGCCTCTTGACCTCGGACGACATGCGATCGATCTCACGCTCCTTGCGGGCCGCCTCGACCACCTCCTGGACCGCCCGCCGCTGCCCGGAAACCGTGAGCTTGTCGACCAGCGGGTGCTCTGGCGCCAGTACCATGAACGTCACTCCGAAAAGCGTGTCCGGCCGCGTCGTGTAGATGCGCATCGACTCGCCCGGGTGCCCGTCGATCGGGAACTCGACCTCCACGCCGTGACTGCGTCCTATCCAGTTGGCCTGCATGACGCGCACCTTCTCGGGCCAGTCGTCGAGCAGCGCGAGGTCGTCGAGCAGCCGGTCGGCATATGTCGTGATGCGCAGGAACCACTGCTCGAGGTCGCGCTTCTCGACCTCCACGTCCGGATGCCGCCAGCAACGGCCGTTGATCACCTGCTCGTTGGCCAGCACCGTCTTGTCGACAGGGCACCAGTTCACCGGCGACATCATCCGGTGCGCCATCCCACGCTCGAGGAACAGCAGGAACAGATCCTGCGTCCAGCGGTAGTAGGACGGATCGCAGGTGGTCACCTCACGATCCCAGTCGTACAGGACGCCCATGATGCCGAGCTGACGCTTGGCGATCGCGATGTTTCCCCGGGTCCAGTCCTCCGGATGGACGCCCCCGCCCCGCTGGATGGCGTCGTTCTCGGCCGGCAGGCCGAAGGCGTCCCATCCCATCGGGTTGAGGACCTCGAACCCCTGCATGCGCTTGAAGCGCGACAGGAGATCGCCGATGACGTAGTTGCGCATGTGTCCCATGTGGAGCGGACCCGACGGGTACGGAAACATCACGAGGTTGTAGAACTTCGGCTTGGTCGCGGCGTCGTCGGCCTTCATCACGCCGCGGTCGGTCCAGATCTTCTGCCACTTCGGCTCGATCTCCTGCGGGACGTACGTGCTACGCCGAGGCTTGGCCGCCATCCGGTTTGAATATTAAGTGCGCGAGCTCGTGACCCACGATTGAGGCCAGCATCACCAGCGCGCCCACGGCCTGCAGAACCGTGAACCGCTGGCCCGCGAGAATGAACGCTGCGACCACCGCCCAGGCCGGTTCGGTCGTCAGAATCACCGCGGTTCGGCTGGCGCTCAAGTGCTGCTGGGCCCACGTCTGGATGTAGAAGGCGAGCGCCGACGCGAAAACCGCTGTGACGACGATTGCCAACCAGACATACGGACTCGGCATGCGCAGCTGCCACGCTCCGCCGCCCGTAAAGATGACGGCGCCCATGCCCATCTGCACCATGGCCAGCGGAGCGGATCGAAGCCCTGGTGACCAGCGGCTCAAGAGCACGATGTGCAGCGCATAAAGAGCCGCGCAGGCGACTGTAAGCAGGTCACCCAGGCCAAAGCCCCCGGGCCCGCCGACCAGCATCACGGTGCCGATGAGCGCGCCGATCACCGCGATCACAGTCCATCTGTGCAGCGGCATGCCGAAGACCCGATCGATAAGAGGTGTGAACACCACGAAGAGCCCGGTGATCAGCCCTGAGTTGCCTGGGCTCGTCATCGTGAGACCGACTGTCTGCGTGAGGTAGCCACCGGCCAGGACGCCGCCGGCAACCGCTCCCACCCACAGCTCGCGTCTGGTCGGGAGCCTGCGCACCAGGAGGGCCATCACCGCGAACGCAAGCAGAAAGCGAATCGCGAGGAACGGCAGGGTCGGGTACTGTGAGATCGCATCCTTGACCAGGACGAACGTCCAGCCCCAGACCGCGGTCACCAGCAAGAGAAAAAAGACGTAGATCAATGAAGCGACTGTGGGCGCCCTGGCGCATGGAGTACATCACCGGCGAGCCGAAGGCAGGCTGCTTGTTCTGCCGCGTCCTCGAGAACCCCGACGACCCGGACGCAGATCTCGTGGTCTGGCGGCCTCAGGGTGCAGTGGTGATGTTGAACAAGTTTCCGTATAACGCCGGCCACGTCATGGTGGCGCCGGCAGCACATTGCGGCGAGCTCGATGCGCTCGACGATATCCAGACCGCCGACCTGATGCGCGCGACCAAGCGCGCGATAACTGTTCTCCGTGAAGAGCTGAAGCCGGAGGGATTCAACATCGGCGCCAACACCGGCCGCGCCGCCGGCGCCGGCATTCCCGACCACGTGCATCTTCACGTGGTGCCGCGTTGGAACGGGGACACGAACTTCATGCCGGTGCTCGCCGAGGTCAAGATCGTGAACGAGCACCTGCTGCAGACGGCCGCGAAACTGCGGAAAGCTTTCGCCTCCAGCTGACACGGCCGCCGACGATGGTCGCGACGACGCTGTCGCCATCGACCACGGTCATGTCACACAGCATTCCTTTGCTCAGGGCACCGGCGTCCGCCTCCATCCCCACCGCGAAGGCGGCGCCAGAGGTGTACGCGCGGACGGCCGCAGCCCTGGAGACTGACAGCTCCGGGTGCCACTTCGCCCGGCGGCGCCATGCGCTCGCGGCATCGATGCCGAGCATCGGGTCTGCCGTTTCCACCGGCGCGTCCGAACCGAATGCGAGCAGCGCGCCCGTCCGCTCGAGCGCGCCCCACGCGTACGCGTGCCCGGTCGCCTTGGGCCAGTATTGGTCCGCGAGCTCACGGTCGGCCACGGCATGGATCGGCTGCATCGAAGCGATGACACCGATGCGCGCGAAACGCTTCATGTCGTGTGGATCGACGCACTGCGCATGTTCGATGCGCGGACGCCACCGTTTCCACGCCGAACGATGGGGTTGCAGGGCGTCGAGTGCCCTTCGCACCGCCCCGTCGCCGATGGCGTGAAGGCACACATTGAGTTGTGCGCGAACGCAGCGCTCGATCATGTCCTGAAGGTCGTCCTGGCTGAGCCGCGCCGTGCCCGACCCATCGAGCATCTCGGCCGTGCGGCTGCCCAACGAGCCGTCCAGAAACGCCTTGACTCCCCAGATTCGCAGCCACTCATCGCCCCAACCCGAGCGCACGCCCATGCGCTCGGCGTGTTGGAGGTCAGCGAGCGGAAGGTTGTAAGTGATTCTCAGCGGGAGGCGGCCCCGCGAGTGCAGTCGCTGGAGCGCGCCCAAAGCGTGCGCGCTGTCCATCGCATGCACGGATGTCGGACGATGCTCGACACGAGGTGCATGGCGGTTTCGCGGAGAATTCCGGCGGGCTCCCCTCGAGCGACACGGTCGATGACTCCGCCGGGCGGGTCTTCAGTGCCACGATCGATGGCCGCGGCCTGCAGCGCCGCGGAAGAAATCCATGCCGAGTGACCGTCTTTTCGACGCAGGTACGCCGGTCGGCCACCGGCGGCTTCGTCAAGTTGCTTGCGGGTTGGGAATGCGGGGTCGGGCCAGGCGTCGTTGTACCAACCCGACCCTATGACCCAAGCGTCCCGCGGCAGGCGCGCCGACCACGTTTTGACCAGCGCCAGCGCCGCCTCGAGGCTTCGCGCGCCGGCCAGGTCGAGTGTGAGGTGGCGATCGGCGAGCCCCTCGAGGTGGATGTGGGCGTCGATGAGTCCGGGCCAAGCGGTCCCCCGCAGCTGCACCACGTCGGCGCCGCGGCCGGCAGCGGCGCGAGCCCTCGCTCCGACTGCGATGATCCTTCCATCAGGCCCGGCGGCCACCTCTGGCTTGCAGCCGGCAAACAGCACGGTCTGTACCGCCATTACAGGCCGTAGGTCTTGGCGATGATCTCCTTCATGATCTCGTCCGAGCCGGCGCCAATCCGACCAAGGCGCGCATTGCGCCAGGCCCTCTCGACCGGGAACTCGTGCATGTATCCATGCCCGCCGAGAATCTGGATGGCGTCGTCCGCGACCTCGCACGCGACCTGCGTCGCGAGCAGCTTGGCCTGAGAGATCTCGCGGACCGGGTATTCGCCCTTGTCCCACTGCGCGGCTGTCTGATACACGAAGGCCTGCACCGCCGCGATCTTGGTACCCATGTCGACCAGCCGGTGCTTGATGACCTGAAACTGCGAGATGGGCTGACCGAACGCCTGACGGTTCTGCGCGTAATCCATCGTGTATTCGAAGATTCGCGCCGCCCCCGCGATCGCTCCCGCCGCGGCGATCATGCGCTCGCCCTGCAGCTCCCACATCAGGTTCTTGAAGCCGTCACCCTCCTCGCCGATCAGGTTGGCGACTGGGACGCGGCAATCCTCGAACAGCAGCTCGGCCGTGTCGGACGAATGCATTCCCAGTTTTTTCAATGTGCGGGTAACCTGGAAGCCGGGGGTGCCCTTCTCGATGACGAGCAGGTTGTAACCCTTGTGGCCGCGCTCGCGGTCGCTCTTGGTGACCACGAGCGCCCACTGGCAGCGCGCGCCGCTGGTGATAAAGATTTTCCGGCCGTTGACGACGAAGTGATCGCCGTCTCTTTTCGCCACCGTGGTGATGCCGGCCACGTCTGAGCCCGCATCGGGCTCGGTGATCGCCAGGGCCGCAATGTGCTCGCCGCGGATGGCGGGAACCACCCACTTGCGCTTCTGCTCCTCGGTCCCGAACTTGAACACCGGAGGCGTCGCCATCTCGGTCTGGACGTCGACCGCCATGCCCAGCCCGCCCAACCCCGCCCTGGCCATCTCCTCGGAAAGCACCACCGCCGAGAAGTAGTCGCCGCCCTGCCCGCCGTACTCGGGTGGGTAGCGCAGACCGAGGAAGCCGAGCTCGCCGAAGCGCTTGAAGATGGAGTCGGGGAAGGTCTTCTCCTCCCACTCCTCCAGGTGCGGTTGGACTTCGCTGGCGAGGAACTTGCGGATGTGGAGGCGGAGCTCCTCGTGGGCGTCCGTGAAGTACATCGAGGTGAGTTTAGGCTGGGAACGGGCGCGACTCGCCTTACGGTATGATTCGCGGCCGGACCTCATTTGAAGATCAAGCACGCCTTAGGGGAATTGGATTGGGCTCGGTAATCAAGAAGCGGCGCAAGAAGATGCGCAAGCACAAGCACAAGAAGATGCTCAAGAAGACGCGATGGCAGCGCCGTGCGCACGCCTAGAGGCGCGACCGCGCCTAGAATGACCCGCTGATGGCTTGGTGGATCGTCCTCGGGATCGTCGTCCTCGTGGGCTTGTGGCTCGTCTTTACCTACAACGGCCTGATCTCGGCCCGCAACCGCACGCAAGAGGCGTGGTCGGAGATCGACGTCGAGCTCAAGCGCCGCCACGACCTGATCCCAAACCTCGTCAACACAGTGCAGGGCTACATGGGGCATGAGCGCGGGACGCTGGAAGCGGTTACCAACGCCCGAGCGGCCGCGGTCGCGGCCGGGGCCACGGGCGACCCAGCCAAGATCGGGCAGGCCGAGAACATGTTGAGCCAGAGCCTGCGCAGCCTTTTCGCGGTGTCGGAGAACTACCCCGACCTGAAAGCGATCAGCGCCTTCACGAACCTGCAGGAAACCCTGACCGCCACCGAGGACAAGATCGAGTTCTCGCGGCGGTTCTACAACGGAAACGTGCGTGACTACAACATCAAGCTGCAGACCCTTCCGACGTCACTCATAGCGGGCGCGCTCGGGTTCAAGGCGTTCGGCTTCTTCCAGGCCGATGACGCCGACCGGGCGGTGCCGCAAGTCAACTTCGGCAACATGCCGCAGGCGGGAGGCCCGCCCGCTTCGGGGTCGATGCCACCGGCAGCAGGTTCTTCCGGGCCCCCTTCGATGGGCTCATCGGGACCCCCTCCGCAGGGCTAGCCAGCCCGAGCCGCGCGTTAGGGCGAGCGATCGGCTAGGCAGACCTCGACCAATCGGAGTCGAATCGGGACCTGTACGCCGCTACGGCGTGTAGATCCTGCGTTTCGATGTCGAGCTCGTGGTTGACGCCCAGCCCGGACAGCGTCCAGTTGGCCGAGCCCAGGATGAGCTGGTCGTCGAAAAGTCCGATCTTCGCGTGCAGCAGGGCGCCTCTCGGAATTGGGTACCACCGTACCTCGACCCCGCCCGCTGAGAGAACCGCGTAGGCACGGCGGTTGTACGCCTGGTTGGGGTCGAGCAGCACCCGCACCAGCGCGCCGCGGCGGTGGGCAGCCGCCAGCCCGGCCATGACCTCTGCATCCGTGAGTGTGTAGACCTCGGCAAGGACTCGCTGTTGGGCGCGCCCAAGAGCGCCTTCGAGCATCGCCCTGATCTCTTCGCCTGGCGACGTCTGGGCGATTTCCGAAGGCACGGCGGCAAGCGGCGCTGGATTGCCGCCGGCGAGACTCCAGTCCTGTTCGAAGATGCGGACGAGCCGGCCGAGCTCGGCCGGCACGCGCGTCTCGAGCACATAGTCGTGGTTGCGGTCGCTGTGGGCGCCCCAGTTCATGCCGCCGACCACGGCCTCGCTGTCGGCTATCAGCAGCTTCACGTGATCGATCTGATGGCGAACATCGTCCACCGGATATACGCGTTCGGCGACACCGAGGCGATCGAGCACCGCGGCCGAACCGCGACTGGCCTTGACCGTCGGATCAGTGATTGTTCGCACGTTCACGCCGCGGGACCTGGCGGCGCCGAGTGCGCTCGTGACGTCCCGCCGCCCGAGCTCGTACATCTCCACCATCACACGGGTGCGGGCTGAAGCGATGAGCCTGTTGACGAGCCTGAAGATGGATGCGTCCTGCCAGAGGGCCACCGGCTCGGGGCGCCCCGACACCGATGTCGAGGGCGCCCTGCCTACGCCAGACGCCTGCGCAATCTGCGCCGCGTTCGCGATCGGCGCCACGGAGGGGAGGGCCGAGCACGCCGTCAGCCAAACCGCAAGCAGCAGGTACGCAAAACGCGCCATGGCGAGGCGAAGGTACCGAATGGATGAATAGGACGCCAATCCAGCTTGTTAAGGCGCGATCAGCTCAGAGCAGCTCTACCTTCATGCCCGCCCGCGCTCCGAGCACCCGGTCTGCGCGCGACTCACGGATGCCGACCTCGAGGTACCCCATGCTCCCGATGTAAACGAACGGCTCATTGGGCCGCGCATCGGCGTAGGTCGTAGCCGAGGCTGTGATGTAGTGATTGTGGATTCGCATGGGCCGCACCGGCGGCTTCAGGTTCGTGACCAGGTTGCCAAAGCCGTCGGTCCAGAGCACTCGGGGTCCGGAGTCGTCGAGCATCTTGGGCGCGGCGGTCGCGTGGCCCAGCGACTCGAGCGGCACCCCTGACGCCAGCGCCGCAGCGGCAGGAGCAAAGATGTCCCGTCCTTCAAATGTGGGTGCGCCGCCCGGCGTCGGCGCGAGCTCGACCGCCTGCTGCATCCCCACCTCCTCGATGACGATCGCGAACAGGCCATTGTCCGGGCCAATGTAAAATCGCCCGCCGGCTCGAATCGCCAAGCGCCTGCGCGAGCTGCCAACCCCGGGGTCGACCACGGCCAGGTGGACCGACCCGGCGCCGAAATGCCTCGTGCCGGCAAAGAGCATGAAGGCGCCCGCGAAGACGTCGAATCGGGGTACCTCGTGGCTGACGTCAACGAGCGTGGCGTGTGGGCATCCGGCCAGGACCACGGCCTTCATCGCCGCGACGAGGGGGGAACCTGAGCCGAAATCGGACGTGAAAGTGACTAGGGGCGGCCCAGCGGAGGCTCCACGACTACCAGTAGCGTGTCTCCTTCCAGGGATCTGCTTCATCGTGGTATCCACGCTGCTCCCAGAAACCAAGCCGGTTGCGTTCCATGAACTCTAGCCCGCGCAACCACTTCGCCGATTTCCAGAAGTACTTCGATGGCACAAAGAGCCGGAGCGGCCAACCATGGTCCGGCGTCAGGTCTTGCCCGTTCCAGGCATAGCAGAGGAGGTTCTGCTCGGCATCGAGGACGTCCAGCGGTACCGACGTCGTGTACCCATGTTCGCAGTGCGCCATGACGTACTTCGCCCCGGGCTTTGGCTTGACGCGGTCGAGAATTTCGCGGATCGGCACGCCGGTCCAGGTATCCCCAAGGCGGCTCCATCCGGTCACGCAGTGAATGTCGGCGACGACGTCTTTGGAGGGCAGGGCACGGACCTCGCCGTAGTCGAGGGTAAGAGGGTTTTCGACAGCACCGAACACCTTGAAATCCCAGGTTGCAATGTCGGTTTCCGGCACCGGGCCGAAGTGGAGCAGCGGCCAGCGATCGGGGGCGGTGAGGGTCTGGCCGGGGGGGACGCGAGCTGGATCGACCCCATCCGGCAGGCGCTTGGTCTTGAACAGGAACGACATGTCGCGAGTATAGGAATCGCCCGCCGCCGGGCGATTGTTTCGGCTTCGGAAGGCGATTTCGAGCCAGGCTATACTGGCCTTTCCCTCAGCTACTTGAACACGGGGGTCCGTAGCTCAATTGGGAGAGCGCTTGAATCGCACTCAAGAGGTAAGGGGTTCGAATCCCCTCGGATCCACCAATTTCTAGCCCTGGGCATTCTCTTCGTATGCCGACGCGACGCGTTTGGGGACCACCATCCGCCACGCATCCAGCACCAGCTCGCGCATCTCCGTCTCGTCGATTGCCGCCATCCGGACGAGCACCCAGTGGTAGCGGAGGTCGGACTTTTCGGGTTGCATGAACTTGTCCGGCGAGCCGCCGATCAGCCAATCGCGCTGTTCCTTCGGGAACCCGAAACCCATAACGGCCTCGTCGCGGGAGAAAGACACATACACGATCTGGCCGACGCGGAACTTCACCCGACCGTGCACCAGCGCCTCGGTCGTCCTCGGCAGAGTCAAGGCAAACCGCCGCACGTCGGCCACCGTGACCATTTGAGACAGATTATTTGACTCGCCATGCCGGCCAAACTCCACTTACGATTCCCTGAATTTCGTCAGCCGCCACAGAAGGGGGGACACATGGCCAGTGGTTCTCAGCAGGCGGGCACTCTTCAAAAGGACGCGATCGGCCTCGCCCCGGTCCTCTTCCAGTCGATCACCCACATGGCACCGGCCGCGGCCGTCGCCTTTTCGATCATCTTCGCGGTCACTTATGCCGGCGGCGCCACGCCGCTGGCCGTGCTTCTGGCGCTCGTCGCGTGCCTTTTGGTCGCCATTAGCATCGGGCAGCTGGCGAAGCACCTGCCGTCGGCGGGCGGCCTCTACACCTACAGCGCGCGTGGCCTTCACCCCACCGCCGGATTTTTCGTCGCTTGGGGATTCATGCTGGCGGAGCCGATCGTCGCTCCGCTCCTCTATCTGATCTTCGGAAACGTGATCGGCGTCTTCCTGACCAACCACTTCAACACCCCGACCTGGCTGTGGGCGCCCTTTGCGGCCGCGGCGGGAATCGGCGTTTGGGCGCTCGTCTACCGAGGCGTACGCATCTCCACTGAAGCGGGCGTGATCCTCGGCGCTTTCGAGATCGTCGTCTTCTTGGCACTCGCCATCACGCTGATCATCGCCGCCGGATCCCACAACACGCTCAGCGTCTTCAGCCCCAGCACCGGCAACTCCAACGGGTTGGGCTCCGTTTTCGCCGGCATGGTCTACACCGTGCTGGCGTTCATCGGCTTCGAGGCTTCGGTGCCGCTGGCTGAGGAGACGAAGGACCCGCGCCGCACGCTGCCGAAGGCGGTGATCCTTTCATGCGTGCTGATCGGACTCTTCTATCTCGTCTGTTACTACGCCGCGATCGTCTACTTCGGTCCCAGTGTCGCGGCCGATCAGAAGAACGGCTTCTTCGTCTTCAATGGCGGCGATCCATGGGACGGCCTCGCCTCGAAGGTATGGGGACCCTTCTCGATCCTCGTTCTGCTCGCAATCATCAACAGCGCCTTTGCCAACTCCAACGCGGGTGCCAACGCCGCGACCAGGGTCGGCTTCGCGCTGGGCCGTGTCGGCCTCCTCCCGGCCGCCCTGGCGCGAGTGCATCCGCGTTTCAAAACGCCTTACGTCGCAGTGCACGTTCAGGGCGCGCTTGGAATCGCGATCGCCCTCATCCTGGGTTTCGCGCTAAACGGGCCACTGAACGCCTTCGCCCTGCTGGGCACGGTCGCCACCCTCATCATCGTCGTCATCTACATCCTCACCAACGTGAGCAATCTCGTCTTCTACATGCGCGAGCACCGCGACGAGCTCAATCCGATCCTCAACGTCGTCGTGCCGATTCTGGGCACGCTGATCTTCATCCCGGTTCTGTTGGCGGCTTTCGGAATCGACTTCGCCGGCCTCGGCATCACCGCGCTTGCGGCTCCGGCCAACGCGGCGCCGTGGATCGTGCTGGCCTGGCTGGCGATCGGCGTCGTGGTCTACATCTACCAGTCCACGCAAGCTCCCGGTCGTATTCAGGAGACGGCGAAGACCTTCATCGAAGGCTGAGGCTGTGCGTTCAAGTTCATATGGGCCGCACTCCCGCCGCCCGAATGCTGGCCTGCGCTGGCGCATTCCTGGCGCTGTCGACCGCGATCGGATGCACCTATCGGGATGCTGGCGGGACCCAGTTCCCGGACTATCCGCCGCCGCCCCTCGACCAGGCGGTTGCCGCGGGCGACACCTTGCCACTCCCGTCGCCGTCTGCATCACCCGCCCCGGTCGCCGACCGCCAGGCGATCAAAGCGATGCTCTACAAGGCTGGGGTCAAGCACGGCGTCAATCCGGCCCTGGTGATGGGGCTTGCATGGTGGGAAAGCGGGTGGAACGAGTCCGCCATATCCTCCGCAGGCGCCGTCGGCATCATGCAGGTGATGCCCGCGACAGCCGCAGCCGACGGGCCGGCGCTTCTGCATCGCAGCGTCAACCTTCACGACGCCGCCGACAACATCGACATGGGAACCGCGATCATCCGCAACAACCTCGATCGGTACCGAGGCGATCTCGTCAGCACCCTGGTCGCCTATTACGCCGGCGGCGGAGCGGTCAGACCTTGGCGATATCTGACCCCCGACGAGCAGCGTTATGCGTGGGGCATCTACCGACTCGCGGTTGCCTTCCAGAACGGCACGGGTCCTGCCTAGGCGGTTTCGCGCCGGCCTTCGGCCACCGGCTCGCGCACCTCGGGACCGATCACCTGCGAGAACACCGCGCGATAGTCCAGCAGCGCCAGCCGCAGGTCTTCTGTGCGATGCCGCTTCTGTCCCTCCGCCAGCTTCCGTCGCGCTGAATGCAACTGGCGCGGCAGACGATCGCCGCCGAGCGGATGGCCGCGTTCGCCAAGCATCGCGGTGATCAATGAGTCGGCTTCTGTGACGGCTTCTTCAGGCGCGTCCATAAAGCGCTTCTCGATACGGTTCCACGAGTCGGCGTAGCGACTGCGCGCCTCCGGCCGTAGCGGAACGAGACGGGATCGAGCCGGCCGCGCGCGCCATGCTCTCCCTATCGAGAAGAGGATGGCCACGACGACGAGAAAGATCACGACGTCGATGACCAGGGTGGTCAGGTCCATGCGTCACCTCCATGTGAGTAACGCCAACACCCGCCCCCATGACCCGATCCGAATCGGGTAGTGAGATCAGATCAGGCCGTTTCCTACTGGGATGATGAAATTCAGGCTGACCCGGCTGCTCATGTGGATGGGCGCCGCTGCTGCCGCGACCTACTACTTCGATCCCGAGCTCGGCGAGAGGCGCCGCAAAGACCTGCGCAGGCGCATGGAAAGGATGCGCAAGATGGGCCGGAAGGCACGCCTGCAGGCCGGTCTCTAGCGCCCGAACCGCACTAACCAGAAGTCCGAGCAAAGGTATTCGACTTCGCTTGCGCGTTCCCTGAAGAATTGCGCAGCGCGTGAGCGCGTGCCTGCTTCAGGAGGGCCGATGTGAAGCCTCGAATCCTGCTGGTGGCCTTGCTCTTCGCATCATTGATACCCACGACCGCTTCCGCCGCAGCTCGCGTCCAGGTGCTCACGGGTTCGACACCCGACACACGCATCATGCCGAGCAACTCTTTCACCGTCGCCGACTCCTCGCAGCTGACTGGAATCCGCATCAACCTGCCCGCGCCGGTATGTGACGCGACCAACAGCTCGGTCTGCGACGACCTCACCTTGCTAAACCTTCAAGACGGCTTCGACCTGCGGCCGCGCGTGACGGTCCCATTCACCGGACCGATCGACGTTACGACAGTGACCGGATCGGACTTCTATGTGACCGGACCCAACGGCTTCACCACGCCGATCACGCAGCTGGTGTGGGATCCGAACACCAACGTGCTCGCGGGCGAGCCCTCCGATTTTTTGCGTGAAGCGACCAACTACTCGGTGGTCGTCACGTCTGGAATCAAAGACACGAGCGGCCGCTCGGTCATCGCGTGCACAGGCGCGTGCAGCAGCACGTTCACAACCGAGACCGCGACTCCTGAGCTTGCCAAGCTGCGCGCGTCACTCGACAGCGGCGATGCATACGGAAAAGCCGGCATCACCGATCGCGGCGCGACCTTTGTGCAAAGCGGTGTGCGCGACGTGTTTCCGGCCGCGACCGTCACCGAGATCGAGCGTGGTGACCAGGTCTACGCCGATCGCACCAAGCCTCTGTCGTTCTCGCTGGTTCCCAACTCCGCGGTAACGGGCGTTGGCTACTACGCGTTCGGCAGCTTCCTGGTGCCGCGCTACCAGACGTACTCCGACGCCGTGATCCCTCACGTGCCCACGACCCAGACTCCGAGCCCCATCGGCGCTCAGCGTGTGGGCTTCACCCTCATCGTCCCGGCCGGCACAGCGCCAGCCGGCGGCTGGCCGGTGGCGATATTCGGCCCCGGCTTCACGCGCAGCAAATACGACCTCTTCCTGGCCGCCGACCTGAACGCGACCAAGGGCATCGCGACCATGGCCACGGACCCAGCCGGCCACTCGTTCGGCCCGGCCAGCGTGACCGTCGTCCACCAGGGCGCGATCACAACGACGTTCTCCGGGTTTGGCCAGGGAGCGGACCTGGATGGTGATGGCGACATCACCGCCAGCGAGGGTGTCGGCCCAACCGATCACAAGACGGTCGACGCCAACGGCAACGTCATCGCCGATACGCCTTCACGATATGCAACCGTCGGGCTTCGCGACGGTCTCATTCAGACCGCCGTCAACGTGATGACGATGGTGCGATTGGTGGAGCACGGCATCGACTTGCTCGGCGACGGCACCGTGACGCTGCAGAAGCATGTGCTCGCCTACTACGGGCAGAGCTTCGGCGCCATCTACGGCACGATGGTCATGGCGACGGACACGCATCTGAGCGTCGGAGTTCTCAACGTCGGCGGCGGCCCCATCGTCGAGATCGCGCGCCTCTCGGGCTTCCGGAACCTTCTCTCGGACCAGCTGCGCGTCAGCCGCCCCACGCTGCTCAACGGCGGCCCGGGCCTCAACGGATTCACCGAGTCGATGCCGCTGCGTCTCGATCCGGCGGTGACCAACCCTTATCCCGGCGCGACGACCATCCAGAAGTATTTCGACCACGCTGACTGGCAAGAACGCGCGGGCGACCCGGTCGCGTTCGCGCCATTGATCAGGCTTCGACCGCCGGCCGGGGCGCCCATCAAGCATGTGATCTGGCAGTCGGCGTTCGGCGATCACACCGTACCCAACCCGACCGCCGGTGAGCTGTATCGCGCCGGCCGTGTCTTCGACCTGGTGAGCTATTACCGAAACGACAAGACCCCGACCGCGGGGAGCGATCCGCATGGCTTCTTGCTCGATCCACGCCTGTTCGGGCGCGATCAGGGCCAGGCGCAGGTGCTCGCTTTCATCAGCTCAGGCGGCGCCACCGTGATCGATCCGGACGGCCCCGGGCCGATCTGGGAGGTGCCGGTTGTGAATTTGCGTAATCTCGATTGCACGCATTACCCGCAACCTCAGACTGGAATCGCGTACACAGCTTCGGCGGGAGAGTGCTGATCTCGAGGCGGTAGGCCGGGCCGACCTGGGCGTTTTAACTCAGGAGGCCACTTCCATGCCCGATACGATCGCGGCCCTGTTCAAGGACCAAGAGCAGGCCGATTCGGCGGTAAGCGCCCTGAAATCGGCCAACTTCGACTCCTCGAAAATCGAGATGCGCGGCCCGCGCGAACCAGAGTTGCCTGACTTCGGCGGCAATGCCGCCCGTGGCGTCGCGATCGGCTGCATCGGCGGCACGATTCTCGGCGTGGTGCTCGGCGTGATCGCCGCCGGGATCATCCCCGGCTCGCACACTTTCGTGCACGGCGGGCTTTTCGTGCCCTTCATGCTGGCGATGGCGCTCGGCGCCACGGGCGGCCTTGCGGGCCTCCTCCTCAGCATGTCCGGGTCCCATGAACGTGCGCTTTTCTATGAGCAGGAGGTGCAGTCGGGCCGCTACCTCGTGAGCGTCGACACCGAACCCGACCGCCGCGAGGCTGCGCGCCAGATCCTCCTCTCGAAGGGAGCGATGGAAGCTGCGCCGATCGACTCGCCGACCGTAAAGCGCGGTGGCCGCCGGGTGGTCGAGTAGCGCGTCAGCGGAGGCTGAACGGCGGGTACTGGTCGGTCACCAGCGCGAAGGCGTAACCCGTTACGCGGTTGCTCCATCGAAAAACACCGACCACGTAGTCGAATAGGCCCCGTGGATACGTGCCCGTGAAAAGAATCGCGAACCAGGCGATGATCGCCGCCACCACGGCGCCTATAGCCAGGAAGAACAGAACGATGTAGTGCGGGATGGCAAGCAGCCATTTGACCAGTGGCAGCCAGCGGTTCAATTGACCGGCGTCCGGGTAAGGGAATTCGAGGTGGACGGCCTGCTCCTCGTCGGTCGATGGATAGCGGTCGTCGAGCAAGAACACGTAGGCCGAGATGCGGTAGGAGAACCGAAGGAAGTTCAGGTTCCAGTCGAACCACCAGCGCGGGTACTTCTGGCGGAAAACGAGCATCAGCACCAGCGATAGGAACACCAACCCGCCGCCGATCGCCGTCTCGTACATGTGCGTCCGGTCGCTGCTGTGGAGCGTCTCGCTCGGCAGGAGGCCCAGGACGATGAGGATCGGGATGGCCAGGAATATGCGGAACGCCGTCGTGAGCCGGTTGAGGGGTCGGGCCGGATAGTCGACATCGAACTGCACCGGGTAGGTGCTCACCATTGGTGCTTACCTCTCTGGTCTACCTGCAGACTGCGCGTCGCAATTGTCTGCTCATTCGGCGTGCAGGACCTCGACCACGTTGGTCCGCGCGGCCCAGCGGCCGGGGATGAGCGCCGCCACCACCGCGACCGCCACGCCCAGCAACGGGATCAGCACCAGCTCCACCGGATTGAACACCGCGTACGCGCCCGGCGGGGTGTCGTTGCCCGCCGAGCTGCTGATCACATCGTTCAGCACGTGATGAAGAGCGAGACCTGCCGGCATCGCCATCAGCCCACCGACCAGGGCAAGCAGTGCAGCCGAAGCCGCCACCATCGCGATCACCTGTCGCGGGCTCATGCCCAATGCTTTCAGCGTCGCGGTGTCACGAATCCGCTCGCGAGTGTTGAGCAGCAGGGTGTTGAACACGCCACCGACTCCGATCAGCGCCAGCACCGCGGCGAGAATCAGCAGGACGAGGTCGATGATCTTGACAGGTGTGATGATCGACGTATCGCTCGCGTGCACGTCGATCAGGTCGGGCTGCGTGGCCGCGACGCGACGCACGTAGGACGCGAGGTCAGCGCCAGGAGCAAGGGTCACGTCGTACTGGAAAGGCTCCACGGCCGGCGTGACAGAGGTCATCGTGGCCAGGTCCATGAACAAGGAGTGGCCGAGGTTGCTGATGTCGTAAATCTCACCGACGACGTGGAGCTGCAGAGGCTGGCCGCTGGCGACCCCGGTGAAGGTGTCGCCGATCTTGAGACGTGCATCGCGAAGCAACGCCGCCGGCGCGAGCACCTCGCCCGGCGCTGAGAACCAACGCCCGGCGATGACCATGTAGCCGATCCGGCTCGAGTCGCCACGGAAAAGGCGCGTATTGACCGGATCGGTTACGCCTGGGACGGCCACGTTCTGGCCGGCGACCGCGACCACGCGCGCAGTCTCGGGCTGCGCGTTCAGGACTCGCATCACGTCTGAATCGGAGTAGCCGCTCGTGCGGGTCACCACGACCTGGTACTGCCCTGCACCCGTCTCGCTGTTGTTGATCAGCTCGAAGCTCCGCGGCAGCCCGATCGCCACCACCACGGTCGCCACGCCGAGAAGCACGGTGACCAGAGTCAGAATGGCGCGCAGAGGACGCGCAAACGCATCGCCGATGCCGAGCACGAGCGGCCTGGACAGGTGCGCGCGTGCGGCGGACTTTCGCAGTACGCGGCCCGTGGCGCCGCGAGGCGCGGAAGCCTTGGCAATCGCGGCGATCGGCTTCAACAGGCCGGCGCGCAGAGCCGGCATCGTCGCGGCGGCGGCGACCACCAGCACCCCGCCCGCAAGCAGCACGAGATCCAGCCCGATCGAGAAGGTGGGGCTGTACGAGAGCCCGAGCGCATGGGAGCTGTTGGCAAGGAGAGGCTGGCTCACGATCGTGCCAAGCGGGATGCCCACCAAGCACGCCGCGAGCGCGGGGATGACGATCTGCAGCGCAAAAACGCCGACGACCTCGGCAGGCATGAATCCGATCGCTTTCATGATTCCGATCTCGCGGTAAGCCGAGATCACGATGCCCGTCACCAACGTGGCGACGATTGCGACGGTTGCCGCCAGGGCGAAAACGCTGAACGCGCTCAGCACGTCCGTGAGGATCTGGTTGGTGATGTTGAAGATGTTCCGGATGAGGATGTAGTTCAGGGAACCGGTGATGCTTCCCGCCGGAAGGCCCGCTCGCAGCCGATTGATCGAGTCCTGAAGCTGGGCGTTGGTCGGGTCGCTTGCGAACCGATAGTCCATCAGGTAATAGGCGGAATCGGGAGATGTCAACGCAGTCACGGCCGCCGGGAGCACCCACGCACGCTGGCTGCTGAGGTCCGAGCTGCCCTCATCGATGTCGACCACCTGACCGACGACGGTCAGCAAAGGCGTTTGCGCCACGCTTGTGACCTTCAACCGGTCGCCGACCGAGATGTGGTTGAGCTCCGAGAACGAGCGGGTCAAAGCGATCTCATCGTTGGCTTGCGGCCATCGCCCCGACGTGATGTTCAGCACCTCGACATCACCGCGCGGGTTGTCTCGGCCGACCGCATCGACGAAGAATTTCCGGTCTCCGAACTTGAGCTGGATGCTGGTCACTTGGTAGGGACCGCCAGACGCTGAAGCGCCGATCGTCCCGGGCGTCCCCGAAAGGAGCTGAGGGTCGGTGCCCGCCTTGTACGCGACCTGCAGGTGCGCGCCTTTCTGAATGTCGAAGGCGGCCTGGTAAGGGTCGCGGGTCTGCGACATCAGCGTCACAGCCATCGTTCCCGCCGACATCGAAAGGAGCACGGTCAGAAAGATGACCGCGGCTTGCAGCCGCCGGCGGCGAAGATCCGCGAGCGCCTTGACGATCACCGCCGTCATCGCGTCATCTCCTCGCTGCGGACGCGAATCACGTCGGCAGCCGCCCGCTCGGTGGTCTCCAGGCGCGCGTCATCGACCACTCGACCGTCCACGATGCTGACGACACGCGCGGCATGGCGCGTGGCCAGCTTCGCGTCGTGGGTGACCAGCACGATCGTCTGACCCTGCCGGTGCAGCTCGGCGAGCAAGCTCATCACCTGCTCACCACTGGCGGTGTCGAGCGCTCCGGTTGGCTCGTCGGCGAGGAGCAGCGCGGGGTTGTTGATGAGGGCACGCGCGATCGCGACCCGCTGCTGCTGACCGCCGCTGAGTTTGGCCGGATACCGATCGGCCATCTCTTTAATGCCCAGCTGCTCGAGGAGCTTTCGCCCCGCCGCTTCCGCACTCGTCGTGCTCTTGAGCTGTGCCGGGATGAGGACGTTTTCCAGAGCAGTCAGGTTGGGCAGCAGGTGGAAGAACTGGAAGACGAACCCGATGTGATCGCGGCGGAACCGCGCCAGGCCGCTTTCGCCGAGGCGACCGAGGTCGGTGCCGGCTACCGTCACGCTGCCGCCTGTGGGCCGGTCGAGGCCGGCGATGAGGTTGAGCAGCGTGGACTTGCCGCTGCCGGAGGGTCCCATGATGGCCGTGAACTCGCCTGCTTCGATGGCCAGGGAGATGCCGTTCAAGGCTCCCGTGACCCCGCCCTGGTAGGCCTTCGTGAGGTCGCTCACGCGAACGATCTCGCTCATTCCGTCTTCCCACCATGCGCGTCTGCCGTTAGCTCGTCCACCCATTTCAAATCAGCCTCCGTATGAAGTAAGGCGCCTCGCACGAGGCGCGCCAGGTCGTTCCGTCCGTCGCGTCGAGCCCGGTCTTCCAGCTGGTTGAGGTCTCGAAGTCGCTGCAGGTACGCGCGCTTCTGGCGGGCGAGCAGCGGACCGAGCTCGCCGTTGGCAAGCCGGGTGGCCAGGAGCAGCTTCACGTAGATGTCCTCATGGAGCTGCTGGGGCCCGGAGTCGGGTTGGGCGAGCCACTCGTCAAGCGCCCTGTGGCCGGCGGACGAGAGCTTGTACAGCAGCTTGCCGCGGTCCCCCCGCTCGCCCACCGGCTGCGCCAGCCCATCGCGCTCGAGCCGCTGAAGGGTCGTGTAGACCTGGCCGATATTGACTTCCCAGGTCCCACCCAGCATCGCCTCAAACCGGTTCTTCACCTCATAGCCGTGCAGCGGCTCCTCCGCCAGGAGCCCCATCACGCCGTACTTAAGGGACAAGTCCCCTCTTTACATACACAGTATGCATGCTAAGTATGCATATGCCTCAGGCGGTGTCAAGCCCCTCGTTGCCCAGACCACCGAAAATCCGTCAGGTGACGTGGAGGCGCCTTCCAGCCGCGTGGGTTGCGCTTCTCGCCTACACGGTGCTGGCGGTGGCCCTGTTCTCGCGAACGTGGGTCGACCCCGCCGGGTCGTGGATCGGGAGCCCCAAAGATCCCCAGCTCTTCATCTGGTACCTGGGCTGGATCCCCCACGAGCTGGGGCAGGGCCATAACCCGTTGTTCACGGACTTCCTCTCATATCCCGCCGGCGTGAACCTGATGTGGAACACGTCGATGATCTTTCCGGCCGTGGTGCTGTGGCCGGTCACTGCTCTTTTTGGCCCTGTGGTCGCCTACAACCTGCTCATCACCGCCGGCATCGCGCTCTCCGCGTGGTGCGCATATCTCGCGGCGCGCCGCTTCCTCGACCGCCCGATCGCGTGCTTCCTGGCAGGGCTCGTCTACGGATTCAGCCCCGCGCTGATCGCGCAGGCGCTAGGACATCCGCATGTGGTGGTGGCGCTCTTCCCGCCGGTAGCCCTCCTACTCGGGCACGAGATCCTGGTGCGCAGGCGGATGCATCCCGTGGTCGCGGGCGCGCTGGCCGGGCTTGCAGCCGGGCTCCAGCTGCTCACCGGCGAGGAGATGCTCGCGATGACCCTGTTGATCGCCCTTGTTGGCGTGGCCCTGCTGACGCTCATGCGCCGTGGCGAGGCCAGGGCCGCGTGGCCTCACGCGGGCAAAGCGGCCGGCGTCGCGGTGATCGTTTTCGCGATCATCGCCGCCTATCCGCTCGCCTTCCAGTTCCTGGGCCGCCAGCGCGTGTACGGCAGCGTGCAGCAGCCGGATGTGTACGTCAGCGACCTGCTCGCCTTCGTGTCGCCACGGCAGCTGATCCACTTCACCGGCAACATCGCCGAGAACGGCGCCTACGTCGGCCTGCCGCTTCTCGTCCTTTTCGTTGCCGGCGTCCTCGCCGGCCGCGGCCAGGCGTGGGTTCGATGGACCGCGGCCACCACGATCGTCGCGGTCGTGCTATCGCTAGGGCCGCACCTGCATGTCGATGGCAACGTGACGCAGGTACCGCTGCCGTGGGCGGTGGTCGCGTGGCTGCCGCTCATGGGCAGCGCGCTGCCGGCGCGTCTGATGGTTATCGCGTTTCTCGGCATCGGCCTCATCGCCGGCGCGGCTGTCGCCATCGCGCTCCAAGCGACGCGGCCATGGCGCATCGCGACCGGCGTGGCGGTGGTTGCCAGCCTCACGGCGATCGTGCCGTGGGTGCCATACCCCAGCCAGCCGGCGGCTGTACCCGCTTTCTTCCGGCCGGGCGGGGACGTGGGGAAGATCGCGCCAGGTGCAGTCGTGCTGATCACTCCTTTTTCGAGCAAGGAGTCGACCGACGCGATGTACTGGCAGGCCACGGCCCGCTACCGGTTCCGGATGATCGAGGGAGACGCCTTCACACCTGGACCGTATCTCGGCCCACACCCGTCATTCCTCAAGTCCGTGCTCGACGACTTAGAGGCCGGCAAGAGCGCCACGCCGACACCAGATGTGAGAGCCAGGTTCACCGCCGACCTGAAGCAGTCGGAAGTCACGGCCATATTGGCCGGGCCCTCGCCGGGTCACGACGCGATCGTCGCCTTCGTGACCGAGGTCGAAGGGACGCCGCCGATCGTCGATCAGGGCGTCGCTGTCTGGTGGCTCCTTGCCATCACTTGAGGTAGCCGTCGTGCCAAAGCTCGAAGACGGCTCCACGCGCCCGATCGGCGCCGCCCCCATCGATGCCGATGCAGGCTGGCGGTTCACTTAGCGCGGTCTGGAGCCCGGCCGGAGACTAACTCCACCCTCCCTCGGTACTCTTAAGGGTCCACATGGCCACTGCTGCCACGGCCCGGGCTTCCAACCGCGAGCGTCTCGACCAGCTGTTCAGGCAGCGGATCGTGATCTTCGACGGTTCGATCGGCGTGCTCCTCCAGAAGCAGGGCTTGAACGAGGAGGACTGGCGCGGCGAACGCTTCCGGGATCATCCCAAGCTGCTCAAGAACAACGTGGACATCCTCAACCTCTCGAGGCCCGACGTCGTCACCCGCATCCACCGTGAGTACCTCGAGGCGGGCGCCGACCTCATCACGACCAACACATTCACCGCAACTCCGATCTCACAGGCCGACTACGGGCTCGAGGACCTGACGTACGAGATCAACTTCGAGGGGGCCCGGCTGGCGCGCGAAGCCGTCGACAAGTACGAGAACAGGTTCGTAGCCGGTTCACTGGGCCCGACGAACGTCACGCTGTCCCTCTCGCCTAAAGTCGAGGATCCCTCCTACCGCGACATCACTTTCGACGAGCTGCGTGACGGCTACGCCGTGGCGGCGCGGGCGCTGCGCGACGGGGGCGTGGACTTCCTCCTCATCGAAACGATTTTCGACACCCTCAACTCGAAAGCCGCGATCGCGGCCGTCAAGGAGGTGGCCCCGGAGCTGCCCCTGTTCATCTCGGTCACCATCGTCGATCGCAGCGGCCGCAACCTTTCCGGGCAGACGGTCGAGGCCTTTTGGAACTCGATCGAGCATGCCGACCCGTTTGCTGCCGGAATCAATTGCTCGCTGGGCGCGACCGAGATGCGGCCCTACATCGAGGCGCTGTCGCGCGTCGCGAATGTCTACGTCACGTGCTACCCGAATGCAGGGCTCCCGAACTCGTTCGGTGGTTTTGACGAGGATCCGCCGATCACGAGCCGCCTGCTTCGAGAGTTCGCGACCAGCGGATTCCTGAACGCCGCGGGCGGTTGCTGCGGCACGACCCCCGACCACATCCGGCAGATTCGCAAGGCGCTGGCCGGCATCCCGCCGCGCAAGGTGCCGGAGCGCGTCGGGCGAGCCAAGTTCAGCGGCCTCGAGCCGTTCGAGATCGGGCCCGACACGCGATTCGTCGTCATCGGCGAGCGCACCAACGTCACCGGTTCATTGAGATTCCGGCGCCTGATCGAGTCAGGCGACTTCACCGGCGCAGTACAGGTGGCCCTCGACCAGGTGCGCGGTGGGGCCAACCTGCTCGACGTGAACATGGACGCCGACCTTCTCGACTCCGAGGAGGCGATGACGCGCTTCCTCAATCTCATTGCGACAGAGCCGGAGATTGCGCGCATCCCGATCATGGTGGACAGCTCCAAGTGGACCGTGCTCGAGGCGGGACTGAAGTGCCTGCAGGGCAAGGGCGTCTGCAACTCGATCAGCCTCAAGGAGGGCGAAGAGGCCTTTCTGGAGAAGGCGCGGCTGGTTCGCGAATATGGCGCCGCGGTCGTGGTGATGGCCTTCGACGAGAAGGGCCAGGCAGACACGCTGGAGCGCAAGGTCGGCATCTGCGAGCGCGCGTACAAGCTGCTCATCGAAAAGGCCGGATATCACCCCGACGACATCATCTTCGACCCCAACATCCTCGCCATCGCGACCGGGATCGAAGAGCACGCCGGCTACGCCAAGGCGTTCATCGAGGCCACGTCGGAGATCAAGAAGCGATGTCCAGGCGTGCGCATCTCAGGTGGCGTGTCCAACCTGTCGTTCTCTTTTCGCGGCAACGACCGCGTGCGCGAGGCGATGCACTCCGCGTTTCTCTATCACGCGATCCGTGCCGGGCTGGATATGGGCATCGTCAACGCGGGCCAGCTGGCCGTCTACGAGGACATCCCGAAGGACCTCCTCGAGCTCGTCGAAGATGTGATCTTCGACCGGCGCCCCGACGCGACCGAGCGCCTGGTGGAGTTCGCGAAATCGGTCTCGGGCGCGGGGACGAAGCGCGAGGTCGACCTTTCCTGGCGGGAGAAACCTGTCGAAGACCGCCTCGCCTACGCCGTCCTGCACGGCGAGGTCGCGTACATCGAGGCCGATGCGGAGGAGGCGCGCCAGAAATACCCCAAGCCTCTGATGGTGATCGAAGGGCCGCTGATGGATGGCATGAAGGTGGTCGGCGACTTGTTCGGGGCGGGCAAGATGTTCCTGCCGCAGGTCGTCAAGAGCGCACGCGCCATGAAGCGCGCGGTCGCCTACCTAGAGCCGTTCATGCAGGCCGAAAAGGAGGCCTCAGGGAGCTCGCAGGTGCGCGGCAAGCTGGTGCTAGCGACGGTCAAGGGCGACGTGCACGACATCGGCAAGAACATCGTCGGAGTCGTGCTCGGCTGCAACAACTATGAGGTCCACGACCTCGGCGTGATGGTGCCCGCGGAGAAGATCCTCGATGTCGCGGTGGAGTTGGGCGCCGACGCGGTCGGGCTGTCGGGACTCATCACGCCGTCCCTCGACGAGATGGTGACGGTGGCCAAGGAGATGACCCGCAGGCAATTCACGATTCCTCTTCTGATCGGCGGCGCGACCACGTCCAAGCAGCACACGGCCGTGCGCATCGCGCCCGCTTACACCGGCTCGACCGTGCACGTGCTGGATGCCTCACGCGTGATCGGGGTGGTGTCCGACCTGTTCGATGACAAGCGCAGGGTCACGTTCGACCGCGACAACCGAGCCTTGCAAGACAAGCTGCGCGCACAGCACACCACTTCGAAACGGCCTCTCCTCACGCTGGCGGAAGCGCGCTCGAAGCGTGCGCGCCTCGACTTCAGCGAGCTCCCGGCGCCACCTTTCACCGGGCCGCGGGTGATCGAACCGAAGCTCTCAGAGCTGCGTGAGTACATCGACTGGACGTTCTTCTTCCACGCCTGGGAGCTGAAGGGCAAATTCCCGGCGATCCTCGACAGCCCGTCCCAGGGCGCCGCCGCCCGCGAGCTGTTCAGCCACGCGGAGGAGTTGCTGGACGAGATTCAGACCAAGGAATGGCTGCGCGCGAAAGGCGTCTACGGTTTCTGGCCGGCGCGCGCCGAAGGGGACGACCTGGTCCTCGACAGCGGCGTGCGGTTCCCGATGCTGCGCCAACAGGTCGACCACGGCGACGACAAGCCATATTTCTCGCTGGCCGATTTCGTGGCGCCCGCCGGCGACCACATCGGCGCCTTCGCGGTGACGGCGGGCTTGGGCGTCGACGAGCTGGCGGCGAAGT
>VBHB01000029.1 GCA_005880315.1 Chloroflexota bacterium | reverse complement strand
GGGAGGTCGGCCAGCTCGCGAAGCGAGCTCGCCGGGTGGGGAGATTCACTTGCCAATCAGATACTTAGCACTCGACGGCGACGACACGCTCTGGCACAACGAGACGCGCTTCCACCTGACCCAGACCGCCCTTCGCGATCTCCTACGCCGCCACGTCCCCGATGCCGACGTCGACAGGCACCTCTCCGACGTCGAGATGCGCAACCTCAACCTCTACGGCTACGGCGTGAAGTCGTTCACCCTCTCGATGCTCGAGACGGCGATCCAGGTCACGGGCGGCCGAATCCCCACCGCCGACCTCGAGGTGATCCTGGGCTGGGGTAAGAAGATGCTCGGCGAGCCGACCGAGCTGCTCGATGGGGTGGTCGATGCGCTGCAAGGGCTGAACGGCCGGTACGAGCTTCTTCTCATCACCAAGGGCGACCTCTTCGACCAGGAGAGCAAGCTGGCTCGCTCCGGCCTGGCGGAGATGTTCTCGGGGGTCGAGATCCTGAGCGAGAAGAACGAAGAGGCCTACCGATCGGTCCTGCGGCGGCGCCAGATCGACCCCCAAGAGTTCGTGATGGTCGGCAACTCGCTCCGCTCGGACATCGTCCCGGTCGTCGCCGCCGGCGCCCGCGGCATCCACATCCCATACCCGTTGACGTGGCACCACGAGCAGGTACCGGACGAGAAAATGCCTCGCGAAGGCTGGTACCGGCTGGAGAGCATTGCCGGCCTGGAAGCGCTCCTGGATTCGATCGATCGAACCCCGGAGTAGGCTGAACTTGGTTGTGGCCTCTCCCCGCGAGTTGGCTTAGACTCCCGTTCGACTGAATGACCGCGGAGTTTGTGGGAGGAAATTGGATGACATCGATCAAGGGCGTGGGTGCCCTGGCGGCGCTGCTGGCGACAGCAATACTCGGAGTCGCCTGTGGCAGCACCCCTACGACCAGCACCAGCTGCTCCAAGACGTTCAACGTCGGCCTTGTAACCGACGTCGGCAAGCTTTCGGACAAGTCCTTCAATGCCAATGCTTGGCAGGGCGTTCAGGACGCGGTCAACGACTCGAGCCTTTGCGTGAAGGCCAAGGTCATCGAGTCGAACCAGCCCACCGACTACCAGAAGAACATGCAGCTCTTCATCGACCAGAAGTACGACATGGTCGTCACTGTCGGCTTCCTGCTCGGCGACGACACCTTGGCCGTGGCCAAGGCCAACCCGACCGTCAAGTTCGCCATCGTCGACTACGCCTATGACAAGCCGCCGGCGAACCTCACCGGTCTTGTTTTCCGTGAGGACCAGGCCGGGTTCCTGGCCGGCATCGTGGCCGGCAAGATGACCAAGAGCGGCACCATCGGTGGCGTTTACGGGCTCGACATCCCGCCGGTGCACAAGTACCGCGTGGGCTATGAGAACGGCGCCAAGTACGCCAACGCAGCAATCAAGACGCTCGGCGTCTACCAACCGCCCAGTGGCGCCAAGTCGTTCAACGACCCTGACTGGGGCAAGCAGCAGGCGACCGCGATGTTCGGCCAGGGCGCTGACATCGTCTTCGGCGCCGGCGGCAACACGGGCAACGGCGCGCTGCTCGCGGCCGTGCAGGCCAACAAGCTCTGCGTAGGGGTGGACGTCGACCAGTACGTGTCCTACCCGGACGCCGACAAGTGCCTCGTCACCAGTGCTGAGAAGCACATCGCCTTCTCGGTCAAGACGGCCATCACCGACATGGTCAAGAACACCTGGCCCTCGAGTGGGCTGCTCACCTTCGACGCTACAAACGCAGGGGTCGGCATCTCGCCGTTCCACACTTACGACTCACAGGTGCCGGCCGACGTCAAGGCCATGGTGGCCGACGCTTTGAAGAAGCTCGCCGATGGGAGCTTGAAGACGGGGTATACGGGATAACGACAGCAGCGCTGGAGCTGCGAGGGATCGTCAAGACCTTCGGCAGCCTCCGGGCCAACGACGAGGTGGACCTGACCGTCGAATGGGGTCAGGTCCACGCGTTGCTGGGGGAAAACGGCGCCGGCAAATCGACGCTCATGAACGTCGTCTACGGCCTCGTTCGGGCTGACTCGGGCGAGATCGTTTTCGACGGCAAGGCCGTCCGCATCGGCTCCCCACAGGACGCGATCAAGCTCGGGATCGGGATGGTTCATCAGCACTTCATGCTCATCCCGCCGCTCACGGTTGCCGAGAACATCATCCTCGGCCACGAGATCGCAACCGGACCCGGCGTGGTCGACGTGCGCCACGCGCAGCAAGAGGTCGCGGTGCTTTCGAAGAAGTACGGACTCGAGGTCGACCCGGCCGTGAAGGTCCAGGACCTATCGGTCGGCATCCAGCAGCGGGTCGAGATTCTGAAAGCCCTGTACAGGGGTGCGCGGCTTTTGATCCTCGACGAGCCGACGGCCGTGCTCACCCCGCAGGAGGTGAGGGGACTCTTCGACGTCATCCACGCGCTTGTGAAGGACGGCGCCGCGGTCATCTTCATCACGCACAAGCTGGCCGAGGTCATCGAGGTCGCTGACAAGATCACGGTCATGCGGCGCGGCAAGGTGGTGGCGACCACCACCCCGAAGGAATCGAACCAGGCCGAGCTGGCGCGCCTCATGGTCGGCCGGAGCGTCCTGCTGCGCGTCGATAAAACCGAGGCCAAGCCTGGTCAGGTTCTCCTCACGCTGAAGGACCTCACCGTCCAGGACGACCGCCACCAGGTCGCCGTCGACAACGTCAGCCTCGAGGTGCGTGCAGGGGAGATCCTGGGCATCGCCGGCGTCGAGGGCAACGGGCAGAACGAGCTCGTCGAAGCGATCGTCGGCCTGCGCATGCCGAGGGCCGGCCAGATCAAGCTCGGCGAGCGCGACATCACCCACGCCAGCACGCACAGCACCCTCGAAGCCGGGCTTGGATTCATCCCGGCCGACCGCCATCGCATGGGGATTGTGCTCGAGCTTCCGGTCGCCGACAACCTGGTGCTTTCGCGATTCGACCGCCCGCCCTTCGCGCGCTTCATCGTCCGTGCCTTCGATGCCGTGCGCGAGTACGCGATCAAGCTCATCAAGACGTTCGACATCCGCACCGAAGGTCCGGAACAGCTGGCTGGATCTCTTTCCGGCGGCAACCAGCAGAAGCTCGTGGTGGCGCGCGAGATCGGAACGCAGCCCAAGGTCCTTCTCGCCAGCCAGCCCACCCGCGGCGTCGACGTCGGATCGATCGAGTTCATCCACCGGCGGCTGGTCGAAGAGCGCGACAACGGGATGGGCGTCCTTTTGGTGTCGTCGGAGCTCGACGAGGTGCTGTCGCTTGCCGATCGCGTGGCGGTCGTCTACCGCGGCCGCGTGGTGGCCGTTTTCGACCAGAAGGAGGCTGACCGAGACCGCATCGGTCTATTGATGGCCGGAGCCGCCTGAGTTGTGAGCCGCGCTTTGCGCCAGCGCCTTTTCGCGGCGGTCTTCATCCCTGTCATCTCGGTTGCTTCGGGCTTCGTCGTCGCGGGACTCGCGGTCGTGGTCACCGGTTCGGATCCGATCGCCGCCTTCACCGCTCTATTTCAAGGTGCGTTCACGAATCCGAGGGCTTTTCCCGAGACGCTGGTGGCGATGATCCCCTACATCTTCCTGGGCCTGGCGGTCGCGCTTGGCTTCCGGGCCGGTCTGTTCAACATCGGGGCTGAGGGACAGTTCTATCTCGGCGCCATCTTCGGGGTTCTCGCCGGCAACAGTCTCCACGGAGTGCCGGGGATCGTTCAGATCCCTCTTGCGCTCGCCTTCGGCATGCTCGGCGGCTTCATCTGGGCGGCGGTTCCGGGTCTTCTGAAGGCCCGCTTCGGAGCCCACGAGGTGATCACCACGATCATGCTCAATTACATCGCCTTCCAGCTCACCGACTTCCTGATCAACAAAGGTCCGATGTCGGATAAGCACTCCACAGCCCCGCGAACTCCTTTCATCGACCCCGGTGCGCAGCTCCCCATCATCATCAGCGGCACGCGGCTGCACCTTGGACTCATCCTGGCGCTGCTCGCGGTGCCGATCGTGTGGTTCCTGGTCCAGCGGACCACGATCGGCTTCCGTATCCGCATGGTCGGTTTCAGCCAGGGCGCAGCGCGCGCGGCGGGCATCTCGGTGGCCTGGACGCTCGTCATCACCATGGGCATCTCGGGCGCCCTGGCCGGTCTTGCCGGTGCCGACGAGATCCTCGGCGTCTCGCACTACATGCCCTCATCGTTCTCGGTCGGCTACGGATTCGACTCCATCGCAGTTGCGCTGCTCGCGCGCAGCAACCCCTGGGCCATCCTGCCTTCGGCGTTTCTCTTCGGCGCGATGCGCAACGGCGCCGCCTTCATGCAGTTCCAGACCCAGGTCTCATCCGACCTCATCTCGATCGTGCAGGCGATCGTGATCATGTTCGTCGCGGCTCCGGTCATGGTGCGATGGATCTTCCGCCTGCGCGAAGTCCCGGTCGGCGGCATCCAGATCACTCAGCGCGAGACGGCGGGGGTGACGCGAGAGACCTGATGGACTTCCTCGGCCATCTCGACATCGCCGGCTTCGTTGTCGCGACCCTCATCGCGGCCACGCCGCTCGTGCTGGCGGGGATGGGCGGTGTGATGAGCGAGCGGTCGGGAGTGGTCAACATCGCGCTCGAGGGCATCATGCTGACCAGCGCCTTCGCCGGCTATGCGGCCGCCGTGGCCACGCACAACCTCTGGCTCGGAGTCCTGGTCGCGATCATCGCCGGGATGCTCATCGCAGCGCTACACGCCTTGCTCTCGATCCAGTTCCTGGTCGACCAGATCGTGAGCGGCACCGTCATCAACATCCTGGCCGTCGGCATCACCGGCTCCTTTTACCGGACGTACATCCAGAACTCGTCACTGGGTGGCACTGGTGTGCTGCCGGCGCTGCACCTGACGTTTCTGCCCAACGCGCCCTTCATCGGCGTGATCACCCTGGCCGCGCTCGCACTGATACCCATCGTCCACTTCGTCTTGTTCAACACGGTGTTCGGCCTTCGCACGCGCGCCTGCGGCGAGCACCCGCTGGCTGCCGAGACGGCCGGCATCAACGTCTACCTCGTGCGCTACTCCAATGTCATCCTCAGCGGCGCGCTCGCCGGCCTCGGCGGCGCGTACTTCACGCTCCAGCAGATCGGCAACTTCCTCCCGAACATGACCGGCGGCCGCGGTTTCATCGCCCTCGCCGCGATGATCTTCGGCCGGTGGACTCCGGTCGGCGCCTTCGGCGCTTCGCTCCTGTTCGCCGGCGCCGACGCTTTCAGCGGCCGCCTGCAGATCTCGGGTGTGAACTTCCCCTACCAGATCCTCGGCATGCTTCCTTACGTGCTGACGATCATCGTGGTCGCGGGTGCGGTCGGCCGAGCTGTCGCACCGGCCGCGGACGGCAAGCCATACAAGAAGAGCTAGGCGCGCGATGAACGCGCTCGAGGTCGTCGGTCGCAAGCGGGACGGCGCCGAGCACTCGCCCGAGGAGATCGAATTCCTGGTCTCCGGCTATCTCAAAAAGGACATCCCCGACTACCAGATGGCGGCCTGGCTCATGGCCGTTTGCATCCGCGGCATGACCCGCGCCGAGACGCTGGCGCTCACCCAGGCCATGGTGCGCAGCGGCGAGGTGCTCGACCTCAGCGGGATTCCCGGCACCAAGGTCGACAAGCACTCCACCGGCGGCGTCGGCGACAAGGTGACACTGATCGGTCCTCCGCTGGCGGCCGCGAGCGGCGTGAAGGTGCCCAAGCTCAGCGGCCGCGCGCTCGCGCACACGGGCGGGACGCTCGACAAGCTGGAGTCAGTGCCGGGCCTCACCGTCGACCTCGACCCCGAGCGCTTCATCCGCCAGGTCCGCGAGGTGGGGATTGCGGTCGCCGCGCAGTCACCGCACATGGTGCCCGCCGACAAGGCTCTCTACGCGCTGCGCGATGTGACCGCCACCGTGCCCTCGGTGCCGCTGATCGCCTCCAGCGTGATGTCCAAGAAGATCGCCGCCGGCGCCGATGCGATCGTGCTCGACGTCAAGTTCGGCCGCGGCGCTTTCATGCCCGACGTGGCCGCCGCCGAAGAGCTGGCCACGGAGATGGTGCTGCTGGGAGAGGGGGCGGGACGCCGCACGGTCGCTCTCGTCACCGCGATGAACAACCCCCTCGGGCGCTCGGTGGGCAACGCGCTGGAGGTGCAGGAGGCGCTGGACGCGCTGGCCGGAAAAGGGGACGAGGAGCTCGTCCAGGTCTCACTGGTCGTGGCGCGGGAGATGTGCTGGCTGGCCGAGGTGGAGGCCGACCCCGACGACGCCCTGCGCACCGGCGCGGGCCGCAAGAAGTTTCTGGAGATGCTGGCGGCCCAGGGCGGCAACCTCGAGCGGGGTTTGCCGGCTGCTCCGGTGCAGCTGCCCATTCCGTCTTCGGGTGAGGGCTACGTGGAGTCGATCGACGCCCTCGAGGTGGGACTGGCCGGTCTCGAGCTGGGCGTCGGCCGCAGGAGAAAGGAAGACTCGGTCGACCATGCGGCCGGCATCGTGATCGAGGCGCCGGTCGGCGCGAGGGTCAAGAAAGGCGAGCCGCTGGCGGTCGTGCATGCGCGCACCGAAGAGGTGGCCCGATCCGTGATGCCTCGACTGCAGAAGGCGTGGAAGCTATCCGCGCATGAAGTCAAGCGCCCGCCCCACGTGCTCGCCCGGGTGGACAGGGACGGCATTACCCGTGCCGATTAGACTTTCGGTCCGGTGGCGGTGACGGGCGAGAAGAAGTACCACGTAGGCCTTGCCAAGGGCGAGGTTGGAGAGTACGTGCTCGTGCCCGGCGACCCCGGCCGCACCCCGGCGATCGCCAAGTATCTCGATGGGGCGCGCGAGGTTGCGTTCAACCGCGAGTACCGCACGTTCACAGGCAGCCTGCTCGGCGTCCCGGTGTCGGCGATCTCCTCGGGCATGGGCGGCCCTTCGGTGGC
>VBHB01000103.1 GCA_005880315.1 Chloroflexota bacterium | reverse complement strand
TGTAGGAACTCAGGGCAATGCGTGTCGGCGATGACGCCGATCCGTGTGGTCATGCGGGAACCAGCTTAATCGGCGTGCCCCTTTGCCATTTTGGCCGAGTTACTTGACAAATTAGCAAGTCATCCTTTCTAATTTGAGCCATGAAGGACATGCGCCGTGAAATCGTGGACCAGGTCGCCACCGGCAAGATCACACCTGAGGAGGGCGCCGCCCGCCTCGATTCGCTCGAGTCCCTCGAGTCTGGTGCTCCGTCTGAGTCGCCAGCGCCCGCCGCCACCGCGACGGCCCCCGCCCGCCGGGTGAAGGTGGCCAGCGTGATCGGGAGCGCCGAGATCGTGGGCGATCCCAGCATCGCCTACGCCGTGGCCGAGGGGCCGCACCGGGCTCGCCAGGATGGCGACACCCTCGTCATCGAGCAGGGGCCGCTCGACGAAAACGACAGCTTCAGCTTCGGTCGCGGCGACCGCCGTACCTTCGTCAACTCCATCGACCCCGCGCGCCGCAAGTTGAAGGTGCGCATGAATCCCGACCTGGCGCTCACCGCGCAGGTCAACGCCGGCTCCCTGCGCGTCGAGGGAGTGCACAGCGCCATCACGGCCGATGTGCTGGGCGGCAGCTGCAAGATCTCCGACTTCACGTCGCCGCTGGAGCTTTCCATCCAGGCCGGCAACCTGTCCGCCAGCGGCCGCCTCGACAGCGGTGCATCGAAGGTGCGCTGTGAGATGGGCAATGTCACCATCAACCTCGAACGGGGATCGAGCGTCAAGGTCACGGCCCGCACCACCATGGGCAGGGTTTCTGTCGAAAGTGGGGGCGCTGAGCCGGTGATCCTTGGCCAGTCGGCCAAGCAGGTCATGGTCGGATCCGGCGCGGGCAGCCTGGACGTCGATTGCACGATGGGCAACGTTCGGGTGTCTGCTTGACGGCTTCCACGGATCGCAACCGCCGGCCTCCGCTCAACTGCCCGGTGTGCGACCAACGGCTCACGTTGACGCGGCTGAGCTGTCCGGCATGTGACACGGAGCTCTCGGGCGGCTTCGCGACTTGCGAGTTCTGTGTGCTGACCAACGAAGACCGCGATGTGCTGCGTGTCTTCCTGGCCTCCCGCGGAAACATGAAGGAGCTCGAGCGCCATCTCGGCGTCAGCTACCCGACGGCCAGGGCGCGCTTCGACGCGCTGCTTGGCAAGATCGGCATCGACCGTCCCGCGGCCGCACCATCGCCAACGCGCGTGGAGCTCATGGAGCAGGTGGCGCGCGGCGAGATCGAAGTCGACGAGGCGCTGCGGCGCCTGGAAATCAGCTGAAGGAGGTTCTCAGCATGAACCCGATCGATCCCTCGAACTTCATGCCGGACGATTTCGCGCGCCACATCGAGCAGCATCGCGAGGAGCTTCGACAGCTGTACGGCCCGTACCACCATTCACATTCGCGCTCGGGACGTCTCGCGCGGTTCCTGCAGCGGCTTGCCGACAGAGTCGATCCGACCGGCGAAGCGCGCCTGCGAAGCTAGCGGGGCGGCCTTCTGAGCCCGGCCGCCGCCGCGCCCGCGTTGTGGGCCTGCGCCGCATTGGCACCGGCGTCGAGCGCGTGTACCGCGGCAGTCGCGAAAAGGTGACCCCGAGCGGTGTCGAGCTGCATGTCGATGTTGGCGATCGCGAACCAGGCGCAGTAGGTCTGGCGACCGTTGTCGACCGGGACCGGCGGGCTGGACATCGCGGCAGTCGCCCACTTCACCGCGGTGGCGATGTCATGACCGCTTGCGAGCGCGCGAAAGGCGCCCTGCGCGGCCGAGTGGCAGGCAGGCGCCTTGGCGCCGCCACGCTTCGCCCACGCAAACCATTCCGCATACGCCTTGTCATCGGCCGACGGTATCGGCCGCGTGATGTTGATCTCGAAACGCTTCTGTTCGACCACCTGCCACGGCGCGGTGCCCGGTTGCTGCTGGCCGGGTGAAGTCGGCGCCCCAGGCGCCGCGGGTGCCGCCGGAGTCGTGGGCATCGCCGGCGCCGCAGGTGCCGAGGCTGCGGCGGCTGGTGCCGGTGCCGGCGCGGGTGCGGGTTGGGCGGGGGCCACGGGAGCTTGAGTGGGGCCGATGTGGATCTGAGGCGCCCAGGCCGGTACTGGGACGGCGCCCGGCCAGTCGGTGTCGAACGGCGAAGCCGGGCCTGTGGACGACGGCGACGACGGCGACGGGGCTGCTTCAGGTGCCGGTGCGGCCGGTGGCTGGGCGATCGGCACCGGAGCCGGCGGTACGGGAGTCGAGAATGCGGCCGGGGCCGCCGGCGGCTGCGCTGGTGGAGCTGGAGGTATCGGCTGAGGAGGCGGGATCGGCGGGGCCGGCGCCATCGGCACGGTGCTGGCGGCAGATGGGGGCGGCGTGGCCGGAGTCCAGTCGGCTGTGGGCGGAGCCGCCGGCTTGGGCGCGGGAACGGGGGCAGGCTTGGCCACGACCTCCGCCGCCGGCGGCGCGACCTGGTGAACGGCCGGCGAGGTGTCCGCCTGAACCGTGTCCGATGGCGACCAGACGGGCATCGCCCGTTCGGTAGGGGGCTCGGGCGGCCACTCGTCCGGCTTCGAGGCCGCCGGTGCCGGGCTTGATGGGGACCACGCCGGCATAGCCCGTTCGGTCACTGGCTCGGGCGCCCAAACATCGCTTTCCGACTTGGCCGGCGGCTCCGTGGCCTGGGGCCAGGCGGGGGTCGCCTGCTCCTTGACGGGAGGGGGCTCGCTTTTCGTGGGAGCCGGTTCGGTGCTCGCGGCAGTAGGTTCCGTCAAGGTGGTCGGCGGTTCGGTCGCGGCGGCCGGAGGCTCGGTCATGGTGGCGGGAGGTTTCGTGGCGGCGGCCAAAGGCTTGCTGGTCTCGGCCGGAGGTGACGAGATCGCCGACGGAGTCACGATCTCGGGCGGCTCGGTCGCATCGACAGTCTCGTCCGGAACGAAGCCCTCGACCGGGTCAGGTGGCTCCGGGATGGTTTCGGTCCACCGGGGTCCTTCCTTGGCCATCGGCACCGCCGTCTTCGCGTCGGGGTCGATCTTCGGTTCCTCGCTCACCGGAGCGGTCGCCTCGGGCACCGTCTTCGCCCACTCGGGCGTCGGCTTCTGCATCGGCTTCGCGTGGGCGGGCCCGTCTCCGTTGCCGTCGGAGCGCTCCTCCTCGTCGCCCTCGACCGGAACGGTTTGTGCCCACGATGGGGCGGACTTTTGCATCGGAAGCGCGGCCTTGGGCTCCTCTGCGAGTGCCTCATCCTCGTCCGGCTCATCAGCCGGCTCGGATTCGACCGTTCGGGGCCCGTCACCTTCCTCCGCCGCCGCTTCGACCAGGACCGGCTCCTCCTCCGCTCCCTCCATCACGGCCTCCCCGTCAGCGTCCGCTGTGGCGGCGGCCGCCGGCGGTGCGGTCGACGTCACGTCTGGCTCGGGCAGGTCGGGCAGCAGGGAATCCACGTCCTTGGCGGCGACCGCCTCAGGCGGGTCGGTAGATTCGGGCGGCTGAGAATCCTTATCGTCCACGGGCAGTCGAAGCCAGTCTATCTTCGGTGCACCGAGTTGGAGTCACACAGCCCGACGCGCGGGCGCGACCGCCGGGTCACGCAAACAGGTTCGTAAGAGCGTCTTCAGCCACGGGGTCCGGCTGCTGCTCGGCCCAATCGGCGGCCGCGGACGCCTCCTGGTCGCACTCGGTCTGGATGCGAGCTGCATCCTCGAGCGTGATCCAGCCGCGCTCTACCAGCCACGCTCGAAAGCGCTCGATGGGGTCGTGCTCAGCCGCATCCGCGATCTCCTCTTTGCTGCGGTATTTGAGCTGGTTGTCCTCGGACGTATGCGAGTTCATCCGCCAGATCTTGGCGTCGATCAAGGTCGGCCCCTCGCCGCGCCGGGCACGGTCGACCGCCTCCTTGCAGACCGCATAAGCGGCGGGGACGTCGGTCCCGTCCACGGTCACGCCCACGATGCCGTAGCCGCGCGCACGATCCGCGACGTCTGGATTCGACATCTGCAGCCGGATCGGAACCGAGATCGCGTAACCGTTGTTCTCGCACACGAAGACCACCGGCAGCTTGTGGGCAGCGGCAAAGTTGACGCCCTCGTGGAAGTCACCCTGGCTGGTGGCTCCGTCGCCGAAGGTGCACAACGTGACCGCGCCATCCCCGGCCAGCTTGGACCCGTACGCGATTCCCGATGCCTTTGGGATCCAGGACGCCACGACCTGGGAGACTGGAGCGATCTTCAGCTTGTGGTAGCTGTAACACCCTCCCGGGATGTTGCGCCCGCCGGAAAGCGGATCGCCGGCCTTGGCGAAAACCGCCAGCATCCATTCCTTCATCGTCAGCCCGCGGACGATCGCGTTCGCGAGGCCGCGGTAGTGAGGCACCAGCCAGTCGCTCGGCCCGATCGCCGCCGTGGACGCAACCTGGATGCCCTCGTGGCCGCGGCTGGAGCCGACGAACGGCGCGCGTCCCTGCTTGACCAGGATGTGCATGCGGTCGTCGAGCGCTTGGGCCATCGACATCCACCGATGGAGCTCCAGGTACTCCTCATGCGTGGCGGCGTCGCGCTTGGTGGTCGTCGCCATCCGCCCCCAGTGTCTCAGGGCAACGGATGAATGGTCAACCAAACCACCAGCAAGCCGAACTCAATCGCAATGATCACCAGGGCCGTGACCACCGCCGCGACGCCGGCGAGGTCTAGCGTCGTGCGGCCGGCCGGCAAGCTGCCGTCGCGCCACCCGGCGAGGATGCTGGCTCCAATCAAGCCCAGGATCACCCAGTGAACCACGCTCGCCATGTCGAAGCGGAGAACGAACTGCGGGGCCCAGCCTGAGGTGAACCAGATTCCGGCAGCAGCGCCGAGGACCCGCGCGCGCCATTCGGGTGAGCGGGCGAAGCTCGCACAGGCGGCGGTGATCGCCACAACCGCCGACGGCACCAGGCTAACGAGATCGTCTGGGACGTGGTCGGCCACGAGGCGAGCACTTGCCACGAGCTGTATCGCTGCGGTAACGACGAGCAGGGCGGCACAAACGAGACTCAGAACCGAAAGCCGCTTTCGCCCTTCGGCGGCAGCGACGCGTTCGGGCGGGGCGCCCAACTAGACGGTGCCGGCGATTGCTTTGGCGATGTCGACGACCTCTTCCGCGGTCAGACCCATATGGCCCAGGTGCTCGTAGTAATTGCGATGAAATTCGGAGAAGTCGGCCCGTTCCGCGCGCTCCTCGCGCACGCGCTTCACCTCGCCCAGCACCTTCGCCACCAGCTCGGGCTCTGGACGGATCCCGGCGTCCCGCAGCGCGTGCTCGATGACGACGGCGCCCGAGTGCTTTCCATATACGTAGTCGACCTTCGCCCCCATGTCGGCCGGCGGCAGGAACTGGTAGATCGCCGGGTGGATGAGCATGCCCGCGGTGTGGATGCCGGATTCGTGCGTGAAGACGTTGAGGCCGATGCCGGGCTCGGTGGGCTGCACTGGGATTCCGGTCACACGCTCGAGGTGGCGGGCGAGCTCGCGAAGCTTGTCGTACTTGAAACGCGGGATCTCGATGCCGAACAGGTATCGGAGCTGAAGCAGGACCTGGTGCATCGGCGCGTTGCCGGTCCGCTCGCCGATGCCGTTGACGCTGGTCGTGAACACCTCGGCGCCTGAGCCGAGCGCCATCACGGTGTTCCACGCGCCCAGTCCGAGGTCGTTGTGGAAATGGACGACCAGTGGCGCGTCGGGCGCCGCGGCTTTTATTCGCGGGATGTACTCACGGACCGCAAACGGCGAGTAACAGCCCACGGTGTCAGGCGTCGACGGTCTGGTGCCGCCTGCCCGCAAACCCTCTCTGTGCAGCTCCGCTATGTACTCGACGTCGGCGCGGCTGCCGTCTTCACCTCCGAACTCGATCGAAGTCGCCCCTTGCTCGCGCGCGTAGCGGATCGCGTCGCACATCATTCGCAGATTGGCCGCCCGATAGAACCAGACCGGGAGCTCGAGCCACTCCGACTCCGGCACGCCTTCGCGGTGCAGAAGAGTCTTTCCGAGCTTGTATTTGACATGCAGATCCGACGCCGACGTGAAGATGAAGTAGGTGACCTCGTCTCGCTTGTATCCCAGCGAGTCGATCACGCGCATGGTCGCGTCGATGTCGCCCTGGGTCGAGCGCATCATGCAGACGACCTCGAGATCGGGCCGTATCTCTCCCCGCTTGCGCCCCTCCAGCACGAGCCTCATCGTTTCGCGCTCGCCCTCGGACACGGAGGGAAAGCCGACGTCCATCACGTGCACGCCGATGTCGGAGAGCATCCGCGCGAGCTCGTACTTGTCTTTCGGAGTGATCGCGACGCCGGGCATCTGCTCCCCGTCGCGTAGCGTGTCGTCGTAGACGCGGATCTTGTCGGCGGGAGGGAATACGAGGTCGTGCGAGAAGCGCGTGGGATCACGCGCGAGCTCGTCTAGAGGCTCCTGAAGCTCGACATGTTTACCGTCCTGCAGCGACACGCCGTTCCTCCAGGCGCTTGCGCACCCACGGCACCAGGCCTCCCATGTGCAGGAGCTCGTTCATGAACTTCGGAAATGCTTCCGAACGGTACTCGTCGCCCTTGGTGAAGTTGCGGATCACTCCTTGCTCCAGGTCAACCTCGAGCTCATCCCCTTCGTCGATAGCCTCGGCGCCCTGCGGCGATTGCAGGATGGGGTAGCCCATGTTGATGGCGTTGCGAAAGAAGATGCGCGCGTAGGAGTCGGCGATGACGAGCGAGATGCCGGCGCCGCGAATGGCGACCGGTGCGATCTCGCGAGACGAGCCGCAGCCGAAGTTGGAGGCGGCGACCAAGATGTCCCCCGGCGAAACCTGCGCCGCCCATCCCTCGCGGCCCGGCACGCCTTCCATCGCGTGCTTGCCAAGCTCTTTCTCGTCGAGCGAGTAGATCGCGTACTTGGCCGGGATGATCTGGTCGGTGTCGATATTGGCTCCGAACTTCCAGGCCCGACCGCGAACGACTTTGGGAAGCGTCACGGTTCTGATTCCGGGTTGACGGTCACGCGATGCCTGCCGGCATCTTCTTCAGGACCTCTCCGGGATGCGTGATGACACCGGTGACTGCGCTCGCCGCGGCCACCGCCGGGTTGGAGAGATAGACCATGGCTTTCGGGTGGCCCATGCGGCCCGGGAAGTTCCGGTTGGTGGTGCTCAAGCAAACTTCGCCCTCGCCGAGCACGCCCATGTGGCCGCCCAGGCAAGCGCCGCACGTGGCCGTCGTCCAGGCCGCGCCCGCGGCGAGAAAGATCCCGATCAAACCTTCCTTCTCGGCCTGGATGGCGACCTGGTGCGAAGAGGGCGTGATGATGAGTCGCACGCCGGGCGCGACCTTGTGACCCTCCAGCACCGCTGCTGCTCGGCGGAGGTCAGTGATGCGCGAGTTGGTGCACGAGCCGATGAACACCTGGTCCAGACGCGTGCCGACGACCTCTGAAAGCGGTGCGTAGTTGTCCGGCGACATCGGCTTGGCGACGCCCAGCTCGACCGCCGCCGCGTCGAACTCGAAGACCTTCTCGTACTCAGCGTCGGGGTCAGACGACACCGGCGTGTAGGGCCGCTTGGCGCGCGCCTCGAGGTACTCACGAGTCACGTCGTCGAACTCGAGGATCCCGTTCTTGGCGCCCGCCTCGATCGCCATGTTCGTGATGGTCAGGCGCGCCTCCATGTCGATGGTCTTGAGCGCCTCTCCTACATGCTCCATGGCCTTCGACCTCGCTCCGTCGACGCCGATCTTTCCGATCACATGGAGGATCAGGTTCTTGGCCTCCACCCATTCCTGGAGACGGTTGTGATAGACGAACTTCAAGGTCTCCGGCACCCGGAACCACAGCTCGCCGAGCGCCATCACGCACGCGAGGTCGGTCGAGCCGATGCCCGTGGCGAAGTTGTTGAGAGCGCCGTATGTGCAGCTGTGCGAGTCGGCCCCAACCACCAGCTCGCCCGGCAGGACGAGGCCGTTCTCGGGCAGGACCGTGTGGCAGATGCCGCCCTGCCCCACCTCGAAGTACCACTTGACGCCCATCTGGTGCGAGAACTCGCGCGTGAGGCGGCCGAGCGTGGCGCTGGCCGCGTCCTTGGCGGGCTGGAAGTGGTCCTGCGTGACCGCGACGCGGTCGGGATCCCAGATCTTCTCGGCCCCCATCTGCTCGCGCATGATCTTGCCGGCGGGCGGGATGGTGAGATCGTGGCCCATGGCGAAGTCGACCTTGGCCAGGATGAGATCTCCCGGGCGCACGCTGTCGCGGCCGCTGGCGCGCGCGAGGATCTTCTCCGTCATCGTCATGCCCATGTGCGTTCCTCTCTAGTCCCTCAGCCTCTTCACGATGGCGTCGCCGGCTTGCGACGTCGACAGCTCGCCGCCAATATCGCGCGTGCACTCACGGGCGCGAATGGCTGATTCGACCGCACCCTCGATCGCGTTTGCCATATCAGGAACACCCAGGTGTTTCACCATCATAGCCGCGCTCAAAATCGCCCCCACCGGGTTCACCAGGCCCTTGCCGGCGATGTCTGGGGCGGTGCCGTGGACCGGCTCGAACAGGCCGCGGCCGCTAGAGGGGTTGATGTTCGCCGAGGGTGCGACACCCATACCGCCCACGAGCTCGGCGGTGAGGTCGGAGAGGATGTCGCCAAACAGGTTGCCGGTGACGATGACCTCGAATTGGGTCGGGTCCTTCACAAGCTGCATGGCCGCCGCGTCGACGAGGAGGTGACGCGCCATGACGTTCGGGTGCGTTGCGGAAATTGCCTTCCATCGCTCCTGCCACAGCCCGCCGGCGAAGGTCATGGCGTTCGACTTGTCGATCATCACGACCTCACGCTTGGCGATACCGAAGGCGTGCTCGATGATCCGGGTCACCCCCAGGTAGGTGTTGAGGTCTTCCTGGATGGCGACCTCCTGATCCGTGCCCTTCTTGAAGCGACCGCCCATGCCGACATAGAGACCTTCGGTGTTCTCCCGGACGATCATCAGGTCGACCTGGCGGCGGTCATCTCTTCGCAGCGGTGAGAGGCGATCGTCATAGAGTCGAGCCGGCCGAAGGTTGACGTAAAGGTCGAGCTCGAAGCGCAGCCGGAGCAGCACACCCGCGAGGTAGGCGGCGTCCGGCAGGCGAGGATCGCCGACGGCGCCGAACAGGATGGCGTCGGCGGCCGCGACGTGCTTCCAGGTGTCGTCGGGAATCGCGACCCCGGTGCGCAGGTAGGCGTCGGCGTTGACGTCGAACTCTTCGAACTCGAAGCCGGCACCGGCGGCGCGGAGGACCTTGATCGCCTCGGGCACGACCTCTTTGCCCGCTCCATCGCAGGGCAGGACAGCAATGTGTTTAGGCAGGAGCGGTCTCCCGCTCGCGCAGCTTGTAACGCTGGATCTTGCCCGTGACCGTCTTCGGCAGCTCGGACACGAACTCGATGACGTGCGGGTACTGATAGCGCTGCAGCCGCGACTTGCAGTGCTCCTGGAGCTCCGCCGCAAGTGCATCGCCCCCCGCCCCGCCCTTGGCGATCACGAAGGCCTT
This sequence comes from Chloroflexota bacterium, assembly GCA_005880315.1. Lineage (GTDB taxonomy): Bacteria > Chloroflexota > Dormibacteria > Dormibacterales > Dormibacteraceae > UBA10449. The sequence continues at coordinate 12,920 of VBHB01000103.1, read as the reverse complement.
GATCCGGGTGAAGCCTTCGACCTCGATCCCGACGACGGCGCTCTCGTCGACGGATGGGTGCTCGAGCAGAATGGACTCGATCTCGACCGGCGATGCCCACAGGCCACTCACCTTGATCATGTCGTCCGAGCGGCCCTCGTACCAATAGAAGCCGTCCGCGTCGACGCGATACCGATCCCCGGTGAAGAACCAATCGCCGAGGATGGAGCGCTTCGAGCGCTCGTGCTGTGCCCAGTAGAGCGCGAGCGCGCTGTCTCCTTTTACGTAGAGGTCGCCAGCCTCGCCCGTCGCGGCCGGCTTGCCTTCGTCGTCCAGGATCTTCAGCTCGTAGCCGGGCACCGGTTTTCCGCTGGAGCCGGGACGTACGTCGTCGAGGCGGTTCGAGCAATAGATGTGCAGCATCTCAGTGGAGCCGACACCGTCGAGGATGGTGAGCCCGTATGCATCCTTCCAGCGGCGCCACACCTCCGCCGGCAGCGCCTCGGCAGCAGCGACACAGTGGCGGATCGATGACAGGTCGCGATCGTGCGATGCATCGAAATTGAGAATCGCGTTGTACAGGGTAGGCGCCGAGAAAAAGAGGGTCGGCTTCCGCTTCTCGATCGTCTCGAGCACCGTCGCCGGCGTGTGCCGGCCCGAATGCAGGACCGTGCTCGCGCCCACCCAATAGGGAAACGTGAGGTTGTTGCCGAACCCATAGGCGTGAAAGAGCCCCGTGGTTGAGAACGTGGTGTCGGACTCGGTGATACCGAGCACCTGCTCGGCATACGTGACGCATGTGTACGGGATGTCGTGATGGAGGTGGACGACCGCCTTGGGCTTGCCGGTCGACCCCGAGCTGTAGAGCCAGAACGCCATGTCGTCTGGGCGGGTCGGCGCCGGGTCGACTGCATCCTCGACTGCGATTTGCCCGGCCCGCAGAAGCTGGGGCTTGTGCGCGGCACGCTCGACGGCGGGCTTCAGCTTCTCCTCGGTGGCGCCGTCGACGACCACGACCCGGGCCAGCGAGTCTTCGATGTAGTGGTCGTAGTCCTCCGAGCGCTGCAGGAGCGGATTGACGGGTACCGGCACCGCTCCGTGGCGGATCGCGCCGAGAAACGCCGCCACCCAGCCAGGGCTGTCGAAGGCGACGATCACGACTCTCTCTTCCCTCCTCACCCCCAGCTCGGCGAGGGTGCGCGCGGCCCCACAGGACAGCTCGAACAGCTCGCGGTAGCTGACGTCCCCACCCGCCGAATGAATCGCCACCTTGTCTCCGCGACCCGCGTCGAGGTTGCGGTCGAGGAGGTCGGCGCCGACGTTATAGCGGTTGGGAAGCTCCAGCCCACCCATCTGTTCGGTCAGTGTAGTTTCGTGCCGTGTCAGATGACCGGTTGATCCTCCTGTACGACGGCGAGTGCGACTTTTGAATCGGTCTCTCGCGCTGGGTCCAGCGCCACGATCGGGCAGGTCGGATCGATCCCAGGCCCAACCAGGAGCCCGGGCTGCCCGAGCGCCTCGAGATGACCCGCGAAGACGCCGGCCGGGCGGTGTGGGTGGTCGAGCCGGGTGGGCGTCGCTTCGAGGGCGCGGGCGCGATCAGCCGGACGCTTCGTGAGCTCGGTGGCGTGTGGGCCGTGCTGGGTTCGTTCTATTTCGTGCCCCCGCTTAGGTGGCTCGAGGACGCGTACTACAAGCGAGTCAGCCGACGTCGGGCTTGGTTCTAATTAGGCCCCTCGCCACCACCTAATTAACAGCCTTCGTTGCCGTCCCGAACGATTGTTCGTATCGTGAATGTGCATGCGTAGAGTTCAGCAAAACAAGGCGCTTGAGCAAGAGAGGCGCCTGCGCTTTGAGAAGCTGGTGACGCTGGGTCTCGCGATAGAACGGCACAAGCTCGAGTTCTGTCTATGGACAGCAATCTTCGTCAGACAACGCCAACGCGAAGGAGCAGACACTGCGCGTGCAATCGAGTCGATAAGCGTCGACTGCAAGATGACCAAGAGGGACGTCCAAGACTGCATCTTGATCGGCCAGACCATCCTCAAAGCGATCGCAAACCTCCCGGCGGCGGAGCAGTCGTAGCCTGAAACCGTGACTGTCGAGCGCCGCGCCAAGCGCTGGTCGTCGGCCAAGCTCACAACCGTCGCGCGCAACTTGATGAACGCCTCTCCCCTGTGCGCCATCGCCACCGTGTCGCCCGGCTCGCGCGCTCACATCAGCCATGTCTATTTCGCGTGGACGGCCACCTTCGAGGTCTGCTGGATCTCCGACCCGGACTCGCTCCATTCGCGCAACCTCGCCAGGAACCCATCGGCCGCCGTCACCGTTTTCAAGTCCGCGCAGGTCTGGGGCCGCCCCGACCGCGGCATGCAGCTATTCGGCACCGCGAAAGAGGTCGGAGGCAGGCCGGCACAGGGAGCCGAGCGCGCCTACTCCGTGCGATTCAAGAACTACGGCGGCCTCGACGAGTCGCTTCGCTTCTATCGCTTTCATCCACGCACGGTGCAGCTGTTCGACGAGCGAAATCTGGCGCCAGGCACACTGGTCAAAGCGCGGGTCGCCCGTGACGGGCTGGTGTGGCTGCGTACCGAGATCTGGGCTTAGCCGGTGAGGGATTGGCCGCCGGACGCGCTGTTAAACCCGCCAATGCATGCCCCCGCGTGTTTCAAAGAGGTTCGAAACCCGCCAGTGCCTGTCCCGGCGTGTTTCGAGCGCCATTGAGGACTACTACTGACGGACGATCGCCGCGGCGCCTTTCCTCAGGACGTACTTCTGGATCTTGCCGGTGGCGGTCTTCGGCAGCTCCTGCACGAAGGTCACGCCGTGGGGGGCCTTGAAGTGGGCGAGCCGGCTGCGCGTGTGCTCGATGAGCTCCTTCTCCGTGGCCGTCTCGCCCGGCTTCAAGACGACGAATGCGAACGGCGCCTCCCCCCACTTCTCGTGCGGCAGGCCGACGATGGCCGCCTCCTGCACCGCCGGGTGCCGGAGCAGCACCCCTTCGACCTCCACCGATGAGATGTTCTCGCCGCCGCTGATGATCACATCCTTGATCCGGTCTCGAATTTCGACGTAACCGTCCGGGTGCATCACGGCTGCGTCTCCGGTGTGGAACCAGCCGTCGCCCATCACCTTCTTCGTAGCTTCGGGGTCCTTGTAGTAACCCTCCATGATCACGTTCCCGCGGAACACGATCTCGCCCAGGTCCTGGCCGTTCATCGCCACGTCTTTGCCTTCGCTGTCGACCACACGCAGATTGCCGGAGGTGATCATCTCCACCCCCGTCCGGGCCTTGATGACGGCGCGGTCGACCGGGGCCAGGCGGCGGTGCTCGGGTCGTGGCTCGCAGATGGTGAGGAAAGGTGAGGTCTCGGTCAGGCCGTAGACCTGCGTCACCTCCCAACCAAACTCACCCTCCATCCGCTCGATGGTCGCCGCTGCCGGTGGCGCGCCCGCGGTGACGACGTTCACGCCGCCGATGACCTCACCGCGCACGGTCGCTGGTGCGTTGGCCAGCGCGATCAGCACCGTCGGCGCAGCGCACAGCCAGCTGACGTGCTCGTTGCGAATCAGCTCGAATACCCGCGCGGGCTCGACCTTGGGCAAGCACACGTGCACGCCGCCCACCGCCGTCACAATCCACACGAACGTCCATCCGTTGGCGTGGAACATGGGCAGCGTCCACAGATATCGATCGTCGACGCCGGGGCGAAGATGGACCAACGTGCCGACGACGTTCATCCAGGCGTTGCGGTGGGTGATCATCACGCCCTTGGGCTTGGCCGTCGTGCCGCTGGTGTAGTTCAACGAGAGCAGGTCGCTCTCCTCTATATCGGGCCGCTTGAATTTCGATCCCGCGGCGGCCATCGCGGGCTCGTACTCGATCCATCCCTTGCGTCCCCCCGCGCTGCCAAGCGAAACGAAGTGCTCCACCCCTTCGAGCCGGCCACGAACGCTGTCCACCGCCTCCATGTGGTCGGGGTGCACGCACAGGACCTTCGCGCCAGAGTGGGTCGTGATGTAGACGAAGTCGTCCGGCGTCAGCCGGTAGTTGATCGGCACGAGGACCGCGCCAGTCTGAGGCACGGCGTAGAACGACTCCAGCTGCTCGTGGGTGTTCGGAGCGATGTACGCGACGCGGTCGCCCTTCTTCACGCCCATGTCCTGGAGTGCTGCCGACCAGCGGTCGCACCGGTCGAAGAACTGCTCGTAAGTGAGCCGAAGGTCGCCGTCGACGACCCCCTCACGATCCCCGTAGAGCTTGCGGGCTCGGCGGGCGAACTCGAGGGGCGTCAGTGGGGTTTCCATAACCTGGATTATGAGTTCAGCAAGAGCGCGAAATCAGTGGTCTTGATCCCGCCGACGAAAGCCCCATGTTGCTGGGGCTCCAGCTCGACCGCCCGCTCGTATACGAAGGCGTAGACGTTGTCGAGCGTCCAGTCGCCGTAGCCCTGCATGCGAAGGCCGAAGCGCAGGTCCGAGTCCTTCTTCCCGCGCTCGAGCAGGTCGAGGGTCCGGGCGTAGATGGCCCTGAGGATCTCGAGCTGCATCGAAAGCTCGGCGATGGTCTTGGCGTCCCCCTCCGCCTCGACCAGCTGCTCGATCTGGACTTCGAGGTCGGCGATCTCCTTCTCGTAGTCGTCCACCGTCACGACCTTCGTGACGAGTGTACTAAGGAATCAAGTAGTGCGAGGAGACCCAGGCCGCGATCAGGATCGCGATGATGTTGACGACCTTGATCATCGGGTTGATCGCGGGTCCGGCGGTGTCCTTGTTGGGGTCTCCGACCGTGTCACCGGTGACCGCCGCCTTGTGAGCCTCGGAGCCTTTGCCTCCGAGATGGCCTTCTTCGATGTACTTCTTGGCGTTGTCCCACGCCGCCCCGCCGCTGGTCATCTGGATGGCGAGGAAGAGGCCGGTGACAATGGCGCCGAGAAGCATCCCGCCCAGCGCCTTCGGGCCGAGGATGAACCCGACGGCCAGCGGGGCGACCACCGGAATGATGCCCGGGAGGATCATCTCGCGCTGGGCGGCGGCGGTGACGATGCGGACCGCGGTGCCGTAATCGGGCTTCGCCGTGCCTTCCATGATTCCCTTGATGTCGCGGAATTGACGCCGGACCTCCTCCACCACCAGACCGCCCGCGCGGCCGACGGCCAGCATCGCCAGCGAGCCGAAGAGGAAGGGCAGGATGCCCCCGAGGAACAGACCGACAATGACGCGCGGGTCGGAGAGGTCGAACGCCGTCGTGTGGCCGGCTCGAGTGAGCTCCTGCGTGTAAGACGAGAAGAGGACCAGGGCGGCGAGGCCCGCCGAACCGATGGCGTAACCCTTGGTCACGGCTTTGGTGGTGTTGCCCACGGCGTCGAGCGGGTCGGTGACGCCGCGGACCTCTTCGGGCAGCTCTGCCATCTGAGCGATGCCGCCCGCGTTGTCGGTGATCGGCCCGTACGAGTCGATGGCGACGATGATCCCCGTCATCGAAAGCATCGCCACGGCCGCGATGGCGATGCCGAAAAGCCCGGCGAGGTTGTAGCTGATGAGGATCCCGATGCCGATCACGGTCACCGGCAGTGCCGTCGCCATCATGCCGATCGCCTGGCCCGCGATGATGTTGGTCGCGTGCCCGGTGACGGACGCCTTGGCGATCAGGTGAACAGGCCAGTACGCGGTCTCGGTGAAGTACTCCGTGATGGCCACGATCAGCACCGTGATGACGACGCCGACAAGGCCCGCGAAGAACAGGTTGTTGGGATCGCTCACGCCTCCGCCCGCTTGCAGGTACCCGTTGACACGCATGTACTGCGTCACGAAGTAAAAGCCGATCACGGCCACGGCTACCGCCACCAGGAGCCCCGCGTACAGCGCGCCCATGATCCAGCGCGGGTTGAAGACGCGCACGAAGAAGGTGCCGGCGATCGAACCCACCACGCTGACAGCGCCCAGCAGCAGCGGATAGATGACCCATGCAATCTGGCCCTTGAACAGCAGTGAGGCCAGCAGCATGGCCGCGATCATGGTCACGGCATAGGTCTCGAACAAGTCGGCGGCCATGCCTGCGCAGTCGCCGACGTTGTCGCCGACGTTGTCGGCGATGACCGCCGGGTTGCGCGGGTCGTCCTCGGGGATCCCGGCCTCGACTTTGCCGACCAGGTCCGCGCCGACATCCGCCGCCTTCGTGTAGATGCCGCCGCCCAGTCGGGCGAAGACCGATACGAGGGAAGCGCCGAAGGCAAGGCCGACCAGCGCGTCAGGGCTCTTGAAGACGTAATAAGCGGCAGAAACGCCCAGGAGGCCCAGGCCGACCACCATGAAGCCCGTCACCGCGCCACCTCGAAAAGCGACCTGAAGCGCCTTGTTCAGGCCGCCACGCGCCGCCTCGGCGGTGCGCACGTTGGCCCGCACGGCGATGTTCATACCGACGTAGCCCGCCCCGGCCGAGAGGACGGCACCCACGATGTACAGCGCCGCGGTCGTCCAGTTGATCGCCAGGCCGATGACGATGGCGATCAGCACCCCGATGATCGCGATCACGGTGTACTGGCGATTCAGGTAGGCGGCGGCGCCTTCCTGGATGGCGGCCGCAATTTCGCGCATGCGATCGTTGCCGGTGGGCTGGCGCAGGACCATGACGATCAAGACCACCGCGAACAGCACGGCGGCCAGGCCCCCGGCCACCCCGAACAGAACTAGATTCGGATCCACCAACCCTCCACACTGACTAGCCCGAATTAAGAGGCGCGGAGCGAAAGGGTATACGAACCATCAACTGAACACGCGGCGGCGCCACCACACCATGATCCCGCCGAACACCATCAGGCCTGGCATCAGGACGCCGGTGATGAAGATCAGGGTGCTCTGGTCCTGCTGCGTGAGCGGCAGTGGAAGGGCGCGGCTCGGCTTCGGCGGGATCGAGATCAGGGAGTCCTGCTCGGCCAGCCACTGGAACGACGCGAGCGTCAGCTCGAGGTTGAAGTCGCTGTTGTTTGGGGGCAGGGTCCGGTTCTCCGCAAACCCGGCCGTGCCTACGACCACGACCCGGGTTCGCTTGGCGCCGGCAGGCTGCTCGAGCGCCGCCATGATGGTGAACGGTCCAGCGGTATCTCCCGCCTTGCGCCCCAGGTCCTGCACTGAGCGCGGCTGCGCGATGGCGTAGGAGGTGGATGACGTCGTCGCGATTGCAGTCGACGTGACGCCGGCAGACGGGGCGCCGGTGATGACCGTGGTGAGCGGGAAGAACGACACATGGCCCTGGACGTCGTTCGTCACCGGCGAATGGCCGTAGCTCGAGACGGCCAGGACCGTGGGGTCGGAGGCCGAGCGCCGTGAGGGATCGATCTCGATGACCAGCGCGCCCGAGAATGCCGGCCCATACGGCTTGAGCACAGCGTTGAGCGAGTCGGTCGACTTGGTGTCTTTGGCCCATGGCTCAGCCGCGACCAGCAGCTTGCCGCCTCCGGCCAGGTAGTCGTCGACCGCCTTTACGCTCGACGCCGCCAGCGCGGTGGTGGGATCGACGATCGCCAGCTCGTCGCAGTCGCTCGGGATCGCCGTCACCTGTGACATGAGCAGATCGCGGGTCGCAAAGTTGTTCTTGGCCAGGATGTCGGCGACGCTGGAGTAACCGCCGCCGTCGTTGAGATCTTTGAGCCCACGCTCGCCGTCGCCGATCGCCCAGCACACCACGGGCACGCGGTCGGATTCCAACCTGATCAGCGCCGACGTGAAGTCGACCTCGCCCTGCAAACCCTGCGTGAGCAGCTCCGTCTTGCCTTTGTAGTCGAGGACGACGGTGTTCGGCTCTTTGATCGCATATCGCTTCACGTCGGCGCCGGCGGAGTCGACGTCCTCGCGGCGGTACTTCACGTGCGGGCTCTGTGCGGCATAGAGGCTGACCAGCGCCTCCGCCTCGGTCTGCCCGTTGCCGGCCCCGGCGCGAAAGATCCCGATCACCTGTACGTCCGATGTGAGCCGCTGGGCCGCCAGGACCGACTGTGGGGCGAGCGTGTTGATGCCTCCTCGCGTGAGGTCGAGCGCCTGCGTGGACCTCGAAGCGACCACGTTGGCCGCGACCAGCACCGCGAGCACGATCGCCGTGACTACGAGGCTCAGCGAACCGGCGCGCGCACGCCGCGCCCACCGGTTCATCGCCACCGTCGCGACCCGAGCAAGCGAGTGGCGAGGAACAGGGCGCCAACCGCCAGGCTCAAGAAGTACACGCTGTCGCGCAGCGTCACCCGGCCGAGGCTGAAAGCCTGGTAGCGGTAGTAACCCGCGACGTAGTCGAAGAAGAGGCTCAAGGGCGGCCTCGTGAAGAATCCCAGCAGGAAAGCCGTGTACCAGATCGCAAGCAGTGCGACGAGTGAGAGGACATAGGCAATGACCTGATTTCTCGTCACGCTCGAGGCCAGGACGCCAATCGCGATGGCCGCCGCGCCGACCAGGAGCATGCCGAGGTACGTCGCGCCGACGAGGCCGAAATCAAGCCTGCCCACCTGGATGGAGATGCCGGCCAGCGTGATCGAGGTCTTTTCGGGGACGTAAATTGCGAGCAGGACCACGTAGACCAGCGTGGTGGCGATGAGCAGCACGTAGAACACGAAAGCTCCGAGCCATTTCCCGAGCACCAGCTCCCAATCGCGGACCGGTGAGGTCAGGAGCAGCTCCAGCGTCCCATGACTCCTCTCCTCGGCCACCAGTCGCATGGTCAGCACTGGGCCCAGGATCAGAGTCATGAACCCCGTGATGACGCCGAAGACCCCATCCATCGTCGCCTGCTGGCCGGCGAGGACGGTGCCGATGAAGCCGAAGCCAGAAACCAGGAAGGTGAAGACACCAGCGACGACCCAGCCGACAGGCGAGACGAGAAGCGCCCCAAGCTCTCTACGCGCGATGGCGGCAACGTTGAGCAAACCGGTGCGCCAGACCACGGCGTGGACGGCGTCGGCAAAACCCGGCTCTGAACGCGCGGACGGCTCGCGTCGTGCCGGCATGCGCTCGACGCGCATGCGACCTTCGTCTCGCTTCGCCGGCGATGGGGCCGCACGAGGCACTGGCAGGGCCGCCGCCTTCAGCGGCCCGCCCACGCGCCTTGATGCCTGTTTGCGGACCTTTGACCGGGCGCGTCGTCGCGAAGACTTGCTCATTCTTGTTCGGCGGGATCGGGTTCGTCATCGGCGGTCAGGCTGAGGAACACGTCTTCGAGGGTCAGCCTGCGGGCATGCACCTCACGCACGCCGAGGCCCGCCTCTACGGCGACCCGCGTGAGCTCCTCGCGAAGGCCGGCGCTGGTCCCGTTGACCACGGCCCGCCACATCTCGTCGCCCTCCGCGCTCACCAGCACCTCGTCGACGCCGGCGACCTCACGCAGCTTCGCCTCGATCTCCTCGGCGCCACCCTCGCCCCTGAGCAGCATCTCGATCTGGGGGCCGTGGTCGCGGCCGAGTCGTTCTGTGAGCCGCTGCGGCGTGTCGTCGGCGACGATCCGCCCCTCGTTGATGATGAGCACGCGCTCGCACGTCGCCGAGACCTCGGGCAGGATGTGGCTGGAGAGGATGACGGTGTGCTGCCGCCCGAGCTCCTTGACCAGGTTGCGCGTCTCGCGGGTCTGCGCCACGTCAAGGCCCGCGGTCGGTTCATCGAGGATCAGGGCTATAGGGTCGTGGACGATTGCCTGGGCCAGGCCGACGCGCTGCCGAAGTCCCTTGGACAGGCGGCCGATCACGTCCCGGCGCCGGTCTTGCAGGCCGCACGCTTCGATCGCGTGCTCCACGCGGCCGCGTCGCTTCGAAGGCGGCACGCCACGCAGGCGGCACATGAGGTCGAGGAAGCCGGTCACGCGCATCTCGTCGTAGAGTGGGTTGGTTTCGGGTAGATAGCCGATGCGCCGCCGCGCCTCGAGCGAGTGGGAGAAGACGTCGAAGCCGTCGACGCTCGCCGTGCCGGCCGACATGCCGAGGAAGCCGGCAAGGATCCGCATCGTGGTCGACTTTCCCGCGCCGTTGGGGCCGAGGAAACCAAGGACCTGGCCTTTCGGCACCGAGAAGGTCACGTCCTGGATGGCCGGGCGCTCGCCGTAGAACTTGGTGAGCCCCTGGACCTCGATCAAAGCTTTAGAAGTGTTACAGACGCTGACCGGCGCTCGGTTGCGCTGCGTGACGCGTCCGCGGAAAGCGCCGCTCTCAGAACGTCAGGTCGAAGGGATGCAGGTTGCCGCTCGCCGCCGACCAGTCCGCGCGAACACCGTCGACGCGAGCCTGGCTCGGACCGCGCCTCGCGGCCTCGAGCAAGCGCTCGAGGTCTGCCTTCTCCCCTTCCGCAACGAGCTCGACCGAACCGTCATCGCGGTTGCGCACCCAGCCCCGCAGGCCGAGTGGGCGCGCCTCGCGTATGACGAAATACCTGAAGCCGACTCCCTGGACATCGCCGTCGATGAGGGCGTGAAGGCGCTGAGACGCCACGACTGTTATATCGTCGCTCGAATGCCTCTCTCCTCGTTGATCGCGGTCGGGGACGAGCTGGTCGGCGGTTTCACGCTGGACTCCAACTCGCACTGGCTGGCCGAGCGACTCCGCCTGCTCGGCTACCCCGTCAAGCGCATCTCCGCCATCCGCGATCGCCCGGCGGAGATCGTCGAGCAGCTGACCCGGGAGCTTGCGGACCCGGAGGTCACCCACGTCTTCGTAAGCGGTGGCCTCGGGCCGACACCGGATGACCGCACATTCGCGTCCGTCGCCGAGGCCCTCGGTCGCGAGCAGGTGATCTGGGAAGAGACTCGCGCCCGCATCGAACGCCGCGTGCGCCGCATGCACGAGGCCGGTTTGCTGGATTCCCCAGACGTGACCGAAGGCAACCTTCGCATGGCGCGAATCCCGGCCGACCCCGCTTTTGTCTTCAGGAACAAGCGCGGCATGGCGCCCGGCGTCGTCTATGAGGCCAGGAGCAAGCAGATCTTCGTCCTGCCCGGTGTCCCGCTGGAGCTGAAGAGCATCTTCACGGAGGAGCTCGAGCCGCAGTTCCTCGCGGGTGGCTCGGCCGCCACCGTCCGCGAGCTTCGCTTCACGTTCGCGGTCGAGGCTCGGTTTTACCCCCTGATGCGCGAGCTGGAGGAGCGGTTCCCCGACGTTTCAGTCGGCTCGTATCCGAACTTCGAAACCAAAGAGCTCGTGATCCGCTGCCTGGGCAGCGACCCCAAACGCGTCGACGAGGTGCTCGAGGTCGTCCGACGCCGCAGCGCCGAGCTCGGGATGGTGGGCGACGCTCGTTGACGCCGCAGGTCATCTGCATGCCAGGTAGCGTGGCGCCGGCCGCGCAGCGATACGCGCCGCTCAAGGCTCAGGTTGGCGACCGCGCACTCCTCCACTTGAAAGATCTCGAGGTCTACGCGGGGGACACGCCGCCATCGGATTATTCGGTCGAGATGGAGCTTGCCGCACTCGATAGGTTCGCCGATTCGCTGCACCTCGACCGGTTTCATCTCGCCGGTTACTCGGGAGGAGGATTCATCGCACTCGCCTTTGCCGGGACTCGACCGCAGCGTCTGCTCAGCCTCGCTCTCTTCGAGCCCGCCATGATTCCCGGCGCGATGACGCCGGACGAGCAAGCGCTGGCCGATACGCTCCGCACCCAACTTGGCGGTCTCGACGGCGCGGAGTTCATGTCGGCATTCGTGCGGCTGCAGCTCAAGCCCGGTGTTCCACCGCCACCCCCGCCACCGCAGCAGGTTCCGGGGATGCAGAAACGGCCGGCCGGCATCGCGGCCATGATGCGGTCCTTCTTCGCCTTCAGATTCGACCGTGACTTGCTGCGTGCAGGAGACTTTCCCGCCTTCCTCGGCTATGGCGATCTCACGCACGAGGTCGAGTCGGTGAAGGCCTCGGTGCTCGCAGGCTTGTTCGCTGACGTCAGGGTCAAGCGTTTTGCGGGCGTCCATCATTTCGTTCCGCCTGGCCAGATCTATACGGCCGAGCATGCGCAGGCGCTGGAAAACCTTTGGGCGCGCGCTTCAGGCCCGGAGCTTGCGCTCGAGTAACGAGCGCTCGGCCGGGTTCTGGCAGAGCTCGAGCGCGCGCATTCGTGCCTCGCGCGCGAGCAGCGGCTCTCCCAGCTGCTCCAACAGCTCGGCCCGAGCCGAGTGAAACAGGTGGTAGCCGTCCAACGTCATCGCCAGGTCGTTGACCTCGCCCAATGCCGGCGCGGGCCCGGCGAAGTGGCTGAGCGCAATTGCGCGGTTGAGACGAATCACCGGGCTGTCGGCCATCCGCTGCAGGGCGTCATACAGCAGCACGATCTGGTGCCAATCGGTCTCATCCCAGGAGGGTGCCTCCGAGTACAGCGCGGCGATCGCGGCCTGAATCTGATACGGCCCGCTTGCTCTCATCGCGCCCGCGCGATCGAGGATTGCGATTCCTTCCGCGATCGTCGCGTGATCCCAAAGCCGGCGCTCCTGTTCGGGCAACAGCACCATCTCGCCTGCCGCATCGAAGCGTGCGGCGGAACGCGCAACATTCAACTTCATCAGGGCCAGCAGCCCGAGCACCTCGGGTTGGTCTGGCATCAGCTTCGCCACCAGGCCGGCAAGCCAGATGGCATCGTCAGCAATGTCCCGTCGCATACCGACCTGCGCCCCGCGACTGAGGTAACCCTCGTTGAACATGAGGTATAGAACCGACAGCACTCCGTCGAGTCGCTCTCCCAATTCGCTTCCATCTGGCACGCGGTACGGGATGTGCGCGTCGACGATCTTTCTCTTCGCGCGCACGATGCGCTGCGCCACCGTCGCCTCCGCGACCAGGAACGCGGCGGCGATCTCTGCCGTCGTGAAGCCCGCCACAGCGCGCAGGGTCAGCGCCACCTGCGCCTCCTGCGATAGCGCCGGGTGGCAGCATGTGAAGATCAGGCGCAGCCGGTCGTCCGCCTCAACCGGCTCAGGTGACAATGGC
>VBHB01000028.1 GCA_005880315.1 Chloroflexota bacterium | reverse complement strand
TGAAGAAATCCGAAAGCCCGGCGCGCACGCGCAGCGAGGCGGTGTGGCTTGCTGTGTACGGCGTCGCGAGCGGAGTTTACCGGGTCATCGTCTTCGGCGGCATTCTGCTCGTCGTTGCGGACCACTTCTTCCTCATCGGCATTGTGATGGCGGCAGCGTGCTTCATCTCCTGGATCACCGTTCCGGTCGGTAAGTTCATTCACTACCTCACCTCCAGCCCGAAGCTCGACCGGCAACGGCCGCGGGCCTTTGCTGTGTCGCTTACGATGGTTGCGCTGGTGCTCGGCGTGCTGCAGTTCGTGCCGTTTCCAAGTCATTTCCGCGCGCCTGGAGTGATGCAAGCGCAGCAATGGACGCAAGTCGTCAACGAGACTGCCGGCCACCTCACCGAACTCCTCGCACCACCGGGCAAGCTCGTGAGCGCCGGTCAGCCGCTCGTGCGGCTGCGCAGCGTCGAACTTGAGCTTGAACTCGCGCAGGCTCGCGCAAGCAAGGTCGAGGTCGAAACCCGTCTCCGCACCGCCCTGGCCCGCGAGACGGCCGATCTCAAGCCAATGCGCAGTATGCTGGAAACCGCAACCAACCGGGTCGCAAAACTGCTGGCCGACCAAATGGCATTGATCGTTCGCGCGCGCCACGACGGTTTATGGGTGGCGCCGGAGTTAAACGATTCCGTTGGACGCTGGCTCCCGCGCGGGACGTCCCTCGGGCTGCTCGTGAACCCCACGGGATTCCAATTCACCGCGACCGTGAAACAGGAGGAGGCCGCCGCGCTGTTCGCTCGAAAACTTGCCGGGGCCGAGGTGCGGCTCTACGGGCAGGTCGGCGATGTGCTCGAGACGCATCGATGGACAGTGGTGCCCGGTGGCCAGGGTGTGTTGCCCTCCCCGGCGCTGGGATGGCACGCCGGCGGCGAAATGCCCGTGACGCGCGACGACCCGCACGGCGTGAAATCGGCTGAGCCGTTCTTCGAGGTCCACGCTGAACTCGGCGCCGACGAAAGGATCGCCTTCCTGCATGGCCGTTCGGGCAAGATCCGTTTCGAGCAGGAATGGGAACCGCTGCTGCCCCGTTGGATTCGCAGCCTGCGCCAATTGTTGCAGAAGCGGTATCAGTTGTAGCCACCTATGCCTGGCAACGACATCGAAGCCACCAGCGCGCCCGCAGTGCGCACGCCCGGCGCCGACTATTGCCGCACCGCGTACCGTGTGCCGGAGCGCCCGCTCAAAGGCCTGGACTCCGCCGTGAACTGGGGGATCGGCTTATACGAGCGCCGCGGCGCACGGCGTGATGAACTTACGGAACAGGCCGAACGCGTCGAAGCATTCGCCAAAGATTACGCCGAACTCAAGGATCACGGCCTTCAGGAACGGCTATTCCAGTTCCGGGACCATTTCCGGCGCGAGGCACATCCGGGCCGGGAAGTTCTCCTTGCCGCGTTGGCCGCGGTACGTGAGGCGGCGCATCGATGCGTCGGCCTCCGCGCCTTCCCCGTGCAACTCGTGGGAGCGCTGGCGCTTCATCGCGGGTGGCTCGTGGAGATGGCTACCGGCGAAGGTAAAACCCTCACCGCCGGCCTCGCCGCCGTCCTCGCGGGCTGGTCGAAACGGCCAACGCACATCATCACCGTGAACGACTACCTCGCGCAGCGGGACGCCGACTGGCTGCGCCCGCTTTACGTTTTCTGCGGCGTCCGGGCCGGTTGCGTCACCTCGTCCATTGGCGCCGACGAGCGCGCCAGGGAATACAGCCGGGACGTGACCTACACCACCAGCAAGGAGTTGCTGGCGGATTTCCTCCGCGACCGCCTGCGCCTCGGCAGCCTGCACAACCCAACCCGGCGTCTGATTCGCCGCCTGCTCCAGCCGCGCGACGCCATGACCGTCGGGCTCGTTCTGCGCGGTCTGCACACCGCCATCGTGGACGAAGCAGACAGTGTGTTGATCGACGAGGCAGTCACTCCGTTGATTATTTCCGCAACGCGCAAGAACGAGATGCTGCGCGAGGTCGGCCGGCTCGCCGCGCAGATTGCGAATGAACTCCAGCCCGAAGCCGATTACCGGGTCGATCTCCGCTACCGGGAAATCGAACTCACGCAGGCTGGCGAACGGAAACTCGCCGCGCGCTGCGGCGGCTTGCCCGGCTTTTGGCGCGGCGACCGCCGCCGCGTCGAGATCGTGCGCACGGCTCTTGTCGCCAGGGAGTTTTTTCACCGCGACCGGCAATACATTCTCGCTGATGGCAAAGTCGTGATCGTTGACGAATTCACCGGTCGTCCGATGCCGCAGCGGACCTGGCGCGAAGGTTTGCACCAGGCCATCGAGGCGAAGGAGGCCATCGAACTCTCCGACCCGACAGAGACCGTGGCACGGATGAGTTTTCAGCGGTTCTTCCGTTGCTTCCACCGGCTGGCGGGGATGACCGGCACAGCGTGGGAAGCCGCCGCGGAGTTTTGGCAGACCTACGGCCTGCCGGTCATTTGCCTGCCGCACCACAAACCCTGCATTCGCCAGCACTGGCCCGGCCGATTCTTCCTGAAAGAGGGTGAGAAATGGGCGGCAATCGTGGACGAGATCGAAAGAATCCATCGTACGGCCCGCCCGCTGCTGGTCGGCACCCGCAGTGTCGCGGCAAGTGAACAGCTTGCCCTGCGACTGACTCAACGCGGCCTCGATTTCCGCCTCCTCAACGCCACCCGCCTCGCCGAGGAGGCGATGATTATCGCGGTGGCCGGGGAGCGGGGGCGCATCACAATCGCGACGAACCTGGCCGGTCGCGGCACGGACATCCGACTCGGCCAGGGCGTCAGGGAACTCGGCGGTCTGCACGTCATCGCGACCGAGCGCCACGAGTCCGGCCGCGTTGACCGTCAGCTTTTCGGCCGCGCCGGCCGCCAAGGTGACCCCGGCAGCGCACAGGCCTTCGTCAGCGCCGAAGACGATTTGGTGCGCCGGCATCTGCCTGTGATGCTGAAGAAGGCGCTGCTCTCCACTCCCAACGCGGTGTTGGCCAGGACCGCCTTCGCGCTTGCGCAACGGCGCGCTCAGAGATTGGCTCGCAAGCAGCGACTGGCGGTGCTCCGGTCCGACGCCTGGCAGGACGAAGCCTTGTCGTTCGCAGGCGAATAGCCGGCGACTTCGTTGCGCCAGACGCGCCGCACGATCACGGCGTCGCTGCGCGGTAGTAAACCGCGCCGTTCGTTGGCGCCGGCCGTGTCCAAATGAAGCTGCCGGATCCGGGCAGCGTGTTCGTGGCTACCGCGGTCCACGTGTCGGCCGGACCAAGGTCCGTGGCGCAGAGGAGCCGATGGACGCGACCCGGAACTCCGCGACAAGTGATCATGATGTTCGTGCTCTCTGCGGAAATGGAGAGCACAGGTCCGCCCAGGACAGTCAGCACCGCCGGGGCGCTGGTCAGGGCGCGGTAGGCGTTCGTAACAACCACCCGGTAGGCGCCGGTGTTCGTGCGATCGGCGGCGGCAAAGTTCAACTCGCTGTTGGTGGCGCCGGGAAGGGCCGCGCTTTCCAACAGCCATTGGTAACCGATCGGCGGGACGCCCGAAGCCAGCACACTCAAGCTCGCAGAGTCGCCTTCAGCCACAGTCACGCTTTGCGGCGGACTAAGGATGTTCAACGCAAGCGAGTTGAAGGTGAGTGAGACGAGGCGGCTGGTGACCGAGCCCGCGAAGTTTCCGACAACGACCTGATAAGTGCCTTGCGCGCCGGGAGCCGCATTACTGATGGTCAAGACCGCGTTTGTCTCGCTGGGGACAATCCGGTCGTTGTGAAACCAGACATAATTGAGTGCTGGCCCGCTTGCCGTGACGACCAGGGAGGTCGAAGCGCCGGGGGCCACGGCGACGTCGCTGGGCTCCGTGAGGATGAACGGACGCGAGTCCACAGTGAGCGTTGCGAGCGTACTCGTGACTGAGCCGGAAATGTTCGTTGCGATGGCAGCGTAGTTCCCGGCGTTGGCCGCTTGTATGTTCGTCAAAAACAGTGTCGTATTGGTCGCGTCGGGCAGGAGCGCGCCGTCCTTGATCCAGAAGTAGCTGATAACGTCTTGCCCGGTGGCAATGGCTTCGAAGGCGACGTCCGTTCCAGCCAGGGCATTCGTACTCATCGGCTGAATAACGAACGTCGGGAGGGTTTGCACGAACTCGAACGCGCCGCTGTCGCCGCGGAGGCCCTGCGGGCGTGGGACGCCTCGCTGATCCACCGGTGGATAGTTGGTCAGGATGATTTCGCGCGCCGGGCTGTTGGCGAGAAGGGCCATCGTGCGGGTGGGACCACCGTTGGTGTTAAGCGGGCCGAGGATCGGATCGGTGTTCACGCGGCTGCCCGTTGCAGTCAAGATGAAGGAGTCGTCGGAACTGAGGTTATACCCTCCGTCGGTGACGCCGCTGAAAAAGTTGGCCGGGGCGTTGGTGGCGAGAACGGAATTGCGCAGGGTAATTGCGCCGTTGAGGCTGGCGATGCCACCGCCAAACGCCCGGCCGGTGTTGGTATCGCCGAGCGGTCCCGGGGCAGCTTCGTTGAAGGCCAGGGTGAGATTGATCAAGACCGCGGAGTTTGAGACCATCATCAGGGCGCCGCCACCTCCGTCGCCACGCGGCGCGGTCGAGTCCGCGAGCGGCGGGGCGCCTGAGCCACCCATGGCACGGTTGAAGGCGAACGTGGAGTTGGTAACAGCGACGGTCCCGGCCATACCGTAGAGGGCGCCGCCTGCCGCCTCGGCGCCGGGCACGTTGTTCGTGGTGGCCTCCGCATAACTGCCGCCTTGGGCGAGATTGTCGTTTAGCGTACAGGCATCAACAATCAGCGAACCGACGGATGTCACCGCGCCACCGAAGGCTGGGCCGGACGGAACGCTTGATCCACCAACGGCCTTGTTCTGTTCCAGCGTGCAGTCGCGCAGGAGAAGCGATCCCGCGTTGAACGCCGCGCCTCCCTGCCCCTCACCAGGGTTGCGGGTCTGTCCCAATCCGCCGCCTGCGGCAGAGTTGTCGGCGAAGCTGGTTTGTTCGGCGACAGCGGTTGCATTGCTATCCACAAAGAAAGCGCCGCCATAGGCATGCCCGGCGCCGGCATTGGTGGAGGGAGCCCCTGCGCCAACCGCGGTGTTGGTGAGACACTTAGCCGAAACGAGCTGTATAAATCCGGCGGTGACAGCCAGCGCGCCGCCCGCGGCATCACCCGCCCGGCTGTATTCGCCCGAGGACAGCAACCGGGCTTCGCCGCCGAGTGCGTGGTTGCGGAGGAAGACAGAGTCTCGGACTTGGCACTCGCCGCCGTCCGAGAACAAGGCGCCGCCCAACGCGGCGCCGCTTAAGGCCGGAGTCAGTCCGGCAGAAGAAACGGAAGTACCCCGGCCACCCACGGCGCTGTTGTCTGCAAGCAGGCAATCCTGAAGTGTCACTCGTCCGCCGTGGTTGCAGATGGCAGCGCCCAAGCCACGTCCGCCCGGAGTGGGCGTGAAGTTGGTTGTGGTGTCAACACCGGCGTCGCCACCGACCACAACAAAGTTGGTCAGCACGCAGTTGGTGAGCGCAATGACGCCGCCCAGGTTCAGGATACATGCGCCACAGCCATCGCCGCCGGTCTGTGGCAGCGTGGCACTCGCGCCATTTGTGCCAGTGTATCGTCCATTCGCGAAGGTGATCCCACTCGCGAAAAAGCTTACATTGGTCGGCACCTGGAAAAGCCGCGTCAGCCCGTCACCGCTGAGAACGACGTCGTGTCCGTTGGCATCGAGGGCGGTGTCAAACTGAGGCGCAATCGAGTTCGTAAGCACGATGACTCCGTCATTCTCGAACCGCAGAAGCCCGCCATCGCTCAACGCCGTGGTCAGCGCCGGAAGGGTGACGTTGGCAACGCGTTGCGTGACCAGGAACGGCGCTGCACTCACGTTCAGGCTCCCCGTCTGGTCGCCATCGACAAATTGACCGATAATGCTGTCGTGGCGTTTCAGGATGACGCCCCGCACTTTATTGGTCGTGCTGACCCAGGGATGCACGAAGCTCCCATTCGCAAGTCCGGTTTGCAGGTCGAGGCTCAATTCGATCCTCGCAGTGTTCGGGTCCGTCACGCTGATCGTGTTTGTGGTGGTGAGCTTAACCAGGTTCGTAATGCCGAGCGCGAGGTCGGCATCGGCGATTGTTGCGAGACCATTTGCCCAATGCAACACGCGCGTGTCATTAGGCGGGGCCGTGTACGGTGAAGCGAGAAATGCGACCTCGTTGGAGAAGCCTGCCGGATAAGTGGCCCAGTTGGCATCAGGCGGTTTTATCCACTGCAGGCTGCCGTCAAGGTTGGCAGGATTTTCCGTCGAAGGCGACACCCAACCGAGCAGCGCGCCGCGTCCTCCGTACAACGCGAGGTAAAACGGCCAGCGGTTGGCCTGACTGATCATCGCCGACGCTGTGAACGCCGTGTCGTCACCCAGACTGCCCGAGAGCGTGAGCGCCCCGTCTCGACCAAGCGTCCCGGTCCCGAATCCATGCCCACCGGGAGCGAGCGGGTGTGACGAGTTGCCCATCACCACAAAAGTGTAGCTTCCGGCCGGGGGCGCGTTGCTGGTTGAAAGCGCCGAAGCCAGCCGCTCCAACTGCACCTGAGCGGAGCCGGTGCCGCCAAGGAGGCTGCCGGTGATGATGCCGGAGGCGTTGGTCGGATTGAGTTGCAGATTCAGGAAGCGATTCACGCCTCCGAGAATCCCCTGAACCGAGGCGCTGCCGTTGCGGTCGAACCGTCCGGTGTACTCATAGGTGCCGCCCTGGTGGAGAATCGTTCCGTTGAAAAATCCGTCCGTTTTGAGAATCAGAGTCAGGAATCCCGAGTTCTCGAGCGCCGGCGCATTGGTGGCATCGAAGAGGCCGTAGTAAGTGCCGGCGAATCGAATCAACGGATCTGTTATGAAATTGGCAGTCAAGCTGAAGTCGGTCGCATTGGTGGGAACCTGGAAAGTGAGCGTGGGCGCGGTGGAAGTCACGGAGCCGGTCCACATTTGAAACACGCTTCCGCCGGCGGGTGTGGCCGTAACCGTGTAAAAGCGCCCCACTTGAAGAGCTTGACCGTTAGTCGCGCCAACGACCGTGCCCACTCCTACGATCTGAAGATTGAGCGGCACCTGGACCAGGTAGAAAAATGTTACTGACGCCGAGTTGGTAGAGTGGTTGCCGTCCCAGTCAATGCTCTCGACGGTTACTGTGGTCCATCCTGGCAGAGGCGAGATATTTATCTCCCAGTTGGTCGTGCCCGTAGCGATTTCCAACGGACCGCCTTGCACCTGGTAAACGATGCGCGCCACGCTCACGTCATCACTTGCCGTGCCGCGAAGGGTAACCGTTTGATTTGTGAAACGCGAGTTTGGGGAAGGGGAAACAATGCTGACCGCCGGTGGCGACTGGCCCGTCTGGTTTGTCTGATTGAGAATGGAAATCCGGACGTAATAGAGTTCCTGATCCGACGGCACGCGGGTGGTCGTGTTG
>VBHB01000027.1 GCA_005880315.1 Chloroflexota bacterium | reverse complement strand
TCGGTCTGGGCGAACCTGGCCGCGACCCGAGACCATTCCAGCTCGCCCTGGTCCATCTGGACCCGACGCCGGACGAGATAGTCGATCATCTCGGCTCCGGTTTCGAGCGCAAGTGCCCCCTCCCCAGCTTCCATGCTTCACATTATACGAACATTCGTTTGGAGGGTCAAGTAAATTTAGGAAAGAAAAAAAGCCTGGCCCCACCCGGCCGCTAAGAGCGGCCGACCTCCCCGAAAACCGGGGAGGTCAACTTCTCCGGTGCGCGCACTCAGGCCGCCAGGCCGCCCCGAACTCCTTCTTCCCAGTCTCTTCGCGAACTGCCTAAGGCCTAAGGCGAGGGGATTATGAAAGGCAGGGCGTAGGCCTCGATCATCGCCACGACACCGACGAGGGTGGTGAGGATGAGGCTGTACCGGATCACCCGCGCGAAGATCTCCCCCTCGGCGCCGACCTTGTTCACCCCCGCCGCCCCCACCGACAGGTTCTGCGGGCTGATCATCTTGCCCATCACCCCACCGGACGAGTTGGTGCCCGCGGTGAGGATGGGGCTGACATTGCCCAGCTGCTGGGCGGTCTGGGCCTGGAGCGCGCCGAACAGGGTGTTGGAGGATGTGTCGCTGCCGGTGAGGAACACCCCCAGCCAGCCGAGGAACGCAGCGACGAACGGGAACACGAACCCGGTCTTCGCAAACGCCAGGGCAAGGGACGAGGTCATGCCCGAGTAGTTCATGAGCTGTGCGATCGCGAGGATGAACGCGATCGTGACGATGGGCAGCGCCAGCTGCCGCAGGGTCCGCCCATAGACGGTCACGAAATTGACGCGCAGACGCCGCGCCCGCATCAAGAGAAACGCGACCACTCCCGCATACAGCACCAGCGAGCCCGCCGCGGCCAGGAAGTTCCAGTCGAAGGCGAGGGGATACGCGGTGGACTTGGAGACGATCGGCTTCTCGCGGCTGATCAGCGACACCGGCTGGCCTTTGACGACCTCGTACGTGCCCGGCCACAGGAAGTTCCAGTCCGGGAACTTGAACGCCTGGCGGTCCTTGGCCGGGTCTGGCCCGATCCAGGGCAGCTTGCACAGAGCGAACGCAGGACTGCCGCACTTGAAGTCGGCCGTGATGTTCCAGGGCGTGTGCAGCGCCGTCTTGGGATCGTTGGGCGGGTGGCCGGACCACCAAGGCAGGTTGCCCATCTGCCCGATCAAGATCACCACCACCAGCACCACGTACATGCCATAGGCCCACCACATGCGGTGCGGCGGGTCCGCGACTTCGTCACCTCCACGGCCCCTCTCGGCCGCCATCCCGGGGAGGTCGGCCTCCATCGGGCGACCTGGCCGTCCGGATGCACCCGCGACACGGCGTGGCGTCGACGAGGGCGCCGGCTCGGTGGCGAACCGGTAAACCTGCGCGGGCTTCCAGAACCGGAGCAGAAGCGCGAGGCAGCCCATGGAGACGAGCGCCGCGATGATGTCCGTGAGCTCGGGCCCGACGAAGTTGGACACGAGGAATTGCACGACCGCGAACGAGATGCCGCACACCAGGACCGCGGGCAGGATCTCGCGCATGCGCTTCCACCCGGCCAGCACGACGATCAGGTAGGCGGGGATGATGATCGAGAACAGCGGCAGCTGGCGGCCGACCATGGCGGACAGCGCGAGCGTGGTCGCGGTCGTGTCCTTGTGGAGGATCGGCGCCACCAAACCGCCGAGCGTGACCACCGGTATGCCGATCGAGCCGAATGCGACCGGCGCCGTGTTGGCCAGCAGCGCCAGCACCGCAGCCGTGACCGGCTCGAAACCGAGGCTGGCAAGAATCGAGGCTGTGATCGCGACC
Source organism: Chloroflexota bacterium (assembly GCA_005880315.1). Classification (GTDB taxonomy): domain Bacteria; phylum Chloroflexota; class Dormibacteria; order Dormibacterales; family Dormibacteraceae; genus UBA10449. The sequence goes on along the minus strand of VBHB01000027.1, from coordinate 13,498 downwards.
GGTGCACCGAAACCGGCGATACCCTCGAGAAGCGCGCCGAAGCTGAACGCGATGAGGAGCGTCTGCAGGCGCCGGTCCTGGGTGAGGCGGGTCAGCGACCGTTTGATGACGTCGAAGTCACCGCTCGCGACGGTCAGGTTGTGGAAGAAGACCGCGTTCAGCACGATCCAGCTGATCGGCCACAGCCCGAACGCCATGCCCTCGGTGGCCGTGCCGACGCTGACGCCGAACGGCATCCCCCAAACCAGCCACCCCAGGACGAAGGCGGTGAGCATGGCCGTGATGGCGCAGATCCACGCCGGCAGGCGTAGCACGGCCAGCATCACGAAGAGGACGTAGAGAGGGAGCCCGGCCACCACGGCCGACAGCAAAAGGCTGTTTCCCACCGGTTGATAGGACTGGTGGAACGTGAGCAGGACCCCCATTAGCCACCCCCACTAGGACTAAAAGGAAGCTGCGATATGTCAATTCAACGCTTAGGTCGGGCGACTTGCAACTTCGCCGTATTGCGGCGGGCCCAAACGCTGGCCTAACGTTGGGAACGCATGCTCACCAGACCGGTCCTTCCGGGGAGCGGAGGCGACGCGGAAGCTGTCGGACGCACCCCCTGGCGGACGCTCATCTCGGCCGTCCACCCGAACCCGACGGTCAAGATCAACCACGGAGCAACATTTCTCGTCACAGACCAGCACGGTTCGGTGCCGCTGGAGGCACGCGACACCGGCCTCTATGCCGCGGACACGCGCTTCATCTCCCGGCACGAGCTGCGGCTCAACGGACGCCGGCCGCAGTCGGTGGCGTCCGCCCGCCTTTCCTTCCGACACGCCCGCTGGCACCTCATCGCCGACGACATCGACAGCGCCACGAGCGACATGCGCGGCGCGCGGGTCGCCATCACGGTCGACCGGCTCCTGGGCTTCCACCGACTGCACGAAGACCTGGTCCTGCGGACGTACGGCCGCACGTCGCTCACGCTGCTCCTGGAGATCGCTCTTGAGAGCGATTTCGCGGATCTCTTCGAAGTTCGGCGGCAGACGTGGCAGCGGCGGGCCGACCTGCAGACCATCTGGACCGGCCCCAACCGGCTCGAGATGCGCTACACGAATGGCGATTTCATGCGTCGGTGCCTGGTCCGCACCCTGACCGACCGCGCCGGCATCACGTACGCGAACGGCTACCTGCGCTTTCCCGTCGACCTCAAAGCGAGCGATGCGTGGCACCTGTGCCTCCAGTACGACCTCCTCACCGACGACAAGGAGCATCCCAAGCTGGCGAAGTCCTGCCCGCTCAACAGTGAGGAGGAAGACGAGCACCAGCAGCACGCGCTGCACTGGCAGAGGTCGGTTTCGCGCATCGAGCCCGCGGACATCCGCCTCCAGTTCGCGTACGAGCGCGCCATCGACGACCTGTCCGCATTGCGCCTGCACGAGCACGACTCGTCATCCGAGCACTGGATGCCGGCGGCGGGGCTCCCCTGGTTCATGGCCCTGTTCGGGCGCGACTCCGCGATCGCGTCGATGCAGGCGATGATCGCCCAGCCCCAGGCCGCGATCGGCACCCTCGACAACCTGGCTCGCTGGCAATCCGATGTCGACGACCCCGTGCGCGACGCCGAGCCGGGGAAAATACCCCACGAGCTGCGCGTCGGCGAGTGGGCTCATTTCGGGATCATTCCGCATCGGCCTTACTACGGCACCGCGGACGCGACGCCGCTCTACCTGCTCCTTCTCGCCGAGCATCACAGGTGGGTTGGCGACACAGGCGAGCTGGCGCCGTTCAAGTCGACGGCAGAGCGCTGCCTCGAATGGATCGACAAGTACGGCGATCGCGACGGCGACGGCTTCCAGGAGTACGCGCCCCGCTCGCCCAACGGATATCGCAACCAGGCGTGGCGCGATGCCCACGACGGAGTCATCGACGAGAACGGAATCTTCCCAGAGCTCCCGATCGGCACGTGCGAGCTGCAGGCATACGTCTTTGCCGCGAAGCTGCACATGGCGCCGCTGTTCGAAGCGTGGGGCGATCACGAACGCGCGCGCAGGCTGGTCGTCGAGGCGATGGAGCTGCGCCGTCGCTTCCATGAGACCTTCTGGCTGGAGGATCGCAACGAGCTCGCGTTCGCGCTCGACGGCAACAAGAAACCGGTCCGGACGGTCGTCTCGAACCCGGGCCACTGCTTGTGGATGGGCATCCTCGACCTGCGCCGCGGCCGCCTCGCCGGCGAGCGGCTCATGCAGCCCGACATGTTCAGCGGCTGGGGGGTGCGCACCCTCTCCGAAGACCATCCGTCCTACGACCCGCATTCCTATCAGCGCGGATCGGTATGGCCGCACGACAGCGTCATGGCCGCCGCGGGGCTCAGGCGTTACGGGCTGGTCGAGGAGGCATGGAAGATCATCGATGGACTCCTCACCGCGGTCATGTGCTTCGAGGACATCCAGATGCCAGAGCTGTTCGCGGGGCTGCGCCGGGCGGAGTTCGCGGTCCCGGTTCCATATCGCATGGCCAACGTTCCGCAGGCATGGTCGGCCGGCGCGATTCTGCAGATGGTCCGCATCCTCCTCGGCGTGGAGCCCGACGTGCCCTCGGGAAAGCTGTACGTGGATCCGGCCCTGCCGCCCTGGTGTCCGGTGCTGACGCTGCACAAGCTGCACGTCGGCCGTCACGAGGTGCGCGTGCACGCGGAGCGCAAAGAGGATGGGTCGTGCACGGTGGATGTGGAGGCGCCCACGTCAATTGAGGTAGTTCGCGGTACTCCACCGTGGATGGATCTGCAGCGGGACTGATTCCGCAAGAGGTGTCCCCGTCGCCCCGCGTGTTTTAGGAGTGTGGGTCCTCTGAGAATCGCCATGGTCGTCGGCCCGTGGTTCCCCGTGCCGCCGGAAGGCTATGGGGGAACCGAGCTGGTCGCGTACAACCTGTCGCTCGAGCTGCACCGGCGCGGGCACCACGTGACGGTTTTCGGCCAGGAAGGCTCGCGGGGCCCTTTCGAGGTCGTGCCCGTAGCTCCACCTGAGTGGAGCGGCGATCTCGGCACGAAGTTTCAGGCGCCGCGCGAGAACACATTCCTCCACCGCGTTCACGAGCTGATCCGGCGCAGATCCTTCGACATCGTGCACGACCACTCTGGGAGCACAGGCATTCTGCTCGCCACCCTGCTCGGCCACCCAGGGGCGGTGGCGACCCTGCACACCGCGGTATCAGGGCCGCAATGTGATTTCCTGGCCGAGGTCGACGACGTGGTTCGCCTCGTCGGCATCAGCCATTCGCAGCAGGCGCGCTGCCCGCAGGTCGATTGGACCGCGATGGTGTACAACGCCGTCGACCCGACCGTGTATCGACCTGTCTTCCGGCGCCAGGACAAGGGTGCCTATGTGATCCAGCTGGCCCGTATCAGCCCCAAGAAGGCACAGCACCTCTCGATCGAGCTGGCACGGCGGGCCGGGGTGCGACTCCTGCTCGCAGGCAAGGTCGACCAGGACGCGATCGACTACTTCGAGCGCGAGATCCAGCCGCACATCGGCCGCACTGTCGAGTGGCGCGAGAACGTCTCCGGGGAGGAGAAGGTTCGGCTGCTCGCGGAGGCGCAGGCGATGGTCTTTCCAATCCAGTGGGAGGAGCCGTTCGGGCTGGCGATGATCGAAGCGATGGTCAGCGGCACGCCGGTCCTCGCGACGCCTCGAGGCGCCGCGTCCGAGGTGGTCGACGCGGGCATCACCGGATGGATCGCTCCCGACGTCGACGGCCTGCTCGACGCGTATGGACGCCTCGACGACATCGACCTCCGCCGGTGCGCCGAGCACGCGGGCAGGCGATTCGGTCCGCAGCAGATGGGCGACGGGTACCTATCCGTGTATGAGTCCACTCGCTTCGGGCAGACCTTTAGCAAGCCCGCCTGAGGCCCCTTGCGCGGCGGTGAATGCGGGGCGAGTGCCGACCGCGTAGCCGGTCCACTGGCCGCGGGCCAGCAGCTCGACGGCCAACGCTTCGAGGTCGCGCACTCTCTGGTTGGCCCGGATCGCCTCGCGGATGGAGAGGATGCCCACGGCGGGATGCCTCTTCTCGATGACGTGGCGGAGCATGTTGAGGTGGGCGCTGTCGGGCACGCCCGGCTCGCGGATTCTCCGCACCGCTGCGCGGACGGTCGCCTGCGTGCCGTCGATGGCCTCGCCTCGCCCGAAGTCGAACTTGTAGCTCGGGCTGCGGCCGCCGGCCCGGCGCTCGCCGCTGAGCTTGATCCACTTGGCGTTTTCGGCGCCCTTGCCGACGTCGATGATCAGACGCACCGAGCGGCCGTGAGAGGGAAAGCTGCCGTTCATGCGCGCGTAGCTCTCGCGCTGGCCCTGCAGTCCTTCGTGGCGACCGACCATGAGCGGCGACTCCGCGTCGAGCTGGATGTGGTCGATCGGCGTGAGCAGCGAGATGATCGCGAAGGCGTGCGGGATGAGGTCCGCGATCACGCCGATGTCGGCGGCGGCGCCCGTGAGCGGCTGCTCCTCGAGGATCTCGATGCGGATCTCTTCGACGCTCTCGAGAAAATCGCGCAGCGTCCTCTCTTCCGTGAGGAGCAGCTGCAGCAGCCGCACCTCGAGCTTGAAGTAGTAGTGGTCGGCGGCGACGATCTCGACCCCGCCGGGCGCGGTGTCGAGGAACTCGCGGTACGCCTCCGGCGGCGCGCCCAGCGGCTTCTCGATGAGGATGACGTCGCTCAGGTCGTAGTAAAGCGCGACGGTGGGCAGGTGCGTCGCCGCTGGGGTGGCCACATAAGTAATGACGTAAGAGCTGGATTCCAGCTCGCGCTCCAGCTGGTCGTGGGCCGGCGCCGACGGGCTGTCCCAGTAGAAGGCGTCGCCGTGGCCGCGCACCTCCTCTTCCTTGGTGCCGACGCGCTCGCGACTTCCGGGTGAGTCCTGCTCGACCACATGGGTGCGGAAGTTGAAGAACTGCTTGAGCGTGAGCAGGTGCTCGTAGGCCTTCTGGCCCCACTGCCCAAAGCCGATGAGCACGAAGTCCTTCTGCAGATGGCGCTCCTCCTCGGCGAGCGCATGTAGCCGGGCGTTCTTGATCGCAACCGCGGCCTGCAGGGCGAGACCCTGCGCGCGCTGCACCTCGTCGGGCGTGAACGCACGCTGGTGGTCGCGCTCGGCGAGCACGGCGGCTCCGATCGACTGGCCGTCGGCCACCAGGGGCAGCGCCAGCAGTGAGCGCACCCCGAATGCGCGGGCATAGCCGGGGCTAACCAGGCTGTTCGAGCTCGTGTCCTCGATGACGACCGGCTCGCCGTGGTCGAGCACATTGAAAAGGAAGGAGGGCTCGGACCGCTCGCCGTGCTGCCGGCGCCACAGGTCTTCCTGGTCGGAGGCCGCCGCGCCGAACCAGCCCTCGCGATCCTCTTCGTACAGGGCGATCTGGCACAGGGAGGCGTTGACGAGCCGGGCCAGGTTCTGCGCGACGAGGCGCAGCGTCTGGTCGAGGTCGATCGACGATGCGATCGCCCGGCTGATGTCAGCGCTCAGCTCGAGCTGCTCGCCGTGCTGGCGCGTGTCTTCGTAGAGGCCGGCGGTCTCGACCGCCATCGCGATCTGCGCCGCGGCTGCGCGGAGCGCCTCGATCTGGCCCCAGTCCGGGCGGCGATCGTACGAGCGGTGGTAGCCGACCTCGAGCACGCCCGCGGCGATCCGGCTCTGGTCGGAACCGAAGGGCAGGAAGATCCGGATCAGGTCCGCATGGCCTCCGCTCTGGAAGACTTCGCCGGCCAGGGTGAACGGGGCCTGGCCGCGTGCGGGCCGGCGGTCGTCGGGGCCTTTCGGCTCGCCGATGAGGAGGGCCGCCACGTGGGCCATGGTCGCGCCGTCGCTCCAGACCACCGGAATGTCGGTCCACGTGGCCGACTCCGGAATGCTGCCGCTGATGACGTCGCCGCGGTCCGACTCGACGCCGGCGGCGAGTGCGCCCACGACCGCCGCCTGCCGGCTCCACGCGACGTACACGAGCACATCGTTGTGGGCGAGCTCGCGCTCTTCCTCGAGCGCCCACCGGGGTACCCGCTTCGCTACGGGGTGCGCCCCGTCCTTCAGCATCTCGGTGGCGGCGATCGTCGATGTCGTCGCCGCGCCCGCCGCCATGCGGACGACGGCGGTGCCGTCAGCCCGCTCGTCGAGCAGGTACACGGTGGCAAAGTTGAAATCGAACTCGGGCACTGAGGCGTCGGTCAGGTGCGCTGCGACCGCATTCAGGACCTCTTGCTTGCCCGCGCCCGGCCGCAGCATCGCGGTCGTCATGTTCCCGAGCGCGCCCAGCAACCGGTTGCTGTGCTCGAGTCCGGCGATGAGCAGCCGGCTCGCCAGCGAAGCGCCGATGAGGTCGGCGGCGGCGGCCAGAAGGACGTCGGTGGCGGGCGGCCGGCGCACCGAGGCGAGCGGGTCGCGGCTGAGCACCACCAGGTAGCCATGCGGCGCCTCGGAGTCGCCGAGCGGAAAGGTCGCGACCACATGCAGCTCCGCGGCGGCGGTGCCGGCGGCGACCGCTTCGTTCAGCACCGATGTCCATGTGGCCGCGGGATCGTGCCGATCGATGCGCGGCGGGGCGGCCACGGGCGCGTGCGCCGTGACCAGCTCGAGGCTCGTCCGCTGGGATGCGAACTGATAGATCGCGGCGGCGTCGAAGTCACTCGCCAGCAGGAGGTCGGCGAGCGCGATCGACAGGAGGCGGCGCAGCTCCTTGGCATCGGTCTTGGGGTCCCCGATGGGTGCGGTCAGCAGCGCCGTCAACCGGCCCAGCCCGTCGAGCGCGGCCCGCTCCGACTCGGCGAGGACCGCCTGGACCGCCTGCGCCGCGGCGTTGGCGCGTCGTTCCAGCTCCTCGAGCTGCGCTGAGTCGGGGACGCGCTCGCGGGTGCGGTAGTTGAGGTAGACGAGGCCGAGCAGCCGGTCTTTTGACATCAGCGGGAGCCCGATGGTGGCCTGGACCTGGTAGCGGCGTATGAACGTGCTGTCGATCTCGGTCGGGGCGTCACGCGCGACCAGCTTCTGGCGCGTGACGGTCAGCAAGACCGTCGATCCGTAGTGATGGACCCCCAGCTCGTCGGGCACCTTGCCCTGGCGCTGGTCGGCGAGGTAGCGGTCGAGCTGCTGGCTCATGTCGGCGAGTGAGTCGAGCAGGCTCTCCTGTGGCTGCCCGGTGGCAAAGGGTGCGTAGTACTTCCGGGTCTCCTCTTCATAAAGGAAGATGGAGACGATGTCGGCGCCTGAGGCGTGCTGCATGTCGGCGACCACGCCGCGAAGCACCGCGGCGAGGCCGGACGCCGTCTGGGGCGGCGGATGCATCCTCCGCATCATAGGTCTCTGAAAACGGCCCCTCGTCCCGAATATCCACGGCCGTCGCTTCGTCGCCGGGATTGGATGAACCTGAACGGGGAGTGGGATTTCGGGGTTGGGCCGGCGCGGAGATTCGACCGCAGCATCGTGGTTCCGTTCGCTCCGCAGTCCCGGCTGTCGGGCATCGGCGACTGGGAAGAGACCGATGTGGTCTGGTACCGCCGGCGCTTCAACGCCTTCGGTTCGCCTCGGCTGATGCTTCATTTCGGCGCCGTCGACCACCGCGCCACCGTGTGGGTGAATGGGGAGGAGGTGGGGCGTCACGAGGGCGGCCACACGGCGTTCTCCTTCGACGTTGCACCGTTCGTGCGCGACCAGGACAACGAGCTGGTCGTCCGCGCCGAGGACCCGGTCGGCGACAAATCGATCCCGCGCGGCAAGCAGCGCACGGAGGGAATGGGGGCCCCCTGGTTCTACACGCCCACCACCGGCATCTGGCAGACCGTCTGGCTCGAGCCGATGCACCATGGCGGCATCGAGTCGATGCGCATCCAGCCGAACCTCGATGCGGGCGCGGTCGAATTCGAGATCGTGGGCGGAGGCCGTAAACAGGTGGTCGCCACGCTCGACGGCCGGCCCGCCGGACGGTGGTCGGGAGACGCGGACGCCGGACGCATCGCCCTGACGGAGGTTCGCCCGTGGACCCCGGAGCGTCCCCACCTATACGGACTCGAGGTGAGCTCCGAAAAAGACCACGTCTCGAGCTATTTCGGGCTGCGGAAGGTCGAGGCGAAGGGCGGCCGCTTCCTCCTGAATGGCGAGCCCTACGTGCAGCGCCTGGTCCTCGACCAGGGGTACTTTCCTGGGGGGCTGCTCACGGCCGCGTCCGACGGCGCCCTCCGCCGCGACATCGAGGTGGCCAAGGCCATGGGCTTCAACGGCGCGCGCAAGCATCAGAAGGTCGAAGACCCGCGATGGCTCTACTGGGCCGACACGCTCGGTTTTCTGGTGTGGGCCGAGATGCCGTGCTTCCACGCCTCCTCACCCGAGGCGTGTGCGCGTTTGGAGGCCGAATGGCGAGAGCGCGTGGTGCGCGATCGCGGCCATCCTTCGATCGTGGCCTGGGTCCCGGTCAACGAGACGATGGGCCTGAAGGACCTCCAGCCTGTCAAGTTGGCTGATTACCTGATGCGTCTTCGCGCGCTCACAAGCGAGCTCGACGGCGAGCGGCTGGTGATGTCGAACGACGGCTGGCAGCACGCGACCAGCGATCTGTGCACGCTGCACGACTACGCGGCCGCCGATGTCCTGAGCCGGCGTTATTCGAATCTCGAGTCCGCGATCGAGGCGGGCGCCCGCGAGCAGCCGCCCTACCTGGAGGGCTACGCATATCGCGGCGAGCCGGTCGTGGTCAGCGAGTTCGGCGGCGTCGCGCTCGAGGGTGGAGCGTTCGGGTACACGAAGGCGGCGGGCGCGAACGAGCTGCTCGAAACGTACCGGGAGATGGTGGAGGCGCTGATGCAGCCGGGACCTGTGGAAGGTTTCTGCTACACGCAGCTGACCGATATAGAGGAAGAGCAGAACGGCCTGCTGACCTTCGACCGGCGTCCAAAGGTTGATCCGGCACTCGTACGCCCAATCACGGAAACGCCCAAGGCTTCCTCCTAGGAAAAGCTGGGACCCCTAGATCTCGCACGCCAAAGAGGCGTTACCGAGCGCCCGGACGCGCACGTTTGACGCCAAACGTGCGGAATTTTGCGCAGAGTACTGCCGAACGCCGGACTTGACAGCGCCATGGGGTTCGGTATAACTTCGGCCCTAAACCGCTTTACTAAAGCGGTTTAAGTAGTGGGGTGAGGATGGAGCCACAGTCGTTCCCCCGCTGGTGGGACGGTGATGCGGGTCACCATCGCTGACGTGGCCGGCGCCGCGGGCGTGTCGAAGACCGCCGTCTCCTTCGCTTTCAACAACCCGGAGAAGCTCGGCCAGGCGACGCTCGAGCGTGTGCTCCAGGTCGCCCACGAGCTGGGCTATACCCCGCACCCGGCCGCCCGGGCGCTGTCCCTCCGCCGCAGCGGCACCATCGGCGTGCTCATCCCCCAGCGATTGTCGACCGTGTTCGCGAACCAGTTCTTGAGCGAGCTGTTCCAGGGCCTGGGCGAGCTGGTCGAGGAGCACGACCTCACGCTTCTTCTCGTACCGCCGCTCGCCGGTTCGCTGGAAGGCGCCATCCGACAGGCGTCGGTCGACGGCTTCATCAGCCTCGGCCTCAGCCCGGACGACGAAGCGCTCGCGACCCTGGCGAGGATCGGCATCCCGACCGTGCTGATCGACTCCGAGGGATCGGCCGAACACCCCGCGGTCAACGTGGACGACGCCGGCGGCGCGGAGGCGGCGGCGCGCCACCTCCTCGACCTCGGCCACCGGCAGCTCGCCATGATCCTGCTGCCGCCGACGCGCGCGCAGGCCGGTCCGACCCCGACCTCGGCGCGGCGCCTCGCGGGCTACAAGGCCGCGCTCGCCGGATTCGATGCCCCGATTCCGTACCAGGTGACCGCCGGAGCGACGATGCCGGCGGGGGCGCGGGCGTTCGAGTCGTTTCCCAAGGGCAGGCGACGCCCGACCGCGATCCTCGCCATGAGCGACATGGCAGCGATTGGCGTCCTTGGCGCTGCCGAAGCGGCGGGCATGAGCGTGCCCGACGACCTGTCGGTGGTCTGCAGGGCAAGGCCGTGACCTCGCCGCCGCCGCTCGGCACCAGCCTGGTGGTTCGCGGTTCCACCTCTCGTCCAAAGGAGGTGGCGAGCCAGGGTTCGTAGTTGGGATCTGACCCGCGCGCGCCGAGTGCGCGCGCTTGCCAAATACAGGGAGGTACATAGAATGGTCGTTGGCTCGGATTCGATTTTGTTTATGGGAAGGTGTTCGGCCTTCCATACGTGGGGGATCTAAAGCATGCGATCTTCGAGTCTCATTCGCGCAGTGGTCGTCGCTCTGGCGGCCATATTTGCCGCGGTTGCGTGCGGCACAGGCGGAACCCAGAGTGCCGGCTCGGTCAAGGTGATCGCGGTCTGGACCGGTCAGGAGCAAGCCGCTTTCATGGCCGTGGTCAAGCCGTTCACAGACTCGACCGGGATCAAGATCTCATATGAGTCGACGCGTGACGAGGACGCCATCCTCACGTCGCGCGTGGCCGCCGGCAACCCGCCGGATCTTGCCGCAGCGCCAAGCCCGCAGCTTCTGACGCAGTTCGCCAAGCAGGGCAAGGTCGTGGCGCTCAACGACGCGGTGGACGTGAACGCGCTTCAACAGAGCACCGCGAAGACGTGGGTCGACCTCGGTGAGCCGCTCCACGACGGCAAGCTGTACCAGATCTTCTCGTGGGCCGCGGTCAAGGGCCTCATCTGGTATGACCCGAAGAACTTCTCGGCCAAGGGTTACAACGTCCCCAACAGCTGGGACTCGCTGCAGGCCCTGCAGACCACAATCAAGGGCGCAGGCACCACTCCCTGGTGCATCACGGTCAACAGCGGGTCGGCTTCCGGCTGGCCGGCAAGCGACTGGCTGAAGGAGATCGTCCTCAGCCAATCAGGTCCTGACGTCTACGACAAGTGGGTGGCCGGCACCCAGAAGTGGACCTCGCCTGAGATCAAGCAGGCGTGGCAGACCTTCGGCCAGATTCTTGGACCGAACGACGCCAACGTCTATGGCGGCAGCCAGTACGTCCTGGCCACCGACTTCGGCGCCGTCGGCACGCCCATGTTCGCGAGCCCGCCGAAGTGCTACATGCTGAACCAGGCTTCGTTCATCACGAGCTTCTTCACCAGCGCCAACCCCGCCCTGCAGGCGGGCACCGACTTCAACTTCTTCCCACTTCCCGATCTGAGCAGCCAGTTCACCGGCGCCCACGTAGTTGCCGGTGACTCGTGGTCGATGTTCCATGAGACCTCCCAGGCGAAGCAGCTCATCAAGTACCTCACCACGGCCGACGCCCAGGCCATCTGGGTCAAGCGCGGCGGCAAGCTGGCCGTCAACAAGCAGGTCAACCTGAACGACTACCCGGACGTCCTGTCCAAGGAGTCGGCGCAGATCATCGTCAACACCCAGATCGCCAAGTACGACGCCACCGACAACATGCCGGCGGACATGCGTTCAGCGGCGTGGAAGGGCCTCCTCGACTTCATCCAGAACCAGTCGAAGCTCGATTCGATCCTCAAGAGCCTCGACACCGTGCAAGCGTCCGCATACAAGTCGTGATCGACTAGGAGATAGAGAGCGTGGACTTCAGCATCCTGCTGCAAGACATCCCGACGCTCCTGGTCGTCATCATCGGGGTTCCGGCGGTGCTCGTCGCTTACATCGTGGGCGGCGAGTACCTCATCCGGCGCCTACCTGACGAGAATCGCCCGCAGGTCCGACCCTGGCTTTGGGTCGGACCTGCACTCGTCATCGTCGGCGGCATCTTGCTGCTGCCGGCGATCGCCACAGTGATCCAGAGCGTGCAGGACAACCACGGAAACTTCGTGGGACTGCAGAACTACGCGACCCAGCTCGCGGACTTCCCCAGCGGCGGCTCGTGGATCGCAATCCGGAACAACGTCTTGATCTGGCTGATCTTCTACACCCTTTTCGTGCTGGCGTTCGGTCTCGCGCTGGCCGTGCTGTTCGACCGCGTGGGTTACGAGACCCTGGTCAAGACGCTGATCTTCATGCCCATGGCCATCTCGTCGGTGGCGCTAGGCGTGATCTGGAAGTTCATGTACTGGTACCAGCCCGCCGGAGCGTCCCAGACCGGAACCCTCAACGCCTTCGTCACCTTCTTCCATCACGAGCCGGTGGCCTGGCTGCAAGATCAGTGGCCGAATGGCATCGGCATCCTCGACAACCTCGCCGTCGTCACGGCGGCGACGTGGGGCATCGTCGGCTTCTCGATGGTCATCCTGTCGGCTGCGCTCAAGGGCATCCCCGGTGAGCTGCTCGAGGCCGCCCGCGTCGACGGCGCCGGCGAGCTCACCATCTTCCGCCGGGTGATCTTTCCTTTGATGATGCCCACCATCGTGGTCGTCGGCACGACGCTTGTGATCTTCGCGCTCAAGATCTTCGGCGAGGTCTACGTCATGACCAACGGCAACTACAACACCGACGTGCTCGCGCTCAGGATGTTCAACCTGCTGTATCTCTCACACAACAATGCGGCGGCGAGCGCGGTGGCAATCATCTTGCTCATCGCCGTGATCCCAGTGCTGATTTTCAACCTGAGGCAATTCAGGGCTGTGGAGGCCAGGCGATGAGCGTTGCAACCGCGGCCCGTCCGGAGTCGACAGCGGCGGTCTGGTCGCCGCAGTGGATCGCGCAGAGGTTCTCGCGCGTCATCCTCCACGTCGCCGTCATCGGCCTGACGATCGTCTGGATCGTGCCCACGGTCGGGCTCCTCGTCAGCAGCTTCCGCCCGGCAGTCGCCATCCTGAACACCGGGTGGTGGACCGCGTTCTCGCCTCCATTCCAGTTCACCCTGCAGAACTATCGCGACATGCTCGACCAGAGCAACCTGGGCACCGCGATCTTCAACAGCTTCATGGTGTCCATCCCGTCGACCGTGATCCCGGTGGCGGTCGCTGCCTTCGCCGCCTATGCCTTCGCGTGGATGAAGTTCCCGGCTCGCGACTGGATCTTCCTGGCCTTCGTCGGTTTGCTTGCGGTCCCTCTTCAGCTGACGTTCGTGCCCGTCCTCAGCTTTTTCGTTCAGCACGGGATCGTCCCGGACAAGCTGACGGAAGTCGGGCTGCCACCATGGCTCGGTCTGTGGCTGGCGCATGCCGGCTACGGCCTTCCTTTCTCGACCTATCTGCTGGCCAACTTCTTCCGGGCGCTTCCAAGCGACCTGTTCGAGTCGGCCGAGATCGACGGTGCAGGCACATTGACGGTGTTCTTCCGAATCATCCTTCCGCTTTCAGTTCCCGCGCTCGCGTCCCTCATCATCTTCCAGTTCCTGTGGGTGTGGAATGACGTGCTCGTGGCCCTCATCTATGTCGGCGGCTCACCGGACGTCGCGCCGCTGACTGTCAACCTGGCCGACCTCACCAACTCGCTCGGCCAGAACTACCAGCTGCTCACGTCAGCGGCGTTCTTCTCGATGGTCATTCCGATCGTCGTGTTCCTCAGCCTCCAGCGCTATTTCGTGCGCG
>VBHB01000026.1:7663-23530 GCA_005880315.1 Chloroflexota bacterium | reverse complement strand
GTCAAACGGGCCTTTGCATGGCGGCCATGACGAGTGTTTGGCGTCAGACGTGCGGAATTCGGGCGCAGGCGTGGCGGGGAGGCGGACCGGCCTCCCCACCAGGGACTGCTACATCTGGAAGATTGGGCGGACCTCCATGGCTCCGACGTGAGCCGCGGGACACTTGGCGGCGTACTCGACGGCCTCGTCCAGGTCCTTGGCCTCGATCACGTAGAAGCCGACCAGCTGGTCGCCGGTCTTGTTGAAAGGACCCGATTCGGTCTGGGTCTGGCCGTTACGGACGCGAACGGTCTTCGAGGTCTTCGACCCCTGCACCGGGTCACCGGCTTTGAACATGCCCTTGCCGTCGATCTCGGCGAAGTAGTCGTTGAAGGCGTTGTTCTGCGCGTCGAAAGCCGGCGTGCCCGGGTGGGGCATCTTCGACTCGTCGGCATAGAGAAGGTAGAGGTACTTCACGGATGACTCCTTTCTTTCGCCGCCAGGGGCGGCGTCTTACTAGACGGGCTTGGCTTGGGCCAGGACCTGCTCGCGGCTGACGCCCTGCATGTGGTGAACCTCGCTTGCGTGCTCCTGCACGCCCTTCACGAGCTTCTCCTCGTCGTCGGTCTCGAGCACCCAACCGCATTCACATTCGACTCGCTTCTTCATGTCTCTCCTAGTCTGTGTCAGGCCTGACGCCGGTCATGATGGCCGGCGGGGTTTGGGGAATCTTTGCAACGCGTCAGCCGCTCTCGTGCTCGACGTTGACGACCAGGCGCCAGGTGTTGCGCAGGGCCACGACGAACATAAGGAGTAAAGCACCGGCCACGCTGAAAACCGCGGTGGCATCTCCTCGCAGCAGGCCGACACCGCCGACAGCGAGGTAGATGTAGACGGCGAACGGCAGCATCAGGAGCCAGAAGCTCTGCACGAACAGTTGCCTGCGGTTCTTATCCGGCAGCCTGAACACAGGCCACCAGATCCGGATGCCTCGCCAGATCGCGAACGCGGCACCCGCCAAAATTATCTCGCCCCTGACTTGCGTGCTCAGCATGGGAATGAGGAATGAGAGCGAAAGAGCGAAAGCCGTGGCGAGGATCGTCAGCGTGCCCTGTGCCAGCGCGGCCCAGCGGTTCTTGGGATCGGAGAAGACGCCAAGGTGCAGCTGCGTCGCCACGAACAGCAGGCCGACCAGCGTGGCCGAGCTGCCCGCGGTCGTGGCGAAGAACAGGTTCCAGTCGCCCATCCCGCTGCGGATTATCGGCTGAGGCTCGTTGATGCTGAGGATCTATTTGACCGGCGAGGTGCAGGTCGAGAACGGCAACCGCCTGCTGCGCGAAGCGAAGCTGGGCGGTCCGCAAGGCAGGTTCGTCTTCGCCCGCCTTGTCACCGAGCGCAAGCGAGCGGTCACCCAGGGCGAGCTGGCGGAGGCGTTGTGGCCGGAATCGCTGCCCGCCTCGTGGACGCTGGCCTTGAGCGCGATCGTCAGCCGGCTCCGCTCGGGGCTCGCGACCGTTGGCCTTCCGCGCACCCGCATCATCGGCAATGCGTTCGGCTGCTACCAGTTCACCCCGCCGGGTGAGACCTGGGTCGACGTCGAGGCGGCCCTCGCCGGTGTCGACGCCGCGGAGGGAGCGCTCATCGCGGGCAAGCCGCAGGCGGGCTACGGCCCCTCGCTGATCGCAACCACCATCCTCCGGCGCCCGTTCCTTCCCGGCCAGGACGGGCCGTGGGTCGACGAGCGTCGCTCGCTGCTGCAGGCGAGCCTGGTCAGGGCGCTCGACTCCCGAGCCGAAGCGCTCGCTGCCAACAACGAGATCGTGCTCGCCGTGGCCCACGCTCGCGAAGCTGTGCGGCTCGAGCCCTATCGCGAGTCGGGATACCGCCGCCTCATGCGCATGCTCGCCGCCAACGGCGATCGCGCCGAGGCCGTGCGCGCCTACCAGCAATGCCGCGAGCTCCTCGAGAAGGAGCTTGGCGTCGCGCCGTCCGCCGAGACCGAGAGCCTCTACCGCGAGCTCGCCGGCTGAAAGAAAGCTCGGCCAGCGGATCCCAACCACGCGCCCGCGAGCCCGAGCAACAATCCGAGCGCGCACGTGAGGACGATCGGGATCGCGGGCTGATGGGGATAGCCCATGATCGCGGCCAGACTGGTCGCGGTCGGCCCGAGGCCGTATATGAGGTGGTCGCGCAGCAGAGGCTCCAGGTAGGTGGCCAGTCCAAACAACGCGCCCAGGATCAGCGCAGCGCGAGCGGGCAAGACGATCCCCACGGCCAAGCCGATCAGAAACACGATCCACCACCCGCCCACGAAAATGCCGATCGCGCCGATGACGGAGGTGACGATCAAGGCGATCGTGAAAATCCGACCTCCGGTCACGGCTGCAGTTTCCAGCTGGTTGCGCCTGGCGCGGACGCGGCCTGGTCGGCCGTCAGCATCGGCGCGTACCGGCCGTCCCACCACGTGTCGACGCGGTCCGTGTACCACTGCGACGCCGGGTTTTCGCTCTGGCCGCCGGGGTAGATGCCCATGAACGTGCCGCTCCCCCAGTCCACCACCATCCGCCAGCTCGGTCCGTGGCTGGACGGAAAATCGGGCGCCGCGAGCGGGGTGTTGGCGTCCCCCCGGTCGGGTCTCGGCCCGTAGTCGAGGCCCGTGATCTTGGCCAGGTTCTGCAGCGTGCGCTGGTGGACACGGCCCCAGGTCCAGGTCTTCGGATCCGCGCCCAGGCTCTTGGCCAGCGTGTCGAGCGTCGACCTGATGGCCTTGTCGAGCGCGACGTTGAGCGGAAATCGGCTGCACTCCTCAGTCGGGCAAATCGCGGATGGGCTGCAGCCCTCCGGCGGGCAGACCGTCGAGCCTGCCATGACCTGTGACTCGAGGTACTGACCCAGTGAATCGTTCATCTCGGAGCGGTCCACTGGCACCGTCTTTGCCTTCCACCACGGGTCGAAGGCTTGCGCGATGTATGTCTGCCAGAACGCCCACCAGATCGTGGCTGCCGCGGAGCCGGTCTCCATTCGATAGTCCCAGCCGGCCAGCAGGTCCCGAGCGGGTGACGCGGGCATCACCGTCAACAGGATCGGCACCATCTCCGAGGCCAGGTAGTCGCGA
Organism: Chloroflexota bacterium; assembly: GCA_005880315.1. GTDB lineage: Bacteria > Chloroflexota > Dormibacteria > Dormibacterales > Dormibacteraceae > UBA10449. The sequence goes on along the minus strand of VBHB01000026.1, from coordinate 20,436 downwards.
GTGTCGGTCTGCAACGCCATCATGTCGGCGGCGCTGAGCTTCCCGCCCTGGCTCAGCACGCGGTGGATCTCGTTGGCGCGGTAGCCGGGGTCGAAGAAGTTGGACGCGGTGCCGATGTACCAGGGATAGTCCGCCGTCACCTGCCGCTGGTTGGCGGACCAGATGATCCCCTCGGGTGGGTTGTAGACCTGCGGGATGTCGTCGTAAGGGATGGTGCCGTCGACATCGTCTTCGCCGGTGCCGGGCATCGGCAGCCACGGCCGGCCACTTTTGACATGCGGGTAGTAGCCCGCCGAGATCATTCCAATGTTGCCCTTGTCGTCCGAGTACACGAAGTTGTGCGTCGGCGAATACCAGCCGCGCAGGGTGTCGCGGAACTGCTGCCAGTCGCTTGCCTGGTCCACGCCCAGCAGCACGTCCAGGTCCTGCGAAGGGATGTTGCCCGCCCACCACACCGTCGTCGTCTGTCCGCGCTCCGTGATCACGGGACCATGCACGCTCAGCTTCACGGTGAGGCGCTCGGTGGGTCCGCCACGAACCGGGATGTCGTAGCTCGCCGTGTCGTATCGGCGCCAGGAACCGTTCCACGAGTACTGGCCGGGGTGCGCCGCGTCCTCGACCTCCGAGTAGTAGAAGGTCTGCTGGTTCTGTGCGTCGGTGAGGCTCCACGCGATGTGCTGGTTGTGGCCGATCAGCACCACCGGCGTGCCAGGAATGCTGACTCCCGCCACGTGATACGAGGGCGAATCCATCGTCAGCTGGTACCAGATCGCGGGCAGGGTCAGGTGAAGGTGAGGATCGCCGGCAAGCAGCGCACCGCCGCTCGCGCTCCTCGTGCCTGCGACGGCCCAGTTGTTGCTCGCGCCTCCGGTGGCGACCAGGCCGGCCGGCAGCGAGGCCAGGCGTTGATACGCATCCGCCGCGGCAACCGCCTCGGCGCCGCTTATCTGCGGCGCCGGTAGGGCAGCGACAGTGGGTCGCGCCGGATAGGGACCGGGATCGTAAGGAGACTGCGGGTTCGGCGGCAGCACCGGAAACCATTTCGAGACGAGGTCGGGACCTAGCGACCTCTCGAGCAACGCCATCACCAGCGGTGTGTCCGTGAAGTTGAGCGTCTGCGTCATGTCGCCTTTGACGATCAGCGAGTCGATCGGCGTCCACGGCTTCGGCTGATACCCGAGCAGCGTGAACATCGCAGGCAGCTGGTGCAGGAACTCGGCCTGGGCGATGCGGTCGTTCACGCCCTGCGTGTACGCGAGTATCGCCATGCGGGCCCGTTCGCTCGGGCCGGGTCGACCGTTCCATTCCTGCTCGGCCGTTCGCAGCAGGCCGAGCTGCAGCTCGAAGCGGTCGCTGTCGAGCGCCTTTTTTCCGACCACCTCGGATAGGCGGCCTTCGCCCTGCCTGCGCAAGAGGTCCATCTGGAACAGCCGGAAACGAGCGTGCACGTATCCGACGGCGAGGAACAGGTCGTGATCGGTCTGCGCCACGATGTGGGCGGTGCCGTCCCGGTCGAGTGTGATGCGAACTGGCTGCTGCAGGCCGGTGAGATGCTGGGTTTCCCTGCCAATGGACGCGTCGAAGGCCATCGTCCAGGCGCCGGTGCCGGGGTTGAATGCCGGGCCCAACGCGGGGAGCGGACCGGCGCCGACGAAACTTACATAGAGGATCGCGACCGAGAACACGATCGCGGCCGCGAAATTGGCAAGGCGCAAGTCGCGGCTAGTTTGAACGACCCGGGGTCTTCAGCCCTCGTCTTTGCCGGCTTCCTCTTTGCCGCGCTTCGCGAGCTCGGCGACGACCGCCGGGTCTGCGAGCGTGGTGGTGTCGCCCAGCGGCCGGTTCTCGGAGACGTCTCGGAGCAGCCGCCGCATGATCTTGCCCGAGCGCGTCTTCGGCAGCTCGGGCGTGAACACGATGTTCGAGGGCGCGGCGAACTTTCCGATCACCTTGCCCACGTGCTCTCGCAGCTCCTTGAGCATTGACGGCGATCCTTCCTTGCCTCCCTTCAAAGTCACGAAGGCAACGATGGCCTGACCCGTCTGCGCATCGTTGCGGCCCGCGACCGCGGCCTCGGCCACCGCCTTGTGGCTGACCAGCGCGCTCTCGACCTCGATGGTCGAGATGCGATGGCCGGAGACGTTCATCACGTCATCGACGCGGCCGAGCAGCCAGAAGTCGCCGTCCTCGTCAATGCGCGCACCGTCGCCGACGAAATAGGTGTCCTTGAAGCGGCTCCAGTAGGTCTCCTCGTAACGCTTGGGGTCGCCGTAGATGCCGCGCAGCATTGCCGGCCACGGCTTGCGGATCACCAGGTACCCACCGCCTCCGGGCGGAACCTCTTCGCCGGCGTTGTTGTAAACGGCGGCATCGACGGTGGGGAAGGGCTGGGTCGCCGAGCCCGGCTTGAGGACGGTGATGCCCGGCAGCGGCGTGATCAAGATCATGCCGGTCTCGGTCTGCCACCAGGTGTCGACCACCGGCGTTCGGTTGCCGCCAATGTGCTCGCGATACCAGACCCACGCCTCCGGGTTGATCGGCTCGCCGACGGTGCCCAGCATGCGCAGCGAGCTCAGGTCGTGCTTGGCGGCATACTCGGGTCCCCACTTCATGTGCGTGCGGATCGTGGTCGGTGCGGTGTAGAGGATGTCGGGCCTGTACCGCTCGACGATCTTCCACCAGCGGTCCTTGTCGGGGAAGTCGGGCGTGCCCTCGTAGATGATGCCGGTCGTCCCATTGGCGAGCGGCCCGAAGACGATGTAGCTGTGGCCAGTCACCCAGCCGATGTCGGCCGCGCACCAGTAAACGGAGTTGGGCTTGATGTCGAAGATGTAGTGGTGCGTGCTCGACGTGCCGACCATGTAGCCGGCGGTGGTGTGGATGATCCCCTTCGGCTTGGCGGTGGTGCCGCTCGTGTAGAGCAGGTAGAGCAGGTCCTCCGAATCCATCGGCTCGCAGGTGCACGTCTTGGGGTCGTCGCTCATGCCGTCGAGCATGTCGTGTGCCCAGACGTCGCGGCCCTTCTTCATGTCGACCTCTCCACCCGTGCGCTTGACCACGATGCATGTCTTGAGGGTGGGTGACGCCTCCATCGCGGCATCGGAGTTGGCTTTCAGCGGCACGCGATTGCCGCGGCGCCAGCCTTCGTCCTGCGTGATGAGGAACGTGCACTCCATGTCGTTGAGGCGGCCCGACAGGGACTCGCCGCTGAAGCCGCCGAAAACCACCGTGAAAGGCGCCCCGATGCGCGTGCAAGCGAGCATCGCGATGGGTAGCTCCGGGATCATGCCCATGTAGATCCCAACGTGGGTTCCCTTTTCGACCCCCAGCTTCTTCAAGCCGTTCGCAAACCTGACGACCTCGTGCTGCAGGTCACGGAACGTGATCTCGCGCCGGTCGTTCTCGGGCTCTCCCTCCCAGAAGTACGCCACCTTGTCGCCAAGGCCGCCCTCGACGTGCCGGTCGACGCAGTTGTAGCAGACGTTGAGCTTGCCGCCGATGAACCACTTGGCATACGGCGGCTTCCACTCGTAGAGCTGCTTCCACGGCTCAAAGAAGCTGATGCGCTTCGACTCCTCGGTCCAGAACTCGTCGAAACCCTTCTTGTAGATGTCGGGCTGCGCGTTGGCCTGCTTGCTGAACTCGGGGTCAGGCGGATACCGCCGGACCTCGACCTGCATCGTCTCGATCGCGTGCTCGCCCGGCTTGCTGATGGTCATGTCTCCACGAAGTTACCTCAAGCCATCCCGTGTTGGTGCGTCAAAAATTTATGACGCACTTTTTGACGTCGATACGTGCCGAAAGCGACCAGTCAGGGGCTACTCTTCGTTCCCGCAGAAGACGCAAAGCACGCAAAGAGGACAGGTGCCAGATGCAGCCTGGGGTGGTTGGATTGCGGAGCGCGGTCACGGCCTTGTGGGCAGAGGACCTGCGCACCGTTCGTGAGGATCGCTACGACACTGATCGCGGCAAGGAGGCGCTGGCCTTCATCCAGCGCTTCAACGCCACGGTGTCGCAGCTGCGCGCCCCGATCCAGCAGGCGTGGGGACCCGGAGGCCTGGTCCACGTGGCCGACAATCCCGACGTCGCTGGGCCTGGGCAACGCGTCTCCCAGGTGCGCATCAAGCTGCGCAACCACGGCGACGCCGTCGTGTCAGAGGGATTTGGGTACTCGGCGGGATCCCCGAGCGCCAACCCCTCGCTCGGGCTCGACCGCGAGATCAAGATCGCCGGCATCGGCGCTTTCCAGTTCGTCCAGGAGCTATACGGCACGCTCGTGGGATTCCTGCAGACGGCGCTGAACGTCGACCTCGTGCTGGCCAACTCGCTGTGGCTGTTCGAACAGGTGGCGGCCGATTACTTCACCTCCGGCGCGCGCTGGCCGACCCTGGGCGAGCTCTACCAGAGCGCCACGCGCGAGTTCGCGATCGTGCACCGCTGCCGCGGCACCCAGGCCGACATGGACAGCTTCATGTCGGCGATCCGCCTCGCGGTCGAGGCCGACCAGGCGATGCGGCGAATCACCCGCGACGATGCCATCCGCGAGCTCAACCTCGACGAGGCCGCCGCGACGAAGCTCGGGCGGCTGCTGGCGCTGGCGCCCGACATCTGTCGAGACCGCGAGGGCGACGACGACTACTCGACGTGGAGCTTCCTGCCCTCGTACAACGTCCACTTCTTCCGCCGCGTGAAGAGCATCGACGACTACCTGGCGACAGTGTCGAACGTCAACCTGACCAACGGCTTCGTTCTCGTTTCCGACGTGGCGCACCCGGCGCGGGTCAATCACGAGGATGGGGACGGCCTGCCCGACGGCGTCGTCACATTTCTGATGACCGATGTCGTCGAGTCGACACAGCTCTGGCTGCAGAACCGGGCTCAGATGTACGGCGCGATGAGGCGTCACGACCAGCTCTTGGCGGCGGCGATCGAGGCCAACCACGGCGTCGTGCTGAAAGAGCGCGGCGAAGGCGACAGCTTCTTCGCAGTGTTCCATCGCCCGACCGATGCGCTGGCCGCGGCGTTCGACGCCCAGGCCGGGCTGATGTCCGAGCGCTGGACGGACAACGTGCCCCTCGCCGTACGCATGGCGATCCTCACCGGCGAGGCCGAGGCGCAGGATCGCGATTACCGTTCGCCCGCGGTCAACCGGTGCGCCAAGCTCCGGCGGCGTGCGGTCGGCAACCAGATCCTGGTTTCTGAGACCACCTACTCGATCGTGGCCGACATCCTGCGCGACGACATGCGTCTGGTGAGCGTCGGCAAACGCCGGCTCGAAGGGCACGACCGCCCCGAAGAGGTGTACGTGCTCCAGCATTCCGAGCTGCCGCTGGAAGCCGCTGTCCAGGAGGACGCCTCCTAGCCCGTTCGACCCCTGGTGGCGCCTTTCGGCATGATGTGGAAGGAAAGCCATGGGCCAGGTGTTGAAGGGAGATCGATGAACAGGCTGATCGACCGTTACGCGGTGGTGTTCGTGGCGATCGCGGCCACGCTGTGGGCGTCGGACGCCTATTTCCGAAACCAGCTCGTTCAGCACCTCAGCCCCACGCAGATCGTCGTCGCCGAGGACGCGCTGGTCACTCTCTTCCTGGTGCCGGTGCTCATCCGCAGCCGCCACGAGCTGCGCGCTCTGGGCGCCAGGGGCTGGTTGGCGGTGGCCATCATCGCCGCCGGGGCGCAGGCTCTCGCGACCATCCTGTTCACGGCATCCTTCTCGATCGCGTCGCAGCATCAGCTTTACGCGGAGACGTTCGTGCTGCAGCAGACCCAGCCTTTGATCGCGATCGTGCTCGCGTGGGTCGTGCTCGGTGAGCGCCGGCGACCGTGGTTCTGGCCCGCGGCCGGGGTCGCGATCGTCGCGGTCTACATGGTCCTGTTCGCGAGCGATCCGTTCTCGCCGGTCACGGCGTTGCAGAACGGCCGTCTCGAGGTCGGGCTGCTCGCCCTCGGCGCGGCCGCGCTGTGGGCCAGCGGCACGGTCTTCGGCCGGTTCGCGCTCGGATCGATCTCGTTCTGGAGCATGACCGCGCTGCGTTTCACGCTGGCACTGCCGGTCCTCGTGGTCGTGGTCCTGGTCCAGAGCGGTGTCGGCGGCTTCGGCCACTATCGCCTGAGCGACTTCGTGCCCAACCTGCTCGCGATTGCGATCGTGCCCGGCCTGCTGGCGCTGCTTCTCTACTACCGCGCCCTGTCCAAGACGCCGGCTTCGCTGGCCACGATCGGCGAGATGGCTTACCCGGTCGCCGCGACGCTGATCGCCACGGCTCCTCCGCCTTGGGGTTTCAACCAGCCGCTCTATCCGGCCCAGGTCCTCGGGACCGTGCTGCTGCTGGGGGTGATCGTGTTCCTGAACTGGACGCGCGAGAAGGCTCCGGCGGTGGTGGCGCGCCCGCTGTCGGTGGCGCGGGGCTGATCTAGAATTCGCCGCTAGATGGCCGAATACGGAACCTCAGTCGAAACCACGGCCTCGCCGGACAAGGTCTGGAAGATCTGGTCGGACATGTCGACGTGGGGCGAATGGAATCCCAACGTGTCGACCATGGATTGGCAGGGCGGCTTTCAATCCGGCACCACCGGGGTCATGAACACCCGTGCCGGCCAGCACCACAAGATGAAGCTTCTCGACGTCATGCCCGGGCGCGGCTTCGCGCTGGAGACCAGCGTGGTACCGCTGACCACCTTTCGCTTCAACTGCCGGATCGGTTCAGCGGGCGGCAAGACGACGGTCGGCCAATGGGTCGAGGTGAAGGGACCACTCGGACCAGTGCTGGGCGGGATGATGGGCCCGCAGGTCTCGAAGGAGTTCGGGACTCTGCTCACCAACCTGGCCAAGCAGGCGGAGTCCAGCCAGCTCTAGCTCAGCCTCGCCAGCGCGGCGCTGACGGCGTCAGCCTCGCCCGGCTTCAAGGCACTGCCGAAGTTGCGCTCGAGGCTCGCCATGAAGGCGGCGTGAGCCTTCTTGAAGGCAGCCTCTCCCTTTGGCGTCATGTGCGCGAAGACCCCGCGCCGATCAGTCGGGCACGAACGGCGCTCGATGAGCCCGGCCTTGGTCATCTGCTCCAGCCGCCGCGACGCTCCGCTGTTGGTGATCCCAGCAACTTTCGCGAGGTCCTGGTAGCGCATTGCCACGTCCGGCACGCGGGAGAGGTGAAGAAGCACCTCGTACCAGGCGAGGGGCATCCCGGCCTCGGGCACCATGTCGCGCTCGAGCGCGGCGGTCATCGAGGTGTGGGCCCTCGCGAGGCCTTCCCACAGCTCCGCCACCCTCGTGGAGCTTCTCGATCCTTTCACGGGGCCTATCGTATGCGCTGCTTTCGGAGCCATCTACATATATAGAAAGGACGAGGACCGCGCCCTCGTCCTTCCTTCTCCTCCCGGTTACGCCTGGGCGGGTTCGAGCGCCTTCACGACGATCTCGGCCTCGACCTCGACCTTGATGGTGTGGCCGGCGATGGGAATCGCGCCGGCGATTCCGTCCCAGTTGAGCCCGAAGTCCATCCGGTTGAGCTGGCCCTTGGCGCTGATGCCGAGGCGCTCCTTGCCGCCGGTCATCGGGTCCGGGACCCGGCCCTCGAGGGTGGCGTCGAGCACGATCGGCCTGGTCTTGTCCTTGATGGTGAGGTCGCCGTGCACTTTGAACGTCTCGCCGTCCACGGGCTCGACCTTGGTGAGCTTGAAGGTGATGTAGGGGTACTTCTCAGCCTCGAAGAAGTCGGCCGAGCGCAGGTGGTTGTCGCGCATCTCGGTTCGAGTGTCGACGCTGGCGACCTCGACCCTCAACTCGCCGGTGATCTTCGTGGGGTCGTCGTCCGGGCCTTCGAACTGCCCTTCGAACTTGTTGAACTGACCGCGCACCGTGGAAACGGCAAGGTGCTTGGCCGTGAATCCGAGGGTTGTATGCGCCTTGTCGATCTCGTATGTGACCATGTGGTCCTCCTGGAGTTTTTCTTGGCGGAGGGACTCCGCTGTTGAACAGTGATACTTGCTTGCGCAAGCAACTATTCCTCCGGGGAGGTGCTTCTCAACTCAGGCGCGTGCGCGGCGGCTGAAAGCCTGTGACTCCTTGCGCCACGTGAAGGCGATGCCTGCGACCATCGCGATCGCGAATAGGGCCAGAACCGCGGCGAAGACGATGGGGCCGATCTCGCCAGACCCGATCGCGGAGCCAAGAGGGCCCCAGTCGACCGTCGCCGCTGCATTGAGCCAGGCGATCAGCCCGGTGGCGAAGGCGGCGCAGCCAAGCGTCCAGCGTTTTTCCGACGGCGACATCTGTCCGATGTCGAATCTTCGCTGCCGGGGCGTCATGTGGACGCGCCGGAGGCTCGCGATGAGCACGAACCAGACGACCAGCATCACCACGCCGATGGTCAGGGCGATGGTCGGAGTCGCCGTGCGGTCGACAGGGGAGAGGTCGGCGGAGCCTGCCCACGCCGCCATCGGCAGGGCCCAGATGACGCTGCTCAGCGCGGCAAAGCCGGTCTTGCCGAAACGGTCCACGAGGCGGTTGATCATGGCGTGGGATACCTCCGTGCCAGATATTGCTCGAACGTGACTGTGCCGTCGCGGTGCTCGGGGCACAGCAGGCGGCCGCTTTCGAACTGGCGGCTGAACTTGAACGGCAGCCACAGGTTGACGAGTCGCTTGTCGGGCTTGCGAATTCGCAGCCACAACTCGGCCAGGCCCTTGAGGTCCCTCACCTCGGGACCTCCGAAGTCGGGCAGCACGCCGGCCGGTTCTGCTTCGACCACCTCGACCAATCTTGCAGCCACCTCTTGCGCATCTATCGGCTGGAACTGCCATTTGAAAGGCACTGTCGCCAGGCGTGGCAGCTTGCTCATGCCGCCGAGAAAGGTCTCCATCAGCGTGTGGAACTGCGTGGCGCGAAGTATCGACCAGGGCACGATGCCCTCGCGCATCACGGCCTCGGCCGCGAGCTTGCCCTTGTAATACGGGTAGGCGACGCCCTCCATGCCGACGATCGATACGTAGACGGCATGTCGCACGCCGGCTTCACGAGCCATCGCCAGCAGGCGCCTCGTCCCGAGCACGTCGGTCGCGTTGTACCTGCGCGGGTGAGCGGCGTCGGATGCCGCGTGCACGATCGTTTCGATGTCTTTCACAGCCAGCTCGAGGTTTACTCCTGTGACGAGATCGCCCTGGATCCAGTCGGCGCCGGCGCCAGGCTTGCGGCTGAGGATGCGCGCGCGGTGCCCTTTCGCGCGAAGCTGCGTCACCACTTCGCGGCCGAGCGCACCGGTTCCGCCAGTCACCAGCACCCGCATGACGGAGGTGAGCTTATGCGGTCGCGTTCGCGGTTGTTCTGCGCATGCGCGTTTTCAGCGGCTCGGCGATTCGGACCGCGACATAAGTCGCGAAGGCGAGCGAGGTGATGAAGAAGCTGACCGGGTGCGGTGAGTAGAACGCGATGGCGAGCCCGAGCCACGAGAACGTGAGGGCGAGGCCGATCCCTGTTGCGATCGCGATTGCGGGGCGGCTGGTGAATCGCACCGCGATCGCCGCGGGCGTGACGACCAGCGCGAAGATGAGCAGGACGCCGACCACCTGCACGGCCTCGGTCACGGCGATGGCGAGGATCGCCATGAATGCGATGGACAGCGCGGTGACGGGAACGCCTTTCGCGGCCGCGAGGTCCTCGTCGACCGATGAGAAAAGCAGCGGCCGGTACAGCGCCCCGACTGCGATGAGCGTGATCACGCCTGCCGCCAGCGTGACAGCGACGTCAGAGGTGCTGATGCCGAGGATCTCGCCGAAGAGAATCGCGTATGCCTCGGTGGCGTAGCCGCGATAGAGAGAGATGAACAGAACGCCGAGGCCGAGAGTCCATGCGAGCACGATGCCGATGGTCACGTCGCGGCCTCTGAGCCTCGAGCCAAGGGCCCCGATGGCGACGCCGGCACCGAGCGTAAACGCGAGCAGTCCTGCGATCGGGCTGAGGCCGATGACGACCGCGCCCGTCGCGCCGGCGAACCCGATGTGCGACAGGGCATGGGCGGCAAAGGCGGATCCGCGCAGGACGACGAAGTAGCCGATCGCGCCCGCGACGATGGCGATGATGGTGCCCGCCTGGAAGGCATGGACCATGAACTCGAAGTGGAAGAGCGTGGCCAGGTCCTCGAATGGATTCCAGCTCAGCTGGGGTGAGCTGTTGTTGATTACGGCGTGGATCGCGGTGCGGTGCAGCTCAGTCATGCGGGTGGCTGACCTCCTCCTCGAGGCCGACCACGAACACGCGGCCGCGGCTGTCTTTGAGAACCTCGACGGGCGAGGAGTAGATCCGGGAGAGCGACTCCGAGGTGATGATCTCGTTCGGCTTGCCCATGGCGAGCCTTCCATGGGCGACGTAGAGGACGTGGTCGATGTGGGGGAGCAGGGGGTTCACGTCGTGCGCGATGAGGAGGACCGTGAGGTGGCGCTCGCGCGCGACGTCGCTGATGAGCTGCACCATCGCCTGCTGGTTGCGCACGTCGAGATGGGAGAGGGGCTCGTCGAGCAGCAGCAGCTGCGGCATGCCGACCAGCGCCTGCGCGAGGAGAAGCCTTTGCTGCTCGCCACCTGAGAGACGGCCGAGCTGGCGGTCGGCGTATTGCTTGGCGTCTACCGACGCGATTGCTTTGGCGACCTTGGTTTCCGCCTGTGCGCGATCGGTGATCCGCATGCCCCACCGGTGGCCGTCGACGCCGAGGCCGACGAAGTCCCGGCCGCGAATCGAGAGCTCGGGGTCGAAGTGCGAGCCCTGGGGGACGTAGCCGATGCTGGGGTTGCCTCTGTGCGGTGGTTTCCCAAGCACTTCGAGGTCGCCTTCGGCCGCCGACAGAAGGCCGAGAACCAGACGCACGAGCGTCGACTTGCCGGACCCGTTGGGGCCGAGGATGGCCGTGAACGAGCCCGAGGGAATCTCGAACGTGGCGCCCGTCCAGACCGCGCGCGACCCGTATGTCGCGCTGAGCTCGCGGGCGGCGATCGCGGGGTGGTCGGTCATTTGCTCAGGGCGTCGGCGTTGAGTGCGTTCTCGAGCGCGATGAGCTGAGACAGCTGCCAGTCCTGGAACGCGACCGTCTCCGGCTGCAGGGTCTCGGAGACGCCGACGACGGGGATGTCCGCCGCCTGCGCGAGGTGCTTGACGTTCGTGGTGACGGCTGTGGCGGTCTGGACGTTGTAGATCAGCACCTTCGCCTGCCTGGCGGTGATCTGGTTCTGGAACTCGACCACGGCCGAGGCGGGCGGGTCGTTGCCCTCGGCGACGGCGTCCATGAACTCGACCGGCGAGATCAGGTCGAGGTTGAGCGCCGCGGCCATGTAGACGAAGATGCTCTCGGTCGCGCCGATCTTGATGCCGGCGAACTTCTTCCTGATCTCGGCGATGCGGGCGTTGTACGGCTGGAGGGCGCTTGCGAAATCGGTGCGGCGCTGGTCGAAGAAAGTTGCGTCGCCGCTGTCGATCGACTTGTACCGGGCCGTGATCGCGTCCGCCACCTTGACGACGTAGCCGGGGTCGTACCAGAAGTGCGGGTTGTCGCCGGCCCTCTTGGCGAGCATGTCCGCCACGTTCAGCACCTGGCGGTGGCTGCTGGCGTTGGCGTCGAGCAGCTTCTTGCCCCAGTCGTCGTAGCCTGCGCCGTTGAGGATCACAAGATCGGCCTCGGCAAAGGCGCGGGCATCGTTGGTGTTGCTCTCGTACTCGTGTGGGTCGGCGTTGGGATCCGTGAGCACGGTCTGGACGTTGACCTTCGGGCCGCCCAGCTGCATGGCGATGCTGCCCCAGAAGTTCTCGCCGGCCACGACGTTGAGCGAGCCCGCGTGAGCAGTCGGGCTGTCGCCACATGCGGCGCTCGCGCCGATGAGCGCGACGGCGGTGAGCAGGAATGCAAGCCTTCTCATTTTCAGTTGCGCCACAGTATTGCACAAACGACTTGCGCAACTTGTGTGCATTGGCGGATTACAATTGCAAGATGCCTCGACCAAGCCCGGTGACCGACGCCGTTCGCAACGTCTTCGATGGCCAAGCGAGGCACGCGTGGTCGATCGATCAACTGCACGAAGTCGTGTGTGGTGCGCTCGGTGCCGCCGACTACTCGAGTGTCTTTCGCGCTGTCACGGTGATGGAGCGAGAGGGTGCGATCCGTCGCATCGACCTCGGCGATGGGAAGGCGTACTACGAGGTCGGCGAAGACCACCACGAGCATGTGCGCTGCGATTCCTGCGGGCGTGTCGCCGAGGTGCCGGGGTGCGTGCTGGATGACGCCACGAGCGGTGTGCAGAAGAGCACTGGCTACGTCGTCACGAGCCACCAGCTCGTATTCGGCGGGCTATGCCCGAGGTGCGCGAAGAGCCGCTCTCGCTCCTGATCTCGCGGCGAGTTCGCCCGGCTAGCCGGCCTCGGTCTTTGGTTTCGGTTTCAAGCCCGCTTTGGTCGGCGCCAGGTGCTTGCCGAAGAAGGCCATCGTCCGGGTCCAGGAATCCAGCGCGGCGTCCTGGTTGAAAGCGCGGCCGCGATCGTCGAAGAACGAATGCCGGGCGCCAGGGTAGATCTTGATGTCGTGTTCGATCTTGTACCTGTCCAGGACTTCGTCGAGGGCGCGGCCGGCGTTCGCGCTGAAGTCCTTCTCGGGGTACGAGCCGACAACAGGGCATATCCGGCTAACTGCATCGATCGGCCTCGGGTTCGCGCCGTAGAAGGGGGCGATGGCTTTGAGGCGATCGTCCGTGCAAGCCCAGGCGATCGCGAATCCGCCGCCCATACAGAAGCCGATCGC
>VBHB01000026.1:0-7638 GCA_005880315.1 Chloroflexota bacterium | reverse complement strand
GAAGAGATCGACGGCGAGCGCCGCGTATCCGCTCCCGGCGAACCGGCGGGTGATGTCCCTGATGTTCTCGTTGAGGCCGTAAGCCTCGTGGATCACGACGACACCGGGGAACGGACCGTCGCCGTCGGGAAGGGCGGCGAACCCGCCGCCCTTCATGTCGGAGCTGTCGATCAAGCGTGTCTTCATATTCGAAGGGGGCACGGAGATCGTAACGGTGCCGAAAAGTTCGGTCGGAAGTGCCGGGTATCATCAGTGTTTGCGGCATCGTGGGCCCGTGGCGCAGTCCGGGAGCGCGTCTGACTGGCAGTCAGAAGGTCAGGGGTTCGATTCCCCTCGGGTCCACCAAACCGATTTTGAACTCGGGTCGAACACCGACCAGCAGATCTCGTTTCGCAACCGCTGATCGTCCAGGACGAGTTCGCGAATCGCGTCCGGAAGCTGATCGCGCTGCCAACGGCACTCGAGCCGGCCGGCGCTCTCACCGTCGCCTCCAGGGGCCGCCGCACGCGCGGCCTTGATCGCGTAGGCCGCAGCACCGAGCTCGTGTGCGGCGACATGCGCCACCACCGCCGCCTGGCCGGCAGCGTATGCGGCGTACCGAGCGGCTCCGCTCAACTCTCTTGCTGCAGCCATGGCATGGCCACCCGCCGCGCGGGACTGAGACATCCTGATCTCGCCTCGCGCCCATGCCCGAATCTGCTCGATCGCCAGATGGGGCCGTGGGTCCGAGGGCTGCACCGACTCGAACAGGTGCAGAACGTGCTCTGCGCACGCAGCAGCCCACAAGGCCAGCAGCCGATGGTCGGAGTCGGTGAGCGTCCCCCCGCGGCGGATGGTGATAAAGCGGGGGTCGCGGTCTTTTGGCAGGATCACTGCGAACCCCTGTAGCTTGGCATCGTGAGCCGGGAAGTCGAGGACTTGAACCGGCGCCTATTGCGCGCCCGCGACGCGATGGACCGCTTCTACGCCGAGCCGCTCGACGTCCCCGCTGTGGCCGAGGTGGCCCACCTCTCCGAGGCGCACTTCATCCGCAGCTTCCGCGCCGCCTTCGGGGAGACGCCGCACCGTTACCTGCAGCGGCGGCGGGTGGAGCGCTCGATGTTCCTGCTGCGCGAGACCGACCGCAGCGTCACAGACATTTGCTTCGACGTCGGCTTTACGAGCCGGGGGACCTTCAGCCGCACGTTCCGGGAGATCGTCGGCGAGGCGCCGTCGAGCTATCGCGTGGGGAATGGACCGATGGTGGCTCCGAACTGCTACCAGATGTGGGCGACGCGGCCGGTGGTGGCGGCGGGGGTGGCGCGGCGATCGAGCAGTTTTGGAGACGCCGCCGCAGCGACGGCCTCCTAGCATGAGGGTCATCCCCATCAAGTCTCGCAAAGGAGAAAACGAGCGATGATCACCAAACTCAACGTCGCTTCCATCATGGTCCTCAACAAGGACCAGGCTCTTGACTTCTACGTCAACAAGCTCGGGCTAGAGAAGGGCCAGGACGTCAAGCAGGGTTCCTACCGCTGGCTGACGGTGCGCGTGCCTGGCGACGTCACCGAGATCTCCCTGGAGGAGCCGGGCCCCCCGGTGCATGACGAAGCCACCGCCGCGCAGCTCCGCGAGCTGATCTCGAAGGGCGCGCTGGGCGGTCTCGTGTTCAAGGCTGACGACATCCGGGCTCTGTACGAGACCCTCAAGTCGCGCGGCGTCACCGACTTCACGCAGGAGCCTACCGACCACTTCTACGGCACCGACATGGGCGTCCGCGACCCCTTCGGCAACGCCATCCGGATCCTGCAGCAGGGGAAGGTCGCCGATAAGGCAAGGGCCTGATCGTCCGGTCAGCCGGCGGGCGTGAGGCGGATCACCGGGATCTCGCGGTCGGTTTTCTTGGGATATTCGCCGTAGCGCGGTGCTACGGCCGCCACTCGCGCCAGCGCATCCAGCCTTGCCTGACCTTTGAGCGACTCGGCCACCACTCGCAGCTTTCGGTTCCCGACTTCGATCCAGATCTTGTCCGGGCTCTTGGCCAGGTTGATGAACCAAGCCGGGTGTGTGGCCGCCCCTGACTTCGACGCCACGACAAGCCACGCATCCTCGCCATCGGAGAACCCGCCGAGGACCTGAGTACGTTCCAGGCCGGTGCGAGATCCGATCGTGGTCAGCAGGATGATCGGAAATCCCATCATCACCGGAGCCTTGGGACTCGAGGTTCGCCGGTATCGCGAGATCTGCATGTCCATGATCGGCTTCGCGAGTTTCATCAACGCGCCACCCCACAACACCCTCGCTCCGCGGGTACCGCGCGGCGGAATTTCGATGGAATTGTTGTCTTTCATGTCTTGCTCCATTACCAATAAGTGTGTCTCGCGACAGGCGCGAGCGCATTCCAAGATCTAATCGAAATCGTCTGAAATTCACCTCCCAAACTTCTTAGGCGCTGCTGTTGATGGTGTCGACCATCTCCTCGAAGACGGTCACCTTCACCATTCACGCCACGATCAACGGCCTGATCAATGCCGTCAATGACGGTGCGGCCCGCGGTCTGATCACGAGCTCCGAACAGTTTCTTCTGATCTGGTACCTACAGAAGGCTCTGCAGACCAGTGCCCGCACTCGCATAGGCCAGTTCAACTGGGAGGTCAACTCTCAGAGCGGCAAGGCGATCAACTCGGCCGAGGCGGCCTTGCTGCTGAGCTGGGGCAACGACCTCTACGTGAGAACGCCCTAGTTAGTCCTCTCCTACGCCGAGCGCTGCGGCCGCCCGGAGGTTAAAGTCACCACTAAATGACGGCGCCCATTGTCGAGGTCGAGCGGCTCTCCAAGCGGTACGGGCGCGTCCAGGCTCTCAACGGGATCTCGTTCAGCGTGGCCGAAGGCGAGGTCTTCGGATTCCTCGGCCCCAACGGCGCGGGCAAGACCACCACCATCCGCTTGCTTCTCGGGCTCCAGCACCCGAGCGCCGGCGCCGCCAGGATCGGTGGGCACGACTGCTGGACCGATCATGTCCGGGCCGCCAGGCTCTTCGGGGCGACCCTGGAGCAGCCGGCGCTGTACGGCTTCCTCTCCGGGCGCGACAACCTTCGCCTTTTCGCTCGAACTCTCGGGCCGGTCGACGAAAAACAGATCACGCAGCTGCTCGACCTGGTTGGAATGACCGAGCGTGCGAACGACAAGGTGAAGCGCTACTCGATGGGCATGCGCCAGCGGCTCGCGCTGGCCCAGGCGATGCTCGGCAAACCCCGCCTTTTGATCCTCGACGAGCCCACCAACGGTCTAGACCCCAACGGCATCCACGGCCTTCGCATCCTGCTGCGCAAGCTCGCGGAGGAGGGCATGACCATCTTTTTCTCCAGCCACCTTCTCTCCGAGGTCGAAGAGCTCTGCGACCGCGTGGTCGTCCTGCATCGCGGCGAAGTGAAGGCGGCGGGCCCGCTGAGCGAGCTGATGAACGTCAAGGGATTCCAGTACCGCATCGACGTCTCCGACGTCGACGAGGCGATGAAGGTGGTGCGCGCCCTCGACGGCCTCACCGTCGAGCCCGGCACGATCAAAGACTCGATCCTGGTGAGCTCGGACAAGGACATGGCCCGGGTCATCAACCACTCGCTGGTGTCGGCGGGAATCGGCGTCGATCAGCTCGTGCACACTCAGCGAGGCCTGGAGGACGTTTACATCGAGCTCACGGGCGTGGCGCCGGGCAGCCCGCTCAGCAGCGCACCGACTCCGCCGCCCGCGCCGCCACCGCCGCCCCCATCGCCCGTCGGGGCCGCGAAGAGCTGATGCTCCTCATCCGTCTCATCCGCAACGAGCTCCAGAAGACGTGGCGCAGCCGCTGGATCGTGTTTGCCGTCATGGGCGGCATCTTCGTGCTGATCGCGGGCGGCCTTTACACCTACTACGTCATCAGTCAGAGCAGGTGGAGCCCGCCGCCGACGGTAGCCTGGCAGACCACGCTCCGCACCGAGATCGCCAACGACCAGCAGCAGCTGGGCTTCATGGAACAGGCGAAGCAGCAGCAGAACGGAGGGCCGACGAGCGGGCCCTTCAGCATCGACGCCGCGATCAAGCAGGTCAAGCAGCAGATCGCGGACGACCAGTACCTGCTCGATCACGACATCGCCCCGCTCCAGTCCTACTCGATCACAGTCGCCGCCCTGTTCGCCTTTGGCGGAATCGTGATGTTCCTGATCATGCGAATCTTCGGGTGGCTGGCCTCGGAGCAGATCGCCGGCGAGCGCTCCGACCGCACGCTCGCGATATTGCTGAGCCGGCCCATGAGCCGCACGCAGCTGCTGCTGACGAAGGCGGTCGCCTCGTTCCTCATCAGCCTGGCAGTGGTCGTCGTCACGTTCCTGGTCGTCTACGTGGTCTTCGCATTCGTGCAGGGGTCGCTCGGGCCGGTGACCGGGCAGGTGGGCCTGGCTATCGATGCCTCCAAGCCCCTCACCCAGGGCAACCTGGTGGTCATGCCGATTGCGGTGTTCGTGCTCATGTGCCTGGGGGCGACGATGCTCGGCGTCCTGTGCCTGCAGGGCATGAGCTTCCTCATCTCCGCTGTCTTCGGCAGATGGGCCGCGATCGGGATCACGCTTGCGGTGCTGTTCGGAGCCCCACTGGTCAGCACGGTCGTGGCCGTGATCATCATCGGGATCAGCCAGGACCCCAACAAGGCGCATTTCTTGAACTACCTTTTCGTCAACGTCCTCGCCCCGGTCTCGTCGATAAGCTCGGTGTTCGGAAACGGCCCGGGAGGCCAGGCCGGAATCGGCCTCGGCGAGTTCGGAAAAGAGCTCATCACCTTGACCGCGTGGACGGTCGCCTTCTTCGCGAGCGCGTGGCTCCTGTTCCGCCGAAAGCAAGAGGCGGGCTAAGCCGAAATCACCCGCTTCGATTTCAGCTCCGAGCGCGGCAGCGTGCCCGAAGGGACCACCCGGCACTCAAGCCTCGCCCCCAGCGCCTGGCGCAGGTCCGCCTCCAGGCGATCCGTCGACATGTCCGGTCCATCGATCTCGACCAGCACCGTCACCTCGTCCATCTGCCGCTCACGCCGCCGCTCGATCGCGAACTCCACCACCTGCGCATGCCGCCTGACGATGTCTTCGACCTGCGATGGAAAGAGGTTGACGCCGCGGACGGTGAACATGTCGTCGATGCGACCGCGGATGCCGCCGGCCAATTTCAAAAATGGGCTGCCGCACGAACATTGCTCGCGCGACGAGTAGACACGGTCCCCGGTCCGGTAACGGATGAGTGGCATGCCCCATCGCCCCAGGTTGGTGGCCACGAGCTCGCCCTCATCAGCCGGCCTGCCGGATGAGTCGAGCACCTCGAAGATGAACTCCGACTCGATCAGATGGATGCCGTCGCGCTGAGAGCAGCTGTGCCCGGTCGGGCCCAGCTCCGTCATCCCGGTGTGGTCGTAGCAAGAAGCGCCATACGCCGACTCGATCGCCGCCCGAGTCGCCGGGATGCTCGCCCCCGGCTCGCCGGCGTGGATCGTGACGCGAAGCGCCGACGACGCGAGGTCGGCGCCCAGCTCTCGCGCGACATCCACCATCCGCAGCGCATACGTGGGCGTCGACAGCAGCACCGTGGCCTCGAGGTCGATGACGCTGCGCACGCGCTGCTCGGTGCTCATCCCCGCGCCCGAAATGGCGAGCGCCCCCAGCCGCTCCGCGCCCCCGAACGCCGACCAGAACCCGATGAACGGACCAAAAGAGAAAGCGAAGAAGACCCGATCGCCGGCACCAACGCCCGCCGCGCGATACACGTGGTCCGACCAGATGGACAGCCACCAGGCCCACGATTCGGCCGTGTCGAGCCAGCGCAGCGGACGGTCGCCGCTCGACCCCGACGTCTGGTGCACGCGAACGTACCGCTCGACTGGATACGTGAGGTTGGTGCCGAAGGGTGGGTGTGCGGCCTGGTCGGCGATGAGCTCGCCCTTCGTCGTCAGCGGCAGCCGGGAGAAATCGTCCCAGCCGCGCAACGACGTCAGTCGCGAGCGCCAGAACGCGTTCGTCCGCAACAAGTGCGAAACCCCGGCTTGCAGTCGCGCAAGCTGCAAGGCGCGCAGCTCATCAACGTCAGCTGGCGAGGGCGCGGTCTCCAATCTCGAGCACCGAGTCCAGGATCTCGAACCCCTCATCTAGCTCGGCCTCGGTGATGCACAGGGGAGGGTTGGTCATGATCACGTTCCACCGCAAGAAGGTGTGCATGCCCGCATCGACCAGCGCCTTGCCGATCGCCTTCATCTCCGGCGACGTGCCGTTGAAGGGCGCCAGCGGCTCGAGGGTCGTGCGATCGCGCACCAGCTCGAGCCCGCCGAACAGGCCGATCGAGCGGGCGGCGCCGATACACGGATGGCGCTCCTGCAGCTTCCGGTGGTGCCGGGCCAGCACGGCGCCCATGCGGGCGGAGTTGCCGACCATGTCGTCCTCTTCGTAGGCCTGGATCGCGCCCAGCGCCGCGGCGCAGCCGAGCGGATGGCTGTTGTACGTCAGCCCGCCGTAGAAAACGTGGTCGTCGAAGTACGACGCCACGCGCGGCCTCATCCCCACGGCGCCCAGCGGCACGTAGCTGCTGGTGAGGCCCTTGGCCAGCGTGATGAGGTCGGGCACGACGCCCCAGTGGTCCACCGCGAACCACCGCCCCGTGCGCCCAAAGCCGGTCATGACCTCGTCGCAGATGAGCATGATCCCGAACCGGTCGCACAGAGCGCGCACGCCCTGGAGGTAGCCGTCGGGCGGGATCAGGATGCCGTTGGTGCCGGTGATCGGCTCGAGGATGAAAGCGGCGATCGTCTTGGGCCCCTCGAGCTCGATCGTCTCCTCGAGGTCGGCCAGCGCTTCCTCTGCGGTGTCCCATCCGCGCTGGATGCCGTGATATGGGTCGAGCACGTGGACGACCCCGGTCGCGAACTCGTTGGGCCAGCGGCGTGGGTCCCCGGTCGCCTGCACAGCGGCGCCGGTCGAGCCGTGGTACGACCGGTACCGAGCGAGAATCTTGGGCCGGCCGGTGACGGTTCGCGCGATCTTAATGGCGTTCTCGTTGGCGTCCGCGCCGCCCAGCGTGAACAGCACCTTGTCGATGTCGCCCGGCAGCAGCTCGGCCAGCTTGCGGCCGAGGCGGGCGCGTGGCTCGTGCGCCATGAACGGGCTGATGTAAGGAAGCTGGTCGGCCTGCCGCTTGATCGCCTCGATGATGCGGCGGTCGCCGTGCCCCGCGTTCACGCACATCAGCTGGCTGTTGAAATCGATGAACCGTCGCCCGTCGACCGTGTGGAAGTAGACGCCCTTCGCGCTTTCGACGGCCATCGGCTGCAGCCCTGCCTGAGCCGACCAGTCATAGAGCGTGTGACGGAGGCAGAGCTCTGAGATCTCCTCCGCGCTGAGGGCCTTTACGGTCTTGGTGGCCACGGTTGAAATCGTATGCCCCTATCAGCCCGGGCAGCGTACGGCCGCTGGCGATCAGCTCCTTCTCCTCGTGATAGCTCCGATCAGTGCGAGATTCGTTGTATCCCTCGCCTGGGATACGACCATGTGTGCCCGAATGGCGGGCTCTACTGCGCGCTAGGCCGGGGTTCGCCCTCCCCGATTACGTCGCTTGCGCGCAGCCGCTCCAGGTTTCGCATCCGCGACTGGG
>VBHB01000102.1 GCA_005880315.1 Chloroflexota bacterium | reverse complement strand
AAACGCAGCCAGCATCGCGGCGGCCAAAGCGAGCAAGCCCACGACCTCGGGGGAAGTCCAAGCGTGGTCGCGCGTGATCGAAAGCGCGATCAGCAGGGGAACGACGCCGGCGGCCAGCGTCAGCGCGCCCCAGAAGTCGATGTCACGCCACGACGCCTTCGAGCGCACGTACGGAAGCCCGGCGAGCACGACAGCCACGGCGATGATGCCGACGGGAATGTTGACCTCGAAGACCCATCTCCAGCTCCAGTGGTCCGTGATGAAGCCGCCGGCTGTGGGGCCGACTATCGAGCTCAGGCCGAACACGCCCCCGAACATGCCCTGCACCCGGCCTCGGCTCTCGGGCGGAAAGAGGTCGCCGATCACAGTGAACACAGTGGCGAAAAGCACGCCCCCGAAGATGCCCTGGATGCCTCGGAACACGATCAGCTGCGTCATGTCCTGGGACAGTCCGCAAAGGGCTGACGCGGCGACAAAGCCGATCATCCCGGCGAGCAGGAAGGGCTTGCGGCCGAAGAGATCGCCCAGCTTGCCGGCGATCGGGGTCATGGTCGTCGAGGTGACCAGGTAGGCGGTCGTGACCCATGCCAGGCGGTCGAGCCCGTTGAGGTCGGCCACGATGCGCGGGATCGCCGTACCGACGATGGTCTGGTCTAGAGCGGCCAGCAGCAGCGCCAGCATCGTCCCGGCTGTGGCGAGAATCACGCGGTTGCGCGACAGCCCTTGAGTTATCACTTCCCCAGCTCCTTCCTGGCGTTGATCACCAGCTGCAGGCACAGGTGTCGAAGCTGCGCCAGGTCGTCTTTGCTGAACCCTTCGACCATCTCGAACTGATGGTCCACGCCCTCTTTCCAGACCGCCTGGATGCGGGCGCGCCCTGCCTCCGTCAGCCTTGCCCGGATCGAGCGCCTGTCGGACGGATCCGGGACGCGCTCGACAAGGCCGTCGCGCTCCAGGTGGTCGACGAGCCCTGTGATGTTGCGAGGCGTGGACTCCATGTTCGCGGCCAAATCCCCGAGCGGGGTGTCGCCGCATCGGTACAGGCGAAACAGCACGCCAAGGCGGCCCTGGGTGAGGCCGTGCTTCTCGGCCCAGCGCTCCTGGAGCAAGCCCAGCATGTGGCCGGCGATCTTCATCGCACCGAGCGCCTCCACGGCGCTCATGTCGACGTGGAGATCCTCGAAGAGCTCACGCATGTGGACGCTGTAGAGGCGTCCTGATTCGTCGCGGGCGAGCTCGTGGCCCGAACCCAGCTCGCGGGGCAGAGAATGCGTTGTAGATCGATTCATGGTGTCGTCATTCATAGTGAATGGCTTCATTATCACCACATACAGGGTTTCAAGCCAAGTTATTCTCGACGCCGAATGGTTGCCACGCTGGGGGAGGAGGCGGAATTCTGCCGTTGGACGAGCCTCCTCGGCGGGCAGGCGACGCCGGCGGCTCCCACCCGGCGCGGCGGCTGGTCGGGCGCGGCTCTGGTCTACATTCAGGCCCAGCTGCTCTTCGACTCACCCAGGAAGGCTGATTTCCGCGCCACGGTCGAGGCCGCCAGGCATGACGGCGCGCTCCTTGCCATCGAGCTGGGCGACACGGGCTGGATCCGCGAGCTCGGCGGCCCTCAGGCGGCGTACGAGCTGGCCGGCATGAGGCCCGACATCCTCTTTGCGTCTGAGGCGGCGGCGTCCGAGCTGGGAGGGCCGCTTGAGGGGATCGCCTCGATGCCGGTCATCCGGATCGAGTCCGGCGGCTGCAGTGTCCACGGCCGCCGAGTCCATGCGCCCGCGTCCGCGTCGAACACGGCTGCCCTGGCCGCCACGTTCTGCGTAGCGCTCATGGAAGGCTGCGCGCCGGTTGAAGCCGCCGGTCGGGCTGTGCTGGTGGCAGCGGAGTGATCGTCGACGCACACCTGGACATCGGCTGGAACGCCCTCGCGGACGGTCGCGGCTTCCTGGGCCCGCCGGCGCCGCGCTACGTGATCAGCCGGGATTCGCTCATCGGCGCCGGCGTCGGCCTCGTCTTCGCGACCCTGTACACGGCACCGGCACTGGCGAGGCGGGCGATGCGCACGCGTTATGTGTACGAGAACGCGCACGAAGCCCACATCATGGCGCGCTCCCAGGTCAGCTACTACCGGGCCTGCGAGGTCCAGCTGATTCGCGACTCACGAGATCTCGAGCGCTACGTCGGCGGATGGCGGCGGGGCCAGGTCGCGGCCGTGATGCTCATGGAAGGAGCCGACCCGATCGAAACCCCGAGCCAGCTCGGCGCCTGGACCGACATGGGGTTGCGGATCATCGGTCCGGCCTGGAGCCGGACCCGCTATAGCGGCGGCACCCGCGCACCAGGCGGCCTGACCAAGCTCGGCGTCCAGCTCCTGAAGGCCATGCGGCGCAAGCACGTCATCCTGGACCTGAGCCACATGGCCGACCAGGCGGTTGCTGACGCGTTTGAGATGTGGCGCGGTCCGATCATCGCTTCGCACAGCAATGCGCGAGAGCTGGTTTCTGGAGATCGCCAGATCACCAGCGCGACCGCCGCGGAGATCGCGCGCCGCGGAGGCATCGTCGGCATCAGCTTCTATCCGAACCACCTCCGCTCCAAAGGCAAGACGAGCCTCGAGGACGTGGTCCGGCATGCGGTTCACCACGCCCGCTCCACCGGAGGTCCGGAGCATGTCGGCCTCGGCACCGACCTCGACGGCGGCATCGACTCGAGGTATGGGCCCATCGCCGACCTGAACGAGTTGAAACAGCTGCGCGGGATGCTGCGCAAGCACTTCAGCGCCGCCCAGGTCGACGGCGTCATGGGCGAGAACTGGATAGCGTTTCTCCGGCGCTCGCTTCCCGCCCCTACAGCGACTCGACCAACCTCTTCGCGCTGACGAAGGCGAAACCCATGCCGTGGCCGTTGAAGCCCGCGCACAGGTAGACACCGGGCAGGCCTTCGACCGGACCCACCAGCGGCAGCCCCGTTTCCGTAAACCCCATGATGCCGGCCCAGCGATGGGTCACCCCGGACTCAGCTCCCATGCGCTTCAGCTGGGCATCGAGATGGGCCTGGATCTGATCTGTTGGAGTCTCGTCGTAGCCAATCTCTTCGTCGTAAGCGGTGTCGCGCCAGCCGCCGATCAGGACCTCACCCGTCGGCATCTGCCTCCAGTAGCGATAGCCGAAATGCGAATAGGTCGGTAGGTCGCAAAGGCGCGCCCCGTCGGGGCCGCTGGCGAGCATCTGCGCGCGCCGCGGCTTGATCGCCACCTGCGGCAGCAGGAGGGGCGTGTACGCGTTGGTCGCGAGGATGACGCAGCCGGCGCGGCATTCGGCGCCGTCCGCATGCACCACCACCTCGGGCGATCGCGCCTCAATGGCGGTCACGTTCACGCCTTCGCGGATCGCTCCCGGCTCGGCCAGTCGGGCGAGCGCTCCCACCATCGCCGCCGGGTTCACCTCGCCATCCCGCGGGTTGACGAGGCGGCGGCCATCCCACCTGACCTCGAACCCATCCTCGCCAAGCAGCTGTGCGGATTCCGCGAGCCTGGCCGCTTCCTCTTCGCCCGAGGCCAGAATGGCGCTGCCCAACCGGCGATGGCCGACGTCCTCGCCCTTCACCGCCTCCGTCATCGTGGCGTGGTTCTCGAGCGTCATGTGCCAGATGTCGGAAGCGCGCGATCGCCCGTACGTGCGGACTGCATCCGCGTAGCTGTCGGCGACGCCGGCCAGAAGAAACCCCGCGTTTCGCCCGCTCGCGCCCGACGCGATGTGCGCGCGCTCCACGAGCACCGCGTCCATGCCACGGGCGGCCAAGTGATGGAGGAGGCTCGTGCCGGTGATCCCACCGCCGATCACGAGCACGTCAGCGCGCTCCGGCAAGCGTCCGGCGTAGCGCTCGGCCGGCCGCGGCCAGTACGGAGTGCTCGTCAAGGTCGAGTTCCGTTAGCGAATAACATCTTTGTTTGCATGGATTCTGAGAGCTACGACGTCTTGGTGGTCGGCGGCGGGCTGGCCGGCATCAGGGCGGCGATAGCCGTGGTCGACGCCAACCCGCTCCTGAAAGTGGGGATGGTCTCGAAGGTCTATCCGATGCGCAGCCACACGGTCTCAGCCGAGGGTGGGGCCGCGGCCGTGCTGCGCCCCGAGGACAGCTACGAGAACCACGCCTTCGACACCATCAAAGGCTCGGACTATCTCGCCGACCAGGACGTGGTCGAGGCCTTCGTACGCGAAGCGCCGATCGAGGTGATCCAGATGGAGCACTGGGGCTGCCCATGGAGCCGCGATCCCGACGGCAAGATCTCGGCGCGGCCTTTTGGCGGCATGACCACGTGGCGCACCTGCTTCGCCGCCGACAAGACCGGGTTCCACATGCTCCACAGCGTCTTTCAAACATCGCTCCAGTTCAAGCAGATCCACCGCCACGACGAGGCCTTCGCCACCAAGCTCCTGATGGAGGATTCGCGCTGCGTGGGCGTGGTCGCGATCGACATGCGGAGCGGTCGCTTCCAGGCGATCACTGCGAAATCCGTGATTCTCGCCACGGGTGGCCTTGGACGCGTCTACGCGTTCACCACCAACGGCAACATCTGCACCGGCGACGGTATGGCCCTCGCGTATCGGGCAGGCGTCGGGCTGAAGGATATGGAGATGGTCCAGTTCCATCCGACCGGGCTGCCGTTCACGGGCATCCTGATCACCGAAGCAGTGCGCGGCGAGGGCGGCTATCTCCTCAACAAGGACGGCGAGCGGTTCCTCAAGCGTTACGTGCCCAACAAGATGGAGCTCGGCCCGCGCGACATCATCTCCCGCGCGATGACGACCGAGTTCGAGGAAGGCCGCGGCTTCGAGGGGCCTCATGGCAAGTACATGCACCTCGACGTGCGACACCTCGGCGAAGAGGTCATCGATCGCAAGCTGCCGTTCATGCGCGAGCTCGGGCGAGAGTTTGTCGGCATCGACATCGTCAAGGACCCGATCCCCGTGCGTCCCGTTCAGCACTACATGATGGGCGGCGTCGACGCGGACATCTCCGGGGCCACGCCGGTCTTGGGCCTCTACGCGGCGGGCGAATGCTCCAACGTCGGGTTGAACGGAGGGAACCGGCTCGGCTCGAACTCGCTGTCCGAATGCCTGGTGTTCGGCGCCGCGGCCGGCCGGGCGGCCGCCGAGTACGCCAGCGCGGCCAAGGCGGTGGGGGCGAACCCGGTCGACGCCTTGCTGGCCGACGAGACCAGGCGGATCGAGGCCTCGTTCCTCGACAAGAAGGGTGGGGAGGAGAGGATCGGAACGATCCGCGAGGAGCTGCAGCACGACATGGACGCCGGTGCCGGAGTCTTTCGCACTCGAGAAGGCCTCGAGAAGCTCACACGTCAGCTCGGTTCGCTGCGGGATCGTTTCGAGAAGATCAAGATCGAAGACTCCAGCCGCACGTTCAACACGGAGCTGACGGCGGCGCTCGAGCTCGACTTCATGATCGAGGTCTCAGAAACGATCGCGTACTCCGCGCTGGCCAGGGAGGAATCGCGGGGCGCGCACTCCCGCCGGGATTTTCCCGAGCGCGACGATTCCAAATGGCTCAAGCACACGGTTGCGTTTCGCGCCGATGGCGCCGCGCCGAGGCTCGACTATCGCGACATCCATATCACGAATTTCAAGCCGCAGGCCCGCACCTACTAGGAGAAGAGATTGGCCGAGAAGAGGATCACGATCCGGGCGACGCGCTTCGATCCTGACAGGGACAAGGCCCCACGCCTGCAGTCATACGACATTCCCTTCTCAGACGAGAGCATGGTGGTCCTCGACGCGCTCAACCACATCAAATCCCACGTCGACGGCAGCCTCAGCTACAGATGGTCATGCCGGATGGGCATCTGCGGTAGCTGCGGCATGATGGTCAACGGCACTCCTAAGCTCACCTGCAACGCCTTCCTCCGCGACTACTGGCCGCGGTCCATCACAGTCGAGCCGCTGAACAACTTTCCAATCGTGCGCGACCTCGTGATCGACATGGAGGGCTTCATGCAGAAGCTGAAGTCCGTCAAGCCCTGGATCATCCGCAAGCAGGACTATCCGCTCGGGGCGGGCGAACACCGCCAGACGATGGACCAGATCGACGAGTTCCGGCAGTTCAGCGAGTGCATCAACTGCATGCTGTGCTACGCGGCGTGTCCGGTTTACGGTCTCAACAACGAGTTTCTCGGCCCCGCGGCGACAGCGCTCGCACGCCGCTACAACCTCGACTCGCGCGACCAGGGATTGACGGAGCGCCTTCCGATGCTCGCCAACTCCGAAGGCGTATGGGAATGCAGCTTTGTCGGCGAATGCTCGGTGGTCTGCCCGAAAGGCGTCGACCCGGCCAAGGCGATCCAGCAGACCAAGCTCGACACGACCATGCGTTTTGTGCTTCCGTTCGGAACCCGCGAAGAGTGACGGCGTCTCCAGAAGGCGCTGAGGCTGCGGCCACTGGCGGCGAAGCGACTCGCGTCTACCGGTCACAGATGACGCCAGGATGGTGGCTGCGCCAGCGCCACTACTTCCTGTACATAGTTCGCGAGTTCACAGCGCTGCCTCTCGCTCTGTGGCTGCTCTGGCTGCTGTTCGAGATCCACCGCGCCGCCGGCGGGCCCAAGGCCTTCTATGCATCGGGGTCGCCCGCCTTCATCGCGTTCAGCGTCGTCTGCCTCGGCTTCGCGCTGTACCACAGCTACACGTTCCTCAGCCTGGCCGGGGTGATCATCAACATCAAGGTGGCGGGCAAGCCCGTGCCGTCTCGCCTCATCGTGCTGTCACAGTTCGCCGCCTGGGCGATAGCCTCCCTTGTGATCGCCGCCGCGCTCATCGGGTTCGCGAGATGAACCACGACGCCGAGCACGTTCAGAAGCCGGCGATCGCCCACCTCATCTGGTGGTTTCTGTTCGCCCAGGGTGGTGTGATCGCTGCGATATTGCTTCCCGTCCACATCCTGGTCCAGGGCATCCTCGGTCCGCTCGGAATCGTGCAAGTTGTGGACAGGCACTACGACACGTGGGCCAATGTGATTGGGAACCCGATCGTAAAGCTCTACCTTCTCGTTCTGATCGCGTTCCCGTTCTTCCACTTCGCGCACCGGTTGCGCTATCTGCTGGTCGACCTCGGGGTGCCGGCGGCGAGGTCAATCCCCGCCCAGGTGATCTTCTATGGGGGCGCCATCGTGGTAACGCTGGTCACGATCTGGGTTCTGCTGACCACGGTCCCGATCGGGTGACGCGGAGCCGAAGCTCGACGCCGCGCCACACTTTGGGTGATTGACGCGCGCCGCCCGGCGCGCATCATGTAGTCGTATTGCACACGGTTCGGCTGTTCCCGGCCCCTGAGCTGGGTAACGCGAGCTTCCTGGTTGCGGACCCTGACGCGGGCGTCGCCGCCGTCATCGACCCCTTCCGCGACGTCGACGGCTACCTGAGCCACGCGGACAAGCAGAACCTGCGCCTGACGCGCGCCCTCGACACCCACCTGCACAACGACTTCGTATCCGGAGCGCGCGAGCTGGCGGCGTTGAGTGGAACGGAGATCGGCCCCGTGGCGCCCGATGTCGACGTGGAGCTCGGCGGCTTGACGCTCCGGGCGCTCCACACACCCGGTCACACCCCCGACCACAAGAGCTACCTCCTGCTCGAAGGCGGCCGTGCGTTGGCGCTGTTCTCGGGTGGCGCCGTGATGGTGGGTTCCATCGCTCGCACTGACCTGTTCGGCCCACACCTGGCCATGCACCTTGCGCTCGAAGCCTTGCGCACGCTCCAGGTCCGGCTGCGCGGCCTGCCCGACGACGTCGCCGTGTACCCCACACATGGGGGCGGTTCCTTCTGTGGCATTGGCGGCCAGAACGAAAATGAGACCACCCTCGGCCGCGAGCGCGAGACGAATCCGTTCTTTCAAGCCACCGAGGTCATGCCGTTTCTGGCCCGCGCTCTCGACCAGCACCGGTATCCGGCCTACTACGCAGACATGGCCGCGATCAATCGCGAGGGCCTGCCGCTTCTGGGGCGCCACCCCTTGCCGCCGGCCGAGCTCACCGCGGACGAGGTGGCGCGCTTGATCGAAGAGGGCGCCGCCGTGGTCGACGTCCGGCCCGGGGTCGAATACGACCGCGGCCACATCCCCGGCAGCTACAGCGTCGGCCTCGACGGAGGCCCGTTCAGCGCGTGGGTAGGGTGGCTGATTCCGCGGGAGCGCCGTCTCGTTCTGGCCGGCGGCACTCATGCCCAGCACGCCGAGGCCCACCGCCAGCTGCACCGCATCGGATTCGATGCCGTGGCGGGTGCGCTGGACGGCGGAATGGACGCGTGGCAGTCGAGCGGGCGGAGATTGTCGACGTTCGAGACCGCCGACATCGAGGACCTGGCCGCATGGATCCTGAGCGGCGAGGTGATGACGGTCCTCGACGCACGGGACGATCACGAATGGGCCGCAGGTCACGCCCCCGGCGCCGTGCACATGTACGTCCCGGACATCCCTCATCACGCCGCCGAGATTCCGCGCGATGCGCCCGTCGCGGTGCATTGCGGCGTTGGCTA
Organism: Chloroflexota bacterium; assembly: GCA_005880315.1. Taxonomy (GTDB): domain Bacteria; phylum Chloroflexota; class Dormibacteria; order Dormibacterales; family Dormibacteraceae; genus UBA10449. The sequence continues at coordinate 48,624 of VBHB01000102.1, read as the reverse complement.
TCGCGCCGGAATCGCCGCGAGCTTGCTGGAGCAGGCGGGCCTGAAACGAATCATCCACGTCAACGCGCCCTACGAAGACTGGGCGACGCGCCTGCACCTGGCGGAAACAATCCCCACGTAGCGTCCGCGCATAACGCACGCGTGACGCCGAAACCGCGAAATTCGAGGCCGCGAGGCGCACGTTTGGCGCCGAACGTGCGGAATCCGCCGCTAGGCGTCGGTCGTTGCTGCCTCCAGAAGCGCGGCGAACTTGCGCTGCGCGGCGGCCTTTCGCGTGGGCACGTGCTCCCGCGGCCAGATGCCCTTGGGCGGCTGGTAGCCGGCCAGGACCTGGCGCGCCACCGATACCCGATGCACCTCGTCTGGACCGTCGTACATGCGCGCGGCGCGTGCGTGGCGGTACATCTCCTCGAGGGGCAGGTCGGATGAGTAGCCAAGCGAACCGTGGATCTGGATCGCGCGGTCGATCACGTCGTGAAGGACCTTGGCCCCGAAGAACTTGATCATCGAGATCTCCTTGCGCGCGGCTGCCGCGCCCTGCGTGTCGATGACCCACGCGGCATGAAGTGTCATCAGGCGCGCGGCTTGCATCTCGGCCGCGGAGTCGGCAATCCAGTTCTGCACCGTCTCGTGACCCGCGAGCTTCTTGCCGAATGCCTCGCGCTGCAGTGACCGCTCGCACAGCATGTCGAACGCTCGCCTCGCCTGGCCCAGCCACCGCATGCAGTGATGGATGCGACCCGGCCCCAGGCGCGCCTGCGCGATCAGGAAGCCCTGGCCGCGTTCGCCGATCAAGTTGTCCTTCGGTACGCGCACGTCCTCATAAACGATTTCTGAGTGCCCGTAGCCGAACCGCTCGTGCTCGCCCGCCATGGTGGGAATGTTGCGCAGCTTCTTCAAGCCCGGCGCGTCGCCGGGCACGATGATCATCGACGCACGCTCATAAGCGTCTGCCTGTGGCTCCGTCACCACCATCGCGATCAGGAAGTCCGCGATCATGCCGTTCGACGTGAACCACTTATGCCCGTTGATCACCCACACGTCCCCATCGAGGACCGCAGTCGTCGACAGCAACGTTGGATCCGAGCCCGCCGTGTTGGGTTCGGTCATGGAGAATGCGGATCGTATCTGGCCGTCGAGCAGCGGACGGAGCCATCGCTTTTTCTGATCCTCGCTCCCGAAATGAGCCAGGACTTCTGAGTTACCTGAGTCGGGAGCCTGGTTGCCGAAGATGATCGGCGCCCACACGGTGGCGCCCTCGATCTCGTGCATCAGGCCGAGCTTTACCTGCCCGTAGCCCTGGCCCCCCAGCTCGGGCGGCAGGTGGGTGGCCCAGAGCTTCTGCTTCTTGACCTCGGCCTGCAGGGGCCGGATCGCGCGCATGAAGCCCACCTCGTCGGTGTCGAGAACCTCGAGCGGGTACACCTCCTCGCGCACGAAGGCACGCATCCACTCGAGCTTCTTTTCGAACTCCGGCTCGGTCGAGAAGTCCCAGCCCATGCCCGCCTCCTAAGCGCCGCGCCCGATCACGTCGATGCCCTCATCGATCATGCCCGTGATGGTATCCGTCAGGTGTTCGTACATGGGGTCGGGCCGCTTGCCGCGGCGGTGGAGCATCAGGTTGTAGCCGAAGATCGAAGCGTACTTGTAGAGGCTGAGCGCCAAATACCAGCGCATCTCGCCGGCGTCGGCCCCGTACAGGCGGCACAGCTCGCCGACCGTCACATCGATCGCTCCGCCGGGGTTGGGCGCGCCCTGGTACTGGCGCCGGACCGAGACGATGCACAGGCAGCCGAGGTCGAGAAGCGGCTGGCCGATTTCCGCAATCTCCCAATCCAGCACCGCCACGACCTCGGGCCCGCGGAACAGCATGTTTCCGTAGTGGTAGTCGCCATGGACGAGGGTGGGCGGCCGTTCGACCGGCACGTGTGTCGCGAGCAGGCCGCCTAGCTCGCCGGCCCGCGTCGTCAGCTCTTCTGGCGCCCGCTGCATGAGCCAGGCCCAACGCATCATCTCCGCCTGCAGGCTCACCGGCTCTTCGTCGCCGATGCCGGTGCGCCCGAGCGGCAGGGATTGCAGGCGTTTCAAAACTCCGACGGCGGACCGCGAAATGTCGAGCGGATTTTGCTCGACACCGGCCTTCTCGATGCGCGTCCCCTCCACCGCCTCCATCAGCACAAACGGCCGCCCGTCGACGACCGGCTCAGCGACCAGCGCGGGGATCGCGGGCGTGGGCAGGTCCGCATCGTGGAGGGCGGCCATGATGCGGCCCTGGCGGATCACATCCGCCGGCCCGGCGATCCGGGCACCGGGCGGAGGAAGCCGCAACACATAGCGGGTGGGACCGCCGCCGTCGTCGGCAGTCACGAAATACGTGAATCCCGAATGGCCTTCGGGGATCGGCTCCACCGAGATAACGCGCAAGCTCGGTTTGTTAAGCCGCTCGCGGCATGCCGCCTCGAGGTCTTCGCGAATGCGCGTACTCACTCGAGGTGAGCGGTGTCTCCGAGCGTGCCGAGCATCTGCCTCTCGCCGAGTACACGCACCACGCTCACCGACGTGTAGTACGGCAAGAACCGCAGCTGGCCCGGCTCGAGTCGGAGGACATGTGTGAGAAACATGATCATCGCGGCGCCGTGGCTGACCACGATCGCGCGTTCGCCGGGGTGCGACTGTGCGATGTCGGCGATCGCGCCGCTCATTCGGTCGATGACGCTGGCCGGCAGTTCGCGAAACTCAAACTGTCCGTCATCGCCAAGCGTCATCTCCATCTCGACGAGACGTTCGTCTACGCGCACTTCGTCGGAGATCGCGCGCGCGGTTTCGAGCGCACGGCGATAAGGGCTGGAGTAGACGGCCGCCGGCTTCGCATCGCGCACTCGCTTCGCCAGGCGCTCGGCCTGCGTGCGGCCCAGCGGGCTCAAGGGTGGATCAGCGCCATCCGACATGTCCTGGTAGCAATCGGCATGACGCACGAGCCAGATCTCGCTCACGCCTTCGACGCCGATCAGGAATGCGGCCTCGAGAGACCGCATTGCCCCCGTCATTCGCTCCGATGGGGCGGCCACGGGTAACATTCGACCACATGCTTCGTGGAGCGGGCATCGTCGCCCTCATCGTTCTCACCGCCTGCGGCGAGACATCGACGAAGCCGCCGGCATCGCCTAGCCCTGTTGTGGCGCAGGGAACCTGGACGCAGAGTCTCGATTTTGCAGGCGAGATCGCGGGCCATATGTCCGCGATCGTGCCCGATATCGGCGATCAGAAAAGCCAATGCACCGGCGGTCGTACACACAACGGGGAGACGTGGGCCGACTATTTCTATGGCACGGTAGACTCCGGCGGGCAGGCGTGGGGCGTGGTGTTTGCGATCAACAATTTCCGCGGGCCTGGCACGTATCAGAACTCGGCCGTGACCATCGAGGTTCACAGCATCGACGCGACCAAGGTGTGGCAGAGCCGCGGTAACGACACGGTGACTTTTACGCTGGATCGCAGCCAGCAGTCCGGAACCATCGATGCGATGTTGACCAATGCCGACACCGGCAAGGACGGCCTGCACCTCACCGGACACTGGAACTGCAAGCAGTAGCAGGCTTCGAAAACCCAAAAGCACCGACAAGCGTTGGATCAATATGTCGCCTGGCTTCTGGACCAACTTGGCTGAATCGCGGCCTTCTGCGAACACGGGCTTAACAACTCTTAACCGCCTAATCCGGAAGCGGCGACGAATACGAGCCCTAGGCTGACCAACCGTGAGCGTCGACGCGAGTCCTCCAGTTCAACCCCCGCAGCTGTCCCCGGATGGCAACTGGGTTTGGGACGGCAGCCAATGGCAGCCGGTCGTCGGGGTCGATTCGGGTCGCGCGGCGGTGTTTCCCTCGTGGAACTCGATCGAAGTCCCGGCCGCCCAGCCGGCGGTGGATGCGGTGCCGCTCGCAGTGCAGTACGAGCCGACCGCGCAGTACCAACCCCCGGCGGTCGATTACGCCAACGCGGCCGACGAGCCCATCGTGCCGCTCTGGAACCAACCGAAAAAGGGTGTGAGCGTCTATCTGTATCCGGTGGCGGGGTTGGCGGTGCTCGTGATGGCGATGATGCTGCTCAACTCGGTGGGCTACATCCAGTTTCCCTGGAACGGCGCGGGGTCGTCGAACCCCGCGGCGAATCATTCCACCAAGGCATCCCCGACGCCGGATTTCTCGGGCCCGGACTCGGTGCGCGCCGACCGCTTCCTGACCACTTACCTGACGCCCGCCGTGGCGGCCCTCGATAAGACGCTTCCCGCGATGAGGCTGCATTGCAACAAGACCCTGGTCAACAGCTGCTACGACGCGATCGCCGCCACTGCCCCCCAGGTCAAGAACGTTCTTGCCGCCATTCAGAGTGGCGACATCCCGAGGTGCCTCACGGCGCCCATGAGCAAGGTGCTCGACTACGTCCAGCGGATGGACCAGCAACTTCAGATAGCTCTGACCGCCTTCCAGGAGACGAACAGTGATGCGCTCTTCCTGGCCGTGTACCGCTTCTTCGTCAACCAGCAGGCAATGGTGGGTGGTATCGCGGCGGTCACGCAGGCGAAGAAGAGCTGTGCCCCGGTCGTGCTGCCCACCTGGGTGCCGGAAGGACCTGCCCGCGGAGGGCACATCTATCCCCACCGCGATCAAAAAAAGAGCGAGCGCAATGTGGAGCCTAAGGCCGGTTTATCCGGCCGTCCCCCGGCGCGCCACCTTCCAAAGCGCCACCCAGCGTGGCCTAAACAGGGGTTGGCCCGCGGAGGGGACGCGAGTCCCCACCGCGATCAAAAAAGAGCCTCCGGCCGGAGTGGGATTTGACTCCCAGCACCGAACGCGGAGGCCCTGAGCCTGTGAAGGTCTGAAGTTCGCGCCACCGTCCCCAATCCGGAGCGCACGCCCGATCATAGACCCGCGCACCGGGGCGTCAAGTCTCCCGAATTTGTGCCGGGACTTTTCGCGGGGCTTGTGGATAGTACTGTCGAGTGAGCTTCGCGCCTGTTGTGGTCCGCGACGTCAGCGCCGGTGATGAGGAGGAGTTCGTGCTCTTGCTCGAGCCCCTCCTGCCGGCGGCGCACAGGCTTGCTCTCGGGTTGCTGCGGTCTCGATCGGATGCCGAGGACGCGGTCCAGAGCGCCGTTCTGAACGCGTGGCGCAACTTCGGGCACTTTCGGCGCGACTCCGATCTCAAGCCGTGGCTGCTCACGATCGTCGCCAACGAGTGTCGCCGCCAGCGCCGCAACCGCTGGTGGTCCGTGCTCAAAGGTGAAGGGTTCACCGGCAGCGCGGAAAAGGTGCCCACCGCGGCCGATCCAGCGATCACCGACCTGCGCCGCGCCCTGTACCGCCTTCCCCATGACCAGCGGCTCGTCGTGATTCTTCGCTACTACCTCGACCTCTCGTTCGAAGAGATCGCCCAAACAGCAGGCATTTCAATCAAGGCGGCCAAATCGCGAACATACCGCGCCCTGGAACGGCTGCGACTCAGCCCGGAGGTGAGCCCCGATGAATGAGACCGAGATCCGTGAGCGTTTGCTCGAGGCGGTCGGCGAAGCGCGCTATCCCGACGATCTGCCGAGCCGGGTCCAGGCGCAGCTCAAGGCACCCCGTCGCGAGCCGGCGCATCCCCGAGCGATAGGGCTCATCGCCGCCATCCTGGCCATCGCCGTGGTGGCGGCCCTCTTTGCACCTCGCTTGCTGACGCAGCGAACCGCGGTGCCGCAGCCTCAACCGGCGGCATCGCCAGTCACGCCCAACTCAGCCGTGCCGGCTCAAGACCTGGAAGCCGCACACCTGACGGCGGTGGCGAGCCTGGTGCAACCGTTTCATCTGCACGCGCAAAGCGGCAGTCAACGAATCGACCTGATCGGGGCTTATGCCGACGCGGCTCGCACCGTCCTGTTCTTCCGCATGACCCCCGACGCCGGCATGCCGATGGCGTCGATCGATGATGCGTACGGCTTCTTGAACGCGTCGAGCTCAGGCACGAGAGGAGTTCCCGGCGACTACATTTTCGTTCTCGACGCGGGGCCAAGGCCCGGCATCGATGGAATCGCCCACCTGAATGTATCGATCATGGGCGTGCAGGCGTTCGGTCCCGGCCCATCCATCCAGGGACACTGGACGTTCTCGCCTGATGTCCATGTGCAGGCGTCGGAGCCGACCGGGGCCTACCCTCAACACTTTGCGCTTGGCTCGTGGAAGGTCACGCTGGAGGTGATCGAGCTCACACCGAGTGTCGTGCATGTGCAGGCGCTCATAGACGGGGCGACCGTCGGCGACGTTGAGCAGAAGTTCATGACCCTCCTCGACCCTTCGGGACATGAGGTGCGGCAGATTGTGGGCGGCGCCAGCGTGACCGTGCCCAAGCAGCAGCTGAACTCGACTACGTACAAGAGCACGAGGGTCAACGACCAGTGGGAACGACCGGCGGCAGCGGGCACGTACCAGCTTCGGGTGCAAGGCAACAACGCGTCCCACGTGGTCAGCCTGGAAATCCTCGCCCCTGGGGCTTCGAACAGCAAGGGCGGCCCTCTGCTGCCCACCGACTTTCCGGAGGCTCCGGAGTCATTGACGCTGCAGGGCTCGCTGGCGACAACGATCACGACCGGGCGCCCCTCCATGTGCGGCGCCGGCAGCGGACCGGACGGAATCATGCTGTTCGCCTTCGCGACCTATTTCCAGGCCAACGGCAACTGGTACTGGCTCGAATTGAGCACCGATCCCAGCACCCAGACGTTCAAGGGGCCCGCGACTTACACGATCCCGGCTTACATCTATACCGTCAACCCCATGGGCCCTGACCAGCCCCTGTACAAGGGGACTGTCCAGCTCACGGTGAGCAAAGCTCAGGCTCCAGACTTCGACGGCGCCGTCCAGGGCACTCTAAGCGGCCTCGAGGTCGTCGGTTCGCAATCCCAGGTCACGCTCAGCGGTACCTGGACCTGCCACTTCACCCCGAACCTGGGCCCAGGCTAAGACAAAGCGAGAGGGCGGCATCGCGCCGCCCTCCCTTCGTAATTTCGGCGGTCAGTGAGCCGAGCGGGGCTCCTTCTTCCTGGCCTGTCGAGGCGGCTCCAGGCCTGCCGCCGGCCCGGATGGCGATTTGCCGTTCATGCCGCGCATGAGCGACGCCGCCAGCCCCTCGAACGCGTTCCCGCCGCCGGTGACCAGCACCTCCGGCATGACGTTCAGCTTGCCCTCCGAGACGGCGTTCGCGATTGCCACCGCCGCCGTCGGGCCGGAGCCGAGGCTGGCAACCTGTGCGTCGTAGCCCTTGGCGTGGGCGAGCCCAAGCGCTTCCGCCGCCGCCGCCTCGCCGAGACCGATCGCTCGCCGCCGCGAACCCTCCGCCGCACCGGTCAGCTCGACGAATGCCGCCTCACCGTCCGCCTCTGCCTTGCGTGCGTCGGCGCGGGCACGGTTGATGTCCACGGAAACCTGGGCCTGGGCCAGAGCAGCCTGCATGTCGGCGGTGCCACGAGCCTTCTCCAGGTCGATCCGGATGGTCTGCGCGTCCTTCTGCTGCAGGTAGGTCGCCTTCTCCTGGTTCGCGATCTCCCGGCGTGTGAGCACACCGACGAGTTCGTCAGGGAAGGTGACGTCCTGAATGTAGACGCCGCGAGTCTCCACCTCATACGCGGCGAGGTACCTCGACACCGCGTCGAACGCGGCTGCCTGCACCGCGTCTCGGGTCTCGATGAAGCGAATTGCTTCCAGGCCCTGCAGCGTGTTGCGGAAATGGTTGCCCACCGCCGCCTGCAGGACCTCGTTGACCAGGTTCTGCATCGAGCCCACCATCGAGATCACCTTCGGCGCCTTCGTGTCCGGCACGTGAATTTGCACCTGGAGGTCGATCTTGAAGATGAATCCCTCACGGCTCTTGCCCTCGATGGGGCTGAGCTGCGCGTCGAGGTTGTGGGCGACTGAGCTGGCGTCGGCCCAGTTCAGCGTGAGGATGAATGTGGGGACCTTCTCGGCGGCGTAAATACGCGGGTTGAGCGGATACTTGCCCGTCCGCAGGGCTTCGCGCCAGATGCCTCGATGGCCAGGCTGCACGATCGAGCCGAACTTGAACTCGGGCCCCGACGTGTCGAGCGTGGGCAGCCCCACATAGCTCTTGATCACGGCCACCTCGCCCTGGTTGACCACGAGCATCCGCGCCGGCTCGACTCGAACCAGGAACGGGTTCAGAAGGTAGGCGCCGTACAGGAGCGGGTCGTGCTGGAGCCCAATCCGGCCGCCGCTGTCAACGAACGCCTGGAAGTCCTGGTAGTTGTTGTGCAGCTGGTTCTTGGCGCCGAGCAGCGCTTCGATCAGCTCCGAATCGGTGACTTCGGGGCGGACCTCGAGGTCCTCGATGTCGTTGAAGCCGCCGATCCGGCCGGCGATGTCCGCCGGCGGCAGAGGCTCGCCGTCGAGCGTGGTCACGATGCCGACCACGTCCTGGTCGCCTTCGGGCGCGATCACCGTGACGCGAAGCTGCTTAGAAGTCAGGCCGAACGACTCCGGCGACAGCGGGCCGGCGGCCATTACGGCGCGGTTGATGGGCAGGCCGTAAGCCTTGGTCGCAGTGACCACCAGGAACGCCACCGGGTGGATCGGAACCAGGCTGCCAGGAGGCAGCACCGGTCGCTGCACGCCCTTCTGGCCGCCGTTCTCGAGAAACTCGCGAAGGTTGGTGAAGTTGCCGAATTCCGGCCGGTAGACGGCCGACTTGGCTCCGGTCGGCAGCCGCTCGCCGATCTGCGAGATCACAACGCCGATCTCGCCCGCCGGTACCTGCACCCACGGGTGTTTGGCCACCAAGTACCTCGGCCAGAGCTTGAACCTGACGCCTGGCATGAGCAAAGCCGACTGATAGCCGGCCTCGCCGTCGAAGGCGATGGGGGTGTCGGTCGTGTTGTGCCGGCGCGAGACCCGCTTGACGACAAGGCCCACCTGCGCCGGTCCGATCACGATCACCGACCTGGCCACGATCAGGAGCGCCACCATCGCGACCACGACCGCAACGAACTCGCCGAATACGATCCAAAACGTATTCATTTGTCCGCCTCGCTGGGCGCTTCGCCGCGCCCTCTCAATGACCGCTTCGAAGAAGCGATCGATTACTTATTTATTCCCAGCGGGCGCGCCGGACAAGCAAAAATCGGAGTCGAAGGCGCGGTTTTTGGGCTAGTTGGCGCCCGACGCGGAGGCCGCGATCTGGGCGGCGACGTGGGCGTTGCCGACGGCGGTCACTGTCAGCAGGACGACCGATCCTTGGAGCGTCCGGGCGACGATGTCGAGGCAGCGCTCGGCGCGTTCGCCAGGATGGTTACGGCGGTAGCGCAAGGCGATCAGAACCGCCACCGCCATCCCCGCGACGACCATTAGCTTGAGTACAAGGAAGAGCCCCGCGCCGCCCACCATGAGGACGAAGGCGGCGAACTGGTTCGTCTCGACACCGCCGGCGAGACGATCTACTTCAGTGGTGACGAGGTCGGCGATCTGGGCCAGGCCCAGCAACCCGACCCAAAGCATGAGCAGGCGGCCACCATACCTGGACCTTCGCACCTCGCCTGGAGCCAACCGTTGCATACGGTCGCCGAGGGGGGTTTACTTCTTCTTCTGGGCGTTGCTGATGCGGGCGGCTCTCGTCTTGCTCATGCCCTTCCGCTTCAGCGCCTCGTAGGTCTTCGGGTTCTTGATCGACGAACTTCTCCTGCCCGGCATAGCTCGCTCCTGCTGACTGAAAGTGAGAGGCCCTCCCTCCTCTTCAGCAACGCACCAGGGCGGGGTGGTCACCCGTAGAAAGCAGCGTCAAAATCGCAGGCGCCGCCAGCGGGCATTCCGGGCATCTGACGCCGGGCGTCCGTCAAGAGTCCGAGGCAGCTAGACGGAGCTGTGGCTAGCTCGTCCGTTTCCTGGACGTGCGTGGTCGAGCCCTCTCGAGCGGGACCATCGCGACCGGCCTGAGAACGATGGCGCTGCCTTGCTGGTGGACCTCGAAGAACGACTCGCCTTCGAGCCCGAGAGCGCGCCTGGTTTCGGCCGGTAGGGTCACCCGCCCGTTAGGGCTCATGGAAACTATGCTTCGCACGCAAGACGCAGTATAGGCTTGATAACGGACGTCAAAACGCCTAAGTGTCAAATTGCCACTTGACCGCTTTGGCAAAGATCCAGTAAGCTCGCCGAATCATGAATGGCGAAGCACTCAGTACCGCCTACCGAAGCTCAGCCATGGCGGCCGCCCAATCGCGCCCGTGCGCCGAGACGCTCGTCGCGCAGGCAACCCGCGCCGCCTTTCCCGTGGCGCACGGCCAGACCCTTCGGAGTAAGCCTCAGGGCTGATCAAAGCAATCACGAAGGGCCTGGCAAGCGCCAGGCCCTTTTTCTTTTGTCCGGCAGAACTTTGAAAACCGAATACGGCATGGCAAGCAAAACGGGTCGGGAGCTCGATGAGCGCTGCTTCGCACGCAGAGGGAAGTTCAAATCTTCCCCCGACCCAACTACTCACGCAATTCTTAAGTCTTAAGTCTCAGGTGGAGACTGAGGCCGGATTCACTCCGGCCGTCCCCCAAGCGTGCCACCTCCCAGACGCCACCCATCGTGGCCGAGGAGAGGGGTGGGTCCGCGGGGGGGACAACTGTCCCCCCCCGCGAATCAAAGTCTCAGGTGGAGACTGAGGCCGGATTCACTCCGGCCGTCCCCCAAGCGTGCCACCTCCCAGACGCCACCCATCGTGGCCGAGGAGAGGGGTGGGTCCGCGGGGGGGACAACTGTCCCCCCCGCGAACTAAATAGGAGGTTCAGCCATGGAGCTGATCGACGGCATCGCAGTCTTCGGCGACCCCATTGAAACCAGTGCGCTGGACCAGATCCGCCGCACCAAGGAGCACCCCGCCGTCCGCGCCGCGGCCCTGATGGCCGACCACCACAAGGGCTATGCGGTTCCGATCGGAGGCGTCGTCGCATATGAGGAAGCAATCTCACCGGCCGGCGTCGGATACGACATCGCCTGCGGCAACAAGGCGGTCCTCACCGACATGTCAGGCGCTGACGCGCGCGCCGGGATCACCAAGATCATCGATGACATCGCCAGCACGATCAGCTTTGGGATGGGGCGCAAGAATGTCGAGCGCGTCGACCACGAGCTGTTCGACGACCCGGCCTGGTCGATCGTCAAACCCCTCAACCTGCGCGACAAGGCGGCCGCGCAGCTGGGAACGGTCGGCTCAGGGAACCACTACGTCGATGTGTTCACAGACGAGCAGGACCGCGTGTGGGTGGGCGTTCACTTCGGCAGCCGGGGCTTCGGCCACGGCATTGCTACCTGGGCGCTGAAAGCGGGAGGCGCCCGCGATGGCATGGACGTTGCGCCCCTGGTTCTATCGTCCACCTCGGATCTCGGCGCCGAGTACATCGCTGCGATGCATCTGGCGGGCCGCTACGCATACGCAGGCCGGGATTGGGTATGCGACCGGGTGGTGAGGATCCTCGGAGCGCGCACGCTCGAAGAGGTCCACAACCACCACAACTTTGCCTGGAAAGAACGCCACAGCGGCCAGGACGTCTGGGTGGTTCGCAAGGGAGCTACTCCGGCGTTCCCGGGCCAGCGTGGATTCGTTGGGGGAAGCATGGGCGACGATGCGGTGATCCTCGAAGGCGTCGACCCGACGGGAAACCCGATGGCGGCAGCGGTCAACCAGGAGGCCGCCTTGTTCTCGACCGTGCATGGGGCCGGCCGTGTGATGAGCCGCAACGCGGCTCGCGGCCGGCGCAGGAAGGTAGGCCGCCGGTGGGAGGACGACCCGCGACACCCGGGACTGATCTCACGCGACGACATGCAGCGGTGGATCGCGAAGCGCGGCGTCGTGCTGCGCGGAGCGGACACCGATGAGGCGCCGCAGGCCTACAAGCGGCTGCCGGACGTGCTCCGGCACCACAGCGGGACGGTCCGCATCCTGCATACGCTCTCGCCCATCGGCGTCGTGATGGCCCAGGCGAGCGAATTCGACCCCTACAAAGACTGACGTTCAAGGGAGGCCGGACGCGGGGATCCGGCTTCCCTGGGGCCACTGCCATGCGGTTTTCGGTTTTCGGTAACAAGTCGGGTTTGGGTAACGTGGCGCGGAGCATGAAAGACCTCGCGGTGTCGCGTCTTCGCTCTCAGCGGCTGATCGGCCCGCCTTTCGAGTCCCCGGTCGACGCGGTGCGCCGCTTGACCGCTGTGCAGTCCCAGGACTATGCCGCCGCCAAGTGGGCACTCGGACAGCGCAGCCGAGGCGCGACCGACGCGGAGATCGATCGGCTATTCGATCGAGGAGACATCTTGCGCACCCACGTGATGCGCCCCACGTGGCATTTTGTGCTGCCCGAGGACATCAGGTGGCTGCTCGCTCTGACCGCGCCACGGATCCGGCAGGGCCTGGTCGCTCGCCACCGCATGCTCGAGCTGGATGCCCAGACGATCACGCGCGCGAGCGCGGCGTTCGCCAAGGGTCTTGCCGGCGGTCGCCACCTCACGCGGCTGGAGCTAGGTCAGGTTCTTCGCGCCGCCCGGATCTCGCCGGAGGGCCAGCGGCTCCCTCACCTGTTGATGCTCGCCGAGCTCGATGGGCTGATCGCCAGCGGACCGCGACGCGGAAAGCAGTTCACCTACGCGTTGCTTGCGGAGAGGGTGCTCGAGTCGCGAAACCTTGAGCGCGCCGACGCGGTCGCCGAGCTGACGCGGCGATATTTCCTGAGCCACGGCCCCGCGCAGCTTCAAGACTTGGTGTGGTGGTCCGGCCTCACCGTGGCCGACGTCCGCGCCGGCATCAAGCTCATCGGCCCGTCTCTCGAACACATCGCCGTCGACGGCCGCGATTACTGGTTCGACGCAGATGGCCCTGCGGGGCGCGTGGCCTCGCCGGTTGGTCATCTGCTCCCGAACTTCGACGAGTACACGGTCGCATACCGCGACCGTTCGAGCCTTGTCCACCCTGACCTCCCGGTCGAGCCCGGGCTCTTCGCTTTCGGCAGCATGCTGTCCAATGTCGTCACCATCGACGGCCGCGTGAGAGGCGCCTGGCGCCGGATGTCAACTGCCCGAGGCGGCGTGCAGGTCGAGGTCCGGGTCATCAAGCCCCTTGAAAGCAGCGAGGTGACAGCGGTTGAAGAGTCCGGACTCCGTATGAGCCAGTTTCTGGAGCTGCCGGTGGCAGTCGGGTTTCAGAAACCGCGACACCCGACCATTTAAATCATTTCAAGCGTAGAGTTAATGGTGGCGTCCGGGGGGACGATCGCCGCTGTGGAGGCGAAACGGCGGAACAGCATCTAGAAGCTGTCCGGTTCATGTTTCACCGACCAGCGGCGGAGGAAAGAGGATTGGGTACCGGGGCGACCCCGAATGGCGGGCAGATCAGGTGACATGATGCGCACGTCGCCTCGCCATCACCTGCGCTCGGTCGTCATAACGAGGATGCCTCGTCGACAGCCTCACGTCCTGGTGGTGGAAGACGACCGCATGCTCGCGGAGATGTACAGGCTCAGCCTTTTGCTCGACGGCTTCATAGTTGAAGTGGCGCCGGACGGGGAGGCAGGCATTCAGCGAGTCACGAGAGGCCGCCATCCCGATGCCATCGTTCTAGACCTGAACAGATCGCGCTTCGAGCGGCGCCTTTCACGCCGGGACGGCCTGGACCTGCTGTCTATGCTGCGTGCATCGCCGTCCACGCAATCAATACCCGTGGTGGTCCTGGCCAGCGACCCGCAAGACTTCGAAGTCGTCCTGCGCAGGGGGGCGACGGCGTGCCTGGCCAGGTGGCGATCAACGCCGGCCGACCTCATCGGCCAGCTCGACGCCTTGCTCCACCGTCGAAGCCGGCACCGCTGACGGGCCTCGGGTCCGCCTGACGCCAGACGCTCCGGTCGCAGGCCGATAGACTCCCGCGTGTGAAGGCTCGAACGCCCACCTGGACTGAGCCGCATTTCGACTTCTGGCCGGCGCCTCGTGGCTGACGAGGTCCCGCCGGCCGCACGGGATGGCGGCACCGCTTCCCAGCTGCAGATCCTGGCCACAGAGCACTGGAGCCTCCTGGCGACCCGATCGCTCACCTACAACGAGTCGCTGACCAGGGTCACGATATTTCTAGCCATTCTTTCCGGCGCGTTGATCGCCCTAGCGCTGGTCGCTCAGGCCGATCGATTCGGCGAGACATTCCTAGCTATCGCCATTCCCATGCTCCTGGTGGTCTTGTTCGCGGGCATCGCCACCATCTCGCGCTTGATGAGGCTGAATCGCGACGACTACCGGTGGGTGGTTGGGATGAACAGGATTCGCCACGCGTACATTGCCCTGCATCCTGAGCTGGAGGCAAACTTAGTCACAAGCCCTTACGACGACTTACGAGGCGCCCTCCAGACTTTGGGGATTGATGATCTCGGGGAGGGGGGAGGGGTAGGGTCGGTATTCCACATGGTGCAGACGCTGCCAGGAATGTTGTCCGTGATCCTCGCGGCTGTCGTCGGCGCCATCGTCGCTCTTGCCGCGCGAGCATTCGGCAGCCCACCAATCGGCATGGTGCTGGCGGCGACGGCCGCGTTCGCACTGGGCGTGACCTTGTTCGTCCTGTGGAACCGAAGCTCGGTGAATCGCGTGGCCCCCATCCTGGAGCCGCGGTTCCCATCACCGCGCGGCTGAGGAATCCAGTTACCCCGGAGGCGTCTTCTTGTTGATCGCCTTGTCCACCTCGTCTCCTAGCTCGCGGAAGGTGTCGGCCAGAGCGGTGCCAAAGGACCGCGCCGCGTTCTTGGCGCTGGCCCGAACCTGCGGATCGCGTGTCGCTGTCTCCAGCGACGCGAAGAATGCTTCGGCGGCTTGGCCGAGCTGCCGCAAGGAACGATCGATCTCCACTGTTTTCTTCTCGTCGCTCGAATCCTTGTAGTTGCGACGAAGCTCGCCGGCGAGGTTCTGTGCGTCGGCCGTGAATCGTTCCCAGGCCGCCTTGCTTTTGGTTTCGGTCATCCATCGACCTCCTTGTCTCGCCCCAGACTACTCGCGGAGGGGTGTCGAGACGCCGGTGGTCGCGACCGGCCGCCCGGCATGAGACGCGTTTGGCGGGCGCCGCACTTGCGGAATCAGGCCTGAGACTGGTTGGCGACCTCAGGGACCGAGCGGCCGAGAGAGAAGCCGCTCGCGACCTCCGCGGCGAGGGCGAGGATCTCGTCATCCGTCGTGCGCGCGATGCGCTCCCAGTCGAAGATCCCTCCGGTCTTCAGATGCGGGTCCTGCCCGACGCGTAAGCATCCCCGCGCCCACTGGCCGAAGTAGCTCTCCATGCCCTTGACGTCCACCTGCGTGTCTTTGACGACACGGTTGATCACCACCACGGCTCGCTCGCGGACCCATTCCACCCCACGGCTGTCGGCCACGAACTCCAGAGTGAAAGCTCCGAGCTCGGCCCCGTCCAGCTCCGCGGGCGCGACGACCACGAGCTGGTCGCACACCTTCTCGAGGATGTACTTTGTGGTGTCGTCGAGAAGGCCGGTGCCCAGGTCGAGCACGATGATGTCGAAGTAGCGCCTGAGCACTTCGAAGACGCGCCGGTAGTCGTTCTCACCCAACGCCTTACGAATCGTTGGATCGGTCGGCGCCGTCAGCACCTCGAGCCGAGACTCCGGCACATGCGTCGTGAACCGGTGCAGCATCGGCAGCGTGAGGTCGTGATCGGTCTCCAGCTGAGCGCCGTCCAGGAAATCGATGAGGTCCTTGATCGAGCGGTCGTGATGGGTTCGAATCCGGCTGCGAAAGGTGCCGTGGTGCGGGTTGCACTCGACCGCGATGATGCGGTCCGTCCGCAGCAGCCCCAGACGGCTCGCCAGCAGGAGCGCCATCGTGGACTTACCCACCCCGCCTTTGGCCGAAGCCACCGCGATGTGCGCCGGAGGGTCGATCACCGGCGTCCGCGCGACGTCCATGAGGCGCGCGTGGCGCCGCTCCCCGGCGCTGGGGCCGACGTTGATGCGCCCGCCGCTGATGTCGTAGAGCTTCCGCGCGATCCCGGTGCTGGGCACCTCGCGCGCCGACTTGACGTACTGGCCTGGCATAAAGCGGGGCGTGCCATTGGCTTCCGGCGGGTTAGGCGGAGCCTCGGGAATCGAGGATTCGGCGGCGGCCGCGAGCCCTTCGGCGGCATCTGCCGCCACCGCTTCTGGCAGTGGCTGCCAGCTTCGACCGTTCCACCACCACCGCCCATCGGCGCTGATCAGGCGCATGGGTCTGAGCTTATACGGCCGCCCTCCGAAGCGGTCAGCGCTACCCTGGACCTCCGATGCCCGATTTCAGTCCCGATGAGCGGCTGGCGATCGAGGCGGATCGCCGCCGGCGGGTCACGGCCGCCTTTCGTCTCGGTTCGAAGGCGAGCGGTGGCGCGCCGGGACCCGCGTGGGTGCTGCCCGTGGTGTCAGGGATCGCGGTCGCGGTCGTCATCGGTCTATTTCTCGGGATCGTGACCCTGGCGCAGAACGCGTCCGGCGGCGCCACGCGCAGCCCGGCGCCGGTCGCTAGCCCGTCGAATCGCTGAGCGCCACCTGCACCAGCGACGGGCGCTCGTGCCGCCGCACCAGCAGCCCGCGACCCAGAGGCTGCGGCACCGCGCGATGAGCACCGAGCAGCGCACCTTCTTGCGGGTCGCCGCTTAGAAGCAACCCCGGAGTACCTTGCTCGCGAAGCCGCAGCAGCAGCGGTTCCAGGATTCCGCGACCGGCACCGCCGGTGCGGCGGGCGAGGATCACGTGAAGGCCGACGTCCCGTGCCTGCGCCAGCAGCGGCAGCAGCGGCAATAGAGGGTTGCCACTGTGCGCGGCGACGAGGTCGTAATCGTCGACGACGACGTAGACCTCCGGGCCCTCCCACCAGCTGCGCGAGCGCAACTTCTCGATGGACACGGTCGCGGGAGGTAGGCGCCGCGTGAGCGCCTGCGCGGTCTCGGCGACCTGGGATGCGGCCGCCGGCTCCGCGCCCGCGTAGCCGAGCAGGAATTCGGGCGCGACCACGCCGAGCAGCGTCCGGCGGTAATCCACGACGAGGATCTGCGCCTCTTTCGGGGTCACGCTCGACACCAATCCCAGCACGATCGTGCGCAGCGCATTCGTCTTGCCCGATTCGCCGTCTCCAAAGACAAGAAAATGCGGATCGCGTCCGCCCAGGTCGACATATGCGGTGCCAAGGTCGCGCTCCGACAGGCCCAAAGCGATGCCCGAACCAGCTGATGTCGGAACGTCGGCCGCACGAACGATCGCCGGCAGCACGACGACGGGGCGCGCGCGAGGTCCTTCCCATTTGCCCGCAGCGTCGGCGACGAGGGCCTCCAGCGCGGCCTGCTGGTCGAGCGCTTCGGTGCGGCCGTCTATGCGTGGCATCGCCACCTGGAAGTGCAGGCTTTCCGAAGTGATGCCGCGGCCCGGCACGCCTTTGGCCACGTTTTCCGCTGCGCGCCGGTTGATTGCCGATTCGGTGGGGTCGTGCAGCCGAAGCTCCAAACGTCCACCGATCGACTCGCGGAGCGAAGAGCGGACGTCGATCCATCTGTTCGCGGTTAGCACGAGGTGTACCCCGTAGCCCAGGCCCCGCGCTGCGATCTCCTGCAGCTGCGGCTCGAGCTCCTCGAACTCCTGGCGTGCCGCAGGCCAGTTGTCGATGACGAGGAACACGTCGGCCCAGCCTTCTCCCTCGAGCTCGCCGTGACCGCGCCGGAAGCGCAGCGTTTGCGGCGAGTCGATGCCGGCGGCGACAAATCGCGCCTCGCGTTCGTCGAGCAGCGCCGCCACCTCGGTCACGGAACGCCGCACCCGCTCGGGGTCCTGCCGTCCCGCGACGCCGCCGACGTGCGGCAGCAAAGACAGCGGGGCGAGCCCGCCGCCTCCGAAATCCACGCAGTAAAACTGCGCTTCGAGAGGGGAGTGGGTGAGGGCGAACGAGGCGACCAGCGTGCGCAGCAGCGTTGTCTTGCCCGTTAGCGAGGCGCCCACGATGAGGAGATGACCGGCCGAGCCGGAGAGGTCGACGTCCAGGACGTCACGCGATTGTTCCGCAGGTTTGTCGATGAGTCCAACCGGGACGGCCAGGTTGCCGCCCGGCCAACGCGCCAGGATGGAGTCGAGCGACACGCTCGTCTCGAGCGGCGGCAGCCACACCTGGTGCGCTTTCGGCGCTGCGTCGCGCAGGCGGGCGACCGCCACGTCGAGCACGGAAGGACCGGCAGGCTCATCAACGTGCACAGCTGTGGTTCCATCCGAGACACCGCGACCGAGCACGAAGAGATGCGGCGCCGGCGCATCGACTCTCGATGACGCTGCGGTGGCATGGGCCTGGCTGACGAGTGCGGCTCGAAACCGTGTGTACACGGTGGTGCCGACTTTCAAGTAAGCCGAGCCGGGGATTGGCGGCAGCTCATACGCGTCCGGCACGCCGAGCACGGTGCGGCTTTCGGACGCGCTGAAAGTCCGCAGTGCGATGCGATAGCTGAGGTGGCCTTCGAGACCGCGCAGGCGGCCCTCGTCGAGCTGCTGCGACGAGAGCAGCAGGTGCATGCCGAGGCTGCGGCCGAGCCGGCCGACCGCGACGAACAGGTCGATGAACTCAGGCCGTGAAGCGAGCAGCTCGCCGAACTCGTCGACGATCAACAGGAGGTAGGGGAGTGGGGCGAGGTCGGCTCCCTGGGCCCGACGGCGGTGATATTCGCGCAGGGAAGCGAGGTTGCCGGCGGCGCGGAGCAACTCCTGCCTGCGCCGGATCTCGCCGAACAGCGCGGCGTGCATGCGATCGACCATGGCGAGGTCGTCGGCCAGGTTCGTGATCAGCCCGGCCACATGGGGGAGCCCCTGCAGGCCGGCGAACGCGGCCCCGCCCTTGAAGTCGACGAGTACGAATGACACCACGTCCGGGGGATGTGTGAGGGCAAGGCCGGTCACGATCGTTCGCAGCAGCTCGCTCTTGCCCGACCCGGTGGCGCCGATGACCAGCCCATGCGGCCCGTCGCCGCCGAGCGCCGACTCCTTGAAGTCCAGGGTCACAGGCTCGCCCTGGCTGCTCACGCCAAGCGGCACCCGCAGGAATCCTTCCGGCGGTCGCGTCCCCCACGCCGCCTCGGGCTCGAACGCCGCCACGTCATCGATGTCCAGGAGGCTCGCCAGGGAGATGGTGCCGGCGAGCCGCTGCACCCCTGGGTCTTCGGAGAGCTGCAGCGGTGCGAGGCGGCGGGCCACCGCCTCCGCTCCGTGAACTCCGAGGCGATCCACCCGGCCGGCAACCACGTCCGGCGAGGCGGCGGTCTCCATCGTCAGGCGTCCGTTGCCGGCCTCGATGCGCGCATCTGGACCCCCCGGCTCGTCGGCGCGACTTCCCGCCACCACGAGCATCGCGGTGCGTGATGGCGTCCGCCGCAGCCGGTTCACGATCTCGGCGGAGGGAGTCACGCCGTCGGCGATCACGACCATCCAGGCGCCGGGGTCGACAAGGTCGGTGTTGGCCCGGGCCGAGCGAGCCTGTGCCGTGCGCGACACGACGGTGGCGTCGAGGCCTGCCTCGTCGCAGACATCGATTAGATGCGGAAGCCACTTCGCCCACTGCCAGTCGCCCGCCGCCGCGGGCGAAACGCAAAGCAGCAGCTGGACGTCCTCGGGCGCGTGCAGCGCGGCCAGCTCGCAGGTCATGGCACGAGCGAGCTCCAATGCAGCGGTGCGCGGGCCCGCGACGCACACCACCGGCGAGTCCGACAGGCCGATGGAGATCACGTCGTCCTCGACCAGCCCGTGAACCTTGATCAAAGCGTCGGCGGCCGCCGCACAGACAGGATCGGCCGGCGGCCCGGTCGCGTCCGAGGGCGGGGCGGAGATCGGCGTGGCCAGCCGGCGAGACCCGGTTCCGACCCGCAACTGGAGAAAGTCGGTGTCCCCAGCGCGCCGTTCCCACAACCGGGACTGCGTGGCGGTCAGGGCCAGAAGGCTATCGGGCGCCGGATGGCGCCACACCGAAGCGGCGCGCTGCGTCTCCGCCTTCCTTCGCAGCTCCGTCCTCAGGCTCTGTAGATGCTCGAGATATCGCTCGCGCGCGCCCTGAGCGCGGCGCCTGGTCGACATCCGCTGCTGCGCGCCCATGCCCACCCCCATCCCGACCGAGCCGAGCATGAAAAGGAGTGCGCTTGCCACATACAGCGGCTTGGGGTTGTTGAAGATGAAGAGCATCGCTCCGAGGCTGCCAACGACGGGGAACAGGTATTGCAGCCAGCCGATCAGCCCTGCCTGCACGGCATCCTGGCGTGGCGGCGCTGGTATCGCCACGCTCCCTTCCGGGTCCTGGGGCGGGCGCAGGCGCGCCGAACGCCGCACCGGCTGGGGACGAAGCGCGGACTCCACAGTCATGATTTCGTCACAGTAATGGTCGCGTTCTGCCGCGTCACCATCATCGGCTCGAGCAGGCGGGTGGATGTCAGCCTGCCAGAGGGCATCCCGGTGGCGGACCTCCTTCTTGACGTTGCCGGAATGCTGGACGAGCGGCCGGACGGAGTTCCAGCGCGGTGGGCCCTGGTCAGGGTCGGCGGGCACGCCCTCGATCCGGAGCGCTCCCTCGCCGACCAGGGCATCGCGTCGGGGACGATGCTCTTCCTTCGCGACGCCACCGAGGCTCCACCTCCGCTCGCGATCGACGACTTCGCGCAGCAGGTCGCGATCTCTGTCGATGCGGAGACCGGCCAGTGGACCTCCAGCATGTTCAGGTGGCTGCTCGCCGCAGCTGGGGCCGCGTGCCTGTTCGTTGCGGGCGCCTTGGTGCTGCTCGCCGCCGATCGAGGCGAGCGCACGGTGGCAGGGGTGGTCGGTGCGGCGCTTTCGTCTCTCGCCGGCGTGGCGCTGGTTCGTCTCGCCGGCCGCCGGGACTTCGCCGGCTTGATCACATTTGCGGCGGTTCCCCTATGGGCCGCCGCAGGCGCCGGCCTGGCCATGGTCGCCGGCGCGGCCGCGACCGGCATCCTTGGGTCGGCGCTGGCCGCGACCTGCGTCGCCGCTGCCGTGGCCTTGCTCATCGTGGGAAATTCGGTGCTGCCGATATCGGTTGGCGTGGTCGCGGCCGCACTCCCGCCGGCGGTCGTGCTTGGCGCGGCGTATCTCTTCGGCGCCGGCTTCCCGGCCGCCGCTGCGATCCTGTGCCCGGTCGGTGTGGTCGGCGTCGCCACCGCGTCCCAACTGGCGGTCGCGCTGGGTGGCATGCCGACCGCCGCCGTGTCGACCGCAGGCGCGACGTCCGTCGACCTGGCATTGATGCGTGCACGCCGGCTTTCGGCTGCAATCCTCACCGGCACCGCACTCATGGTGGCGATTTCATTCGTGGTGCTGGCCCGGTCCGGCGGCTGGTTTGCCTGGGGACTGATCGCGGTCGCTGCCCTCGCGGTCGGCGTTGAGTCTCGTCACCATCGTTTCGCGACGGAGGTTGCGCCCCTGCTCGCTGCCGCGCTCGTCGGCGTGCTGCTGCTCGAGTTCCCGCTCGTAGCCGGCGGCGGACCGGCGATCGCGGCCACGGTCCTGATCGCCGACGGCCTCCTTCTCGGCGCCGCGGCGGGCGCGATCCGCGGTTGGACAATGCCGGCGCCGGTCCATCGCCGGTTGCGGACGATCGAGTGGATCGCGATCGCGGCCACCGTGCCGCTCGCCCTCGGGGTCCTGGGCGTCTACGACGCGGTCGTGCGCTTCGCCCGCGGCCTCAGCTAGCGCTGCCGATCAGCACGGCGGCCAGCTCGCGAATCGACTCCTGCCATGACTCCGGCGCGTTGTTCCATGAGAACCCGCGAGTCTTGAGCCGGTCCGCGGCGGCGGGCTCGTCGACGAGGGTCACGACGTGAGGTCTGCCGGATGCGCGTGGCGAGCGAGATCGGCGCGAAGCCTGGTTCTCGACCACAACGACCGTCTTTCGCAGTGGCAGCTCGGGCGCCCTTGCCGGCGATTTCGTGACCAGCACTACGAGGTCTGCCGCGCCGATGGCTGCGCTTGACGAAGGCCTGCGGAACCCGGCGGCACAATCGAGCACCACGATCTTCTGAAGGCGGCGAAGGTGCTCGATGAGCTCGGCCCAATCCACCTCGCCGGCCGCCGCCGGCAGCACCGATGTCCGGTCGCCGAGCCCGACGAGTGCCGTGAGCACGGGCTGCGGCCCAAGATCAGTTGAGAAGTCTGGTCGCGAGGCGTCGGGTGCGAGCCAGTGGCTCAGAGCACCCGACTCGGGGTTGGCGTCGGCCACCACGACGGAGTCCTGTCGCACGCGGCCGAGCAGGGTCGCCAGGAGCGCGGCCACCGTGGTCGTGCCGGCGCCGGGATGGGCCGCTGCCACGGCGACCACCATGCTTCGCGAGATGTCGCGCGCGGCGATGGCGCCGTCCAGCGATCCCAGGTAATCGCGTCCGACCACTCTCTCCTTTACATGCGTGGGATGGGGGGAGGGGGGCATCGGTTCTGGCTCGATCAGCTGCAGCACGGCGCCAGGAAAAAGGCCGGAGTCAGAGAGCCTCGTATCAGCCGCCAGCACATCCTCGCCAAGCGGCTTGAGCTTCCACCTCACGCCATCGGCTCGACCCTCGCAGACCTGCACGATGCCCGGCAAGACGTCCTCCACGCGCGCGGATTGCGGCACACGCAACACGTGACGCCCTGATGCACTTTCCACAGTCACGAGCAGCTGCGCATCCATGATTGGAACGGAGGATAACGTGGGGTTCAAATCAGCCTGGCGGGCTTAGGATGATCGCGAGGGTGCTCGCCGTCAGGCCGGATCTCTCGACTGGAGGTTAACCAAGGATGAGTTCCAACTTCCGTGCGGAGCTGTCCGCGATGCAGGCGGCGTCTCAGCACGTTTACGAGGTCAACGCGCAAATCCAGTCGCAGCTGAGCAACCTGCTCGCCCGCCTCGATCCCCTGATGGGCACCTGGCAGGGTTCCGCGGCGACCAGCTTTCAGGTCTTGAAGGACCGCTGGCACCAGGACGCGACGCAGCTGAACAGCGCGCTGCGCGCCATCGGCGACGGGCTGGCCAAGGTGCACAGCACTTACAACGTGACCGAGGAAGGCGCACAGCAGACATTCACCTCGATCACCCGCAAGCTGGGCGGATAGGAGGAGAAATGAGCCACGACGGTCACATTCTCGTCACCTTCGGCGCCATCAACGAGGCGGCGATGGACACGGACTCCGTCGCATCGCAAATCGCGCAGCAGCTGAGCGACCTCAAGGCCTACCTCGCGCCCATGGTCGCGAGCTGGTCCGGCGACGCATCCAGCGAATACCAGGCGCTGCAGTCCCGGTGGGACGCAAGCGCGAACGATATGAACCAGGTGCTCCGGCAGATGGCGCAGGCCTTGCGAACAGCTGGCGACAACTACGCGAGCACGGAGCGTAAGAACAGCTCGATCTGGACCTGAGGTCGCGATGCCAGAAGAGTTCTCCGTCGACCCGGAGAGTCTGCTGCGCGCGTCGGCCCGATTCTCACTCGAGAGCGTCGAGCTGGATGCCGCGCTCGCCCGGCTGAGAGAGAGCCTGAGTGCGCTCGGCGACGTCTGCGGAGACGACGAGCAGGGGCACACATTCGGGGCCGCGTACAAGCCCAACGTGGCCAAGCTCGACAAGGCGATGGCCAACCTGGTCGAGGGCCTCGGAGGCATCGGCGACGCCTTCGATGTGATGGCCACGAACTACCTGGGCGGCGACTCGGCGAGCCAGGTGCGCAGCCGGTAGATGCCCGGCTTCGTTCCTCCGCAACAGCACACCAAGCAGGACGACAAAGTCCAGCACGTGCAGGCAGGCATCTGGTGGCCGGCCGCGGATTCGGAAAAGCTGCGGGCGGCGGCACGAGCCTGGCGCGACATGGCGCACGCGCTCGAGAGGGTTCAGATCGCAAGCCAGTCGGCGGCGCTGAACGTCGCCGCGGACAACGACGGTCGAGCGATGGCCGCCTTCGGAGCCTACTGGCAGAAGTGGACAGGCGCCAACGGTTACCTGCCTTCCTGCTCGCAAGCATGCCTCGCCATGGCCGACGCCCTGGACCAGTACGCGAAAGCGGTCGACGAGGCGCGCCAGCAGGTCGAGCGACTGGTGGCCGAGGTGGCCACGGCCGTAGTCATCGGGGTGGCGCTCAGCGTGCTCACGGTTGGAATCTCCGACGTCGCGGCCGGTGCGGTCTCGGCGGGGTTGGTGGCGAGCGCCGCAGGTGTCGGTATGACCCTGACGGCGACAGCTGCGGACATCGTGGCCACGATCATGGTCGGGGCTGTCTTCGGCGCCGTCGATGCGATGGCGATCGACGCGGGTGCGATCCAGCCCGAGAAGATCTGGCTCTTTCACGACCAGAAAGACTTCAGCTGGAGCGAGGTGCTGCAGTGGGGCGAGATGGGCGCCGCAGGCGGCTTCGTGGGTGGAACGCTCGGGGTCGGTGTCACGGCCGCGGGCGACGCGTTCCTTCCTGAATCGGTTTCCGTGCTCATGACGACGAGGCTCGGACGTCTCGCCGTCGGCGGTGCGAGCGGCGCCGGCACCTCGGTGGTGCTCGACGAGATCCAGTACGGCCAGGTGGACGCCCTCGATGTGGTGGCCGGCGGGGTCGGCGGCGCCGCCGGGGCGGAGATCGGGGGGCGCAGGATTCGCGTTCGACTCGAGCTGACCAACCTGGGTAACGACGACCTGAGCGCGATCGGTAGTGATCTCCACCCCAACGTCCCTGCCTACGACGGGCCGCCGGCGCAGGGCATCTTGCGCGTCGGGAATGTGGAGGTGCCGCTCAGGAGTGGCACGCAAGGTCCGGGCACATGGCTGACCGACAACCTCGAGGGCGGAAAGGGTTCGGGACTGACCTTCGCCTGGAAGCATGTCGAAGGCCACGCGGCCGGAATCATGAACGAGCTTGGAATCAAGAATGCCGATCTGTTTATCAACAAGCCGCCCTGCGGCCCCGGCGCGGCCAATTGCCGGACCGTTCTCTTCAAGCTCCTGCCGGAAGGTTCCACGCTGAGGGTCCATTTCCTCAATGTCGACGGCACGGTGGGCGAGTGGGATTTCACCGGAGGGGTGCCCGGGTGGGTCGAGAAATGACAGCCCGAGCTCGTCTGCTCAGCTGGGACCCGAAGACCTACAAGGAGAGCTCGGAGGAGATCGCGACGCCGGACGAGGTGGCGACGCGGGCGGCACAACTTCTAGAGCGATACAAGGTGACCGCGGGCAGATACCCAGGGCTGACGCTCGAGGCCAACGACAAGTCCTGGGGCTTCCTCGCGATCGGGGTCGCCCCGTTTGGATGGACGCTCATCCACAGCTCAGAGGATGGCCTTACGCAGCACTGCACCAAGGTCACCGGACACAACGGCGGGCCGGAGATTCCCATCGAGTGGGACCAGGAGACGACGATACCGAGGAACTTTTTCGTCTCCGAGCAGCTCGCTCTCAAGGGAGTACGTAAATGGCTCGAGGACGGAACGCTCGCCCCGGATCTGCCCTGGGACGACCACTGCTACTGATGACCCGTTCTCCGTTGGCATAAAGCACCGCTGACGCCAAAAACGCGGAATTCCGCGAGCGCAAGGGCTCGTTTGGCGCCAGACGTGCGGAATCGCAAACAAAAAAGTGGAGCGGCGCTATGGGGGAGCGCCGCTCCACGACGAGGGGTAAGACCTAGATGTAGCCCGGGTGCTTGAGTGATCGCACGGCCGGCACAGAAGTCTCGGGGTCACGGTCCTTGACGTTCGGCGCCATCGGTCCGGGTCCCGAGAGCACAACGTGCTTGGTCGCCGGTGTGGCGGCCGAGGTCGAGCTCGCGGCCTTGCTGATGTAAAGGCCGGCGACGGCCAGGGCCATCACTGCCAACAGCGCGGCGACGACGATCCAGAACTTCGATCCGCTTGCTTCGCCTTGAAACGTCCGTCTGGCTTCCATTTCACATCCTCTGAATTACTTTTTCTGGCGGGACGAACCGAGCGTATGCGGGCTCGGGCGTCACTCCTATGCCGCGCATCACCATCGGTGCGTGATGTTCGACACACGACGATCAGAGGCTGCGGCGGCGAAGCTCCTCCGGGCGCAGCACGGTGACTCGACCGCGCTCCAGCTTGATCGCGCCGAGCGCGGCAAAACGGCTGAGGGCGCGGTTGACGTTCTCTCGGCTGGCCCCCACGAGTCCGGCGAGCGTGCGTTGCGAAAGCGGCACCGTGACCTGCGCTTCGGCGCCCGAACCGCCGCGGGCTGCGGCCAGCTCGAGCAGCTTTCGTGCGACACGGCCGGGGATGTCGTTGAAGGCCAGGTCGGAATACGCCTCGTCCTTGCGGCGGATGTAGTCGCTCAGAACCGTGACAAGACGCCACATGACGGCCGGGTGGGCAACGAGAAATGCGACCACGGCTTGCCTGTGCAGGACATAGCATTCCGTTTCGGCCAGCGCCTGGGCGTCCGCGCTTCTCGTGGCGTTTTCCTGCAGGACGGCAAGCTCACCGAACACGTCGCCGGCGCCGAGCACTGCGAAGACGACCTCGCTGCCGGCCTCGGTCGTACGCGAAATCTTCACCTCGCCACGAGTGACCAGGTGCATGTGATCGCCGGGATCACCCTCCCGAAAGATGTATGAGTCGGCGGCGAAGCGTCGAAGGCGAAAATCGGCGAGCAGGGGTTCGAGGTCCGCGGACGCCACGCCCGCGAACAGAGGCGTCGCGCCCAGAAGAGCCAGAGCCTCGGCGGGTGCTGTCATCTGAGACTCAACCCACCCGGTATGCCGCCACCGGGCGGTCGAATCCCTTCAGCTCGAGCGTCTCCGCCGTGCCGTCGATGTGGTCGCGCAATCGCCTCCATGCCTCCTCGCTGACCATGATCTGGTTCGGTCCCGCCTGCGCTTGCAGGCGCGAAGCCAGGTTCGTGGTCTCGCCGAGGACACTCACATTGGCACCCGGGCTGAGCCGGCCGACGATGGCCGGGCCTGTCGCGATCCCGATCCCGAGCGCCAGGCCGAGATAACGTGCTCGGTCGCGGATGGCGATCGCGGTCCTCAGAGCATGGCTGGCATGGTCCACGGTCGCGCCCCTTACGTTGAAGGTCGCCATCACGGCGTCGCCGGCGAACTTGTCCACGGTTCCATGGTGGCGCGCGACCTCGCGTGCGGCTGAGCGCTGCAGCGAAGCGATCTTGTCGGCCATCACTGCCGGCGCCACCTTCCGCGTCATGGCGGAATAGCCACGGACGTCGGCGAACAGGACGGTAACGAAACGCTCGCCCGTGGCCTGGGGCTCCTCTTCGCGCGCTGGGGTCACGTCTTCGACGAGGCGGATGCCCAACCTGTCGGCCAGGTGCCGCGCCTGCTCCTGCTGCCACCAGTGCTCGCGTTCCAGCGCGCTGGTCATCACCTCCTGGAGCAAGGCGGCCGCGGCCCCGCGGTCACCCGAGCCTGCGCTCGCCTCCGCCAGCGCAAGCCGCGCACGGTCGGCGAACAGCCGGGCGCCGACGCGACTGGCGAGTTGAATGAGGCCAGGGGCCTTGGCGAGGACCTCCGCATGGTCGGCCCGTAGGCGGGCAAGATCGATGCGGACAGCCCTGAAAAAGCCGGTGTCCGGGGCGGCTCGCAAGTCGCCTTCGACCTGCTCGGCGGCGCCGAGGTCGACCAGGGCCTGGAGGGCAAGGACCCGTTCCAGCGCCCATGCCCAGCCGGGGACCAGGTCCTCCACGGGCCGTGCCGCCACGACGCCGGCACCGGGCCTGCCGCCGGCGACGACGAGCTGCAGCTCGGCTCCCCACAATGAGAGCTGGTCCTGCTTGTGAAGCGTGGGATCCGCACGCGGCAGCGCGCGGCGGGCGTCGTCCAGACGCCCCATCGCCGAGTAGGCAAGCGCCAGCGTGCAGTTCGTCCAGAACACGCTCACCGCCCACTCTCGGCTGGCCGACGCCTGGCGTGCCTTTTCGGCCACTTGAGCGGCCCGGGCAGGAAACCCCTGTCCGACCCATGCCCAGGCCTCGCAGTTCAGGGTCGTGAAATGGTCTGGATCGACCGCCCGCATCCGGTCGAGCCGCGCCGGCACCTCGTCCCAGCGCTCGAGCGGCAGCAAGATCAGAGAGTTGTTCATCGAGGCCAGCGCGTACCAGCTCCATCCGCGCCTGACGGCCATGGACGACGAGCGGTCGAGCCACTCGAGGGCCTCGTCGACGCGGCCTTCGCAGGCCAGGCCCAGGCCGAACAGGTTCTGCGCGCGAACTTCGGCCAGGCCGGCGCCTGCCTCCTCGGCTGCGGCCAGCGCTTTTTTCGCCCACTCGGTGCACCCGGGCCCGTCGAGCTCGACGACCCTGAAAAAGGAGAGCTGGTTGTAGGCGTCGGCCAGCTCCGCGCTCGGCCCAAGAGGCTCGAGCACGCCGACTGCGAGCCGCAGCTCATTTTCAGCCTGGGCATGGCGCAGGCGCGGGTAGTACGCCGCGGCCAGGTCCACGCGCACGCGCGCCGCCTTGACGCGCTCGCCGGCGCTTTCGAACAGCCGCACCGCTTCGAGGAGGTTGCGCTCCGCGGCGCTGGCCGCGCCTGGCCGGTCAGCATGGCTGAGGCAGCGCCCGAGCCGCTCCAGGACATCGGCGCGGGCCAGTGGATCGCGCACATACGGCAGGGCTTTCTCATAGAGGTTCGCGGCATCCAGCAGCGCCCAGGTCTCTTGGGCCTGGGCTGCGGCCGTCAGGCAGAGCGGCACCGCTTCTTCTGATCGGCCCGCCGCGAAGAGGTGATTCGCGATCTGGACCGGGTTGGAGCCGGACTCAGCGCGCAGCGCATCCGCCGCGCGGCTGTGATACTCCTGCCGCTCAGTCGAGACCAGGTCTTCGTAGACGGCCTCGCGAGTCAGCGAATGCCGGAATCGGTACATGCCGATGCTGTCGAGCTGCTCGTGCAGAAGCTGCTCCTGCACACACGCGCGCAGCGCTTCCTGGACGGCAGGCAGGTCCTGGCCCGCGACCGCGAGCAGCGTGGAGTCTTTGAAGCTGTCACCCAGGACCGCGGCGGCTCTCAGCATTCGAACCTGGCCGTCTTGAAGGCGCTCGAGCCGAAGGAGGATCGTATCGCGAACGGTTTTGGGCAGCCTGAAGTCGGTGAGCTCCTTGCGCCCCCAGCCCTGTTCGGTTTGAAAGATGTCGCCCCTGTCGAGCGCCTCCTTCAAGAGCTCCTCGAGCACGAACGGATTGCCCTCGCAGCGCTCGTGCAGGAATGGCCCGGTGTCGGCCTGGGCCGGGTCATCGAAGATTGCCTCCACCATTCCCGCCACCGATCGGGCGTCGAGCGGTTTCAGCTCGACCACCTGGGCGAGGCCGCTCCGGCGCCAGCCCTGGATGTTCGGCAGGAGCGGGTGTTTGCGGCCGATCTCCTCGGCCCTGAACGTTCCCAGCACCAGTACGCGCGCGCCGGGGAGGCGGCGGGCGAGGAAGTCCAGCAACTCCCTTGTCGAAGCGTCCGCCCCGTGAAGGTCCTCGACCACGAGCAGCAAGCCGGACTCCGCCGCGACGACCTCGAGCAAATGCAGGATCGCCTCGAAGAATCGGAGCTTGGCCTGGCTCGGATCACCTGCTTCCGAGGGCGCGGGTCCGAGCCTGGGGAAGAGATTGCCGAGCTCCGCGGCGGATCTGCCGAGGCGCTCGCGCAGCGCCGCCAGGTCAGCGCGCGCGACGTAGTTTCCGAGCGCCTCGAGGAAGGGAAGGTATGGCAGCGCAAGAGGCGCGTCCGAGCAGCCGCCGCTCAAGTAAGCGGCCCCGATCCCACGCGCGCGCTCTCCGAGCTCGGTCGCCAGTCGGGTCTTGCCCATGCCGGCATCCCCGGCCAGCAGCAGCATCCGGCCTTCGCCGCGAATCGCCGCCAACAGTGCATCCTCGAGCTCGGTCAGCTCCGATTCGCGGCCGACGAGCACCGGGCACAGGGCCCGAACCACGGCCACGATGCCGCGAATGCTAGCCGCCTATGGCCCCGGTGACTCGCTGGGCCCGAACGAAGCAGTATTCGCGGAGCAGCGACCGCTGAAACGACTCCAAGCTCTCGAAGCCGAGCGCCCTTGTGTGGTCGCGAAGTCCGGTCGGGATGCTGCGCCCGAGCTGGTCTTCGAAATACCACTTCAGCAGCTCCTCCATTTCGAGCCCGGCATCCGCGAGCGTCGGGTCCTCCAGCCCCATCTCCGCAAGCGTTATGCGCTTCAGCTCGGCGCGTTCGACCAACTTCGGATACTCGCCGGAAACCCGTAGGTGATCCAGGTAGTAACCGGTTGCCTCGAACTCGGCGAGGCTGGTGACCCACCGCACCCGAGCTTCGTCGTCCAGCAGGCCGGCAAGCTGAACCTCATCCAGGTTGTTTGCTCGCATCCACTGGTCCCGGTTCGGGATGTCTGGCGGTGCAGTGTTCGAAAACCCCTGGATGTACGACTGGGTGATGGCGAGGGTGCGCAGGATGGCGGCCTGCTGGGCATGCTTGAATGCGTCGCCTTCGAGCCGCAGCTCATCGAGCACGGATTCGAGCAAGATCGGCTCCGTCGGCTCCGCGCGACCCCGATCGGCTTCGCCGGCGAGTCGCCATGCCTGCTCCCACATGGCCGAATTCTCGAAAAAGTAGTTGACGCGCTTGGCTTCGATACCTTTGGCGACTCGCTCGCGGATGAGTCGAAGCATGGCCAGAGCATCGGCGCGCTTTTGGGACGCGCGGCCTTCGGGCAGCCACCGCATGAACGCGCCCACCTCGGCGCGAGATACCCCGAGCTCGGCCGCGCGGCGAGCGATCAGCTGGTAGGTCCGGTCTGGATAGAACATCGACTTCGCCACCGATTCGATGGCCGAGGCGCTCGCCGTACTGAGAACTCCGGCCTCGACCGCTTTCGCAAGGGTGCAGCGAATGTCCACCATCGCTTCGGAGGCGGGCCGAAACGCGAACTCCGCTGTGGCGTGGATGACTGCCACCTCGTCGTCGTCCTCGAGAGATCCGTCCCGGTAGGCCTCGAAGATCGATCCCACCCCTTCCATCCCGAACGCGTCGAGCTCGGCGGCGCGGAGGGCGCCCATGCTGGCGCTGCCGAAAACGTGGATCCCCTGGTTCATGGCCCACAGGATCTCCTTGTGCCACACGGAGGGAAGCCGCTCGAAGTAGCCGTCGATGATTCCGATCACCTGAGGTCGCCTGCGCGCTGCGCGATACACATCACCCTCGGCGGCGGGCGGCCGATAGTCGGCGTCGAGCACAGTGCGCGCTTCGGCCGTGGTGATCGTCGGGCCGACAAAGATGACCACGCTCATCGGTTGCCTGCGGCCACCTCGCGCGCGCGCTTTCCCGACACGTAGCCCGGAACTTCGTTTAGCCCCTCGAGTCCAGGGATGATGACGCGAACGACCGGAATCTTGAACGCATCCTTGGTGAGGTCGACGACGATCACGGTGTCGATACCGGCATCGCGCAACCGGTCCAGCTCCCACCGCACATCGCTGTCGAAGCTGTCGCTGTCCCAGTCAGGCGCATTGCGGAAGGTCCGAGCCGCGGCACCTGATCGTCGGCGTCGCAAGCCATCGAGCGTCAACGCATACCGATGATCGCCGTAGCGATTCCTGCCGGCGTCATCCCGAGAGCCCGCGATCTGGGTGAGCCGGCCCTGCGCGGCTTCGGTCAGCGCGCGAAGCAGCGCGACAGACCGAGCTGGATGCGCTCCACTTCCGAGCGCGGGCGGGATCTTGCGAGCTGGTTCGGCTCGAGGCGAGTAGATCACGCATATAAAAGACGCGATACCGATGTCGGAGGTCGTCTCCCACGCGTCGGTCGCGAGTCCGGCGCGCCCGATCCGTTCCAGCACTTGAATACAGGCAGGATCGTCGACCGTCGCCAGGTCGAGGCGGCTCGAGTCGCGGGCGGCCTGGTCGCGAAACCTCCACAGCGTGGTCGAATCCCGCTCGACCACCTCACAAATCCCGTGGCTGACGGCCTCCAGGATGTGATTGCCCGACGCCAGGCCGTTCGAGGTGCTCGCGAAGCAACCGCTGCCGGCGGCCTGCGGCCACGTGTAGTCGGTGTGGACAAGCTCGTACGGCACCCACACCGGCTCCCCGCTCATGAGGTCGCGGCCTTCGCACCACAGGATTCTCGAATTGGCGTTGAAGGGGCTCGTGGAGACCGCCGGAAGCCGACCCACGTCGACGACGGGAAGCGTGTAGCGGATCTCCTCATAGCTGCACAGCCGCAGCGGTAGGGTGATCGTCTCGGCGTGATAAGTCTCGATCGATTCCATCAGCCCCGATGCCTTGGCTGCTGCGAGCTCGAGTCCCTTGCCCTGTGAGACTGCGAGCGAGCGAGAGTTCGGCCGGCAGACCATTACCACCGGAATTCCAATCGAGTCGAGGCCGGTCACGTTGGCGATCCTGGTGATCCCCATGACCGGCGCATAGCGCAATCCGCGCCGCAGGGTCTCGTCCGGCGCCACCGTCCGGTGCGTGCCCGACCGATACGCCTTGGCCGCACCGATGGCATTCACAGCGAGTGACCTATCGGCTGAGGCGCCTCCCCCACCAGATGATCACGCCCCAGAAGGGCAGCTCGCCGACCTCGCCCTCCAACGCCTCGATCACGCGCTCGTTGGCGGGGAAGCTCAGCAGCTCGCCTGACGGCTCCCGCCCCAACGCACCGGTGATCTTCGCCGCGATCTCGGCGCTCAGCCGCCTGGGCTCGTCGTCGCCGTCTCGCATGAAGAAGAGGTGACCGCTTGCACCTCGAATGAGTATCCCGCCCCGCTGTTCTGACCCGCCCCTCTGCGCCATGGCCCCTGACCCCTCCATGTGCTGTGAACGCGGACGCCGCGGCCTGCCCGCGGGTGGTGGCATTGTACGCTCGGTTTATCGGGTGATCAGCGCCCGGTCGAGCCGATCAGCCGACCCACGCGAACTCACACTTGCGCACGAACTGGAGAATGTCCTCCAGCTGCTGGCGCAAGGGACCACTGGCAAGGCGAGCCGCTCGCGATTCCGCCTGCTTCTGCGCGTAAAGCTTGTAGTTCTCGCTCATGCCGCCTAGCATCCGGTCGCCGGCCCACCGGAGCTATGCCGGGCGTCACCTCGCGCGAGTGCCGTTCGTCACATATGCCGGACTTCCTTCGTCAGCCGGCATGACGAGGCCAGACCACAGTTGGACCGCGGCGACTAGGTGCTGATCAGCGGCAGCTGCGACGGTCTCTGAGTCCTCGCCTCGCGTTGGCGGCCGCGGAGCTGGAAGGCGAGCAACAACACCTCGTTGACGCGCCGCTCATAGTCTCCGATGTTGGCGCCTTCGAGTGACTTGAAGATTTCGCGAGCCGCCGTTTCGAGCTGATACCAGATGTCGCCCTTGCGTTTGAGGAACAACGGATGGCGTGAGTTGATCACCACCGTTGTCGACCCGTGCTCGATGACCGACTGGCTGCGAATGTTCGAGTCGAGCGGGCGAATAACGATTTGCCCGAATCCACGCCGCCTTGGTTCGTTCTCATCCGCCGGCCGGCCTGGGGCCCTTGGGGCGGCGGAATCGACCTCGACCCGCTCGTGCTTGCCCGTCGTCATGGCAGCCTGGGACCGTGCCGCCGCCAGGCCCCGAAACATTTCCTCGCGCTCGGTGAGCTTGAGCACCTTGCTCAAGAGGCGGCGGACCTGCTCGGCCGTTTTGAGGGCGGAGGCCGGAGGTGGCGCCAGCTCGTCCTCGGCCAGTCGCCTGGCGATTGGCGCCAGCAGCCCGTGCATTCTCTTTTCGACCGCGATCCATTGTTCCCCGTCTCGGGCAAAGTCGCTTTTGTTCATCGTCAGCGGAACAGGCGCGAGATCGATTTCGCCAACGAGGCGGGCCATGCCGGACACCTGGACTGCATTGGGGTGGCCGAAGAATTCGCCGCTCGTGATCAGCCGCCCGAGCTTGTAGCAGCGCAGTCCCGGCACATAGTCGACGCCCCGGCCTTCCGGGTCAGCGATTCCGTACCAACCCCTGAGCGTGGTGCCTGCCGCGCGAACGGCGAAGCGATGCTCTTCCTCGAAGGTCATCGGCGGAGCTTCGACGCGGGCGCCGTTGACCGAAATCCTGACTTCGGCGCGCAGGATCAGGGGCCGGTAGGTGTCGCCGAGTCGAATTCCGAGCCGGCGAGCATCGAGTCGCTTGTCAACGCCCTCGATCCGAATTCGGACATAACCACTTTCAAGCGGAACGCGCTTGGGAACCACCTTCAACTCGTAGGTCTTGAGCTTGGATCGGTCTCGGTAGTCGGTGTCCGCAAAACGCCAGACGTCGGCGTCGCCGGGCCGGCTGGACTCTACGGCGAAGCTGCGCCCCAGATGGCCGATCGCCGCCTTGCCACCCTGGCCGTACTGGCCGAGCAGCTTGCGGCCCCGCTTGGGAGACCCGCCCCAACGAAGGTAGTTGCGCTCGAGCTCGGCCGGCCCCATGCCCTCCCCGCCACGGGTCTCGATGACGAAATAAGACGGATGGACCTGCAGGAAGACTTCGAGCGGCGTTCCCGCGAGGCGCGAATCGATGGCGTTGTCGACCAGCTCGGTGACCGCATCGGCGGAGGACCGGTAGTTGGCGAAGAGCGAGGCGGTAATCGCTGGGTCGATCCGCTCGCGGACGGTGACACGCTGAGCCATTCCACCCGAAATCTATACCGATCAGCTTGGGACCGCAGAATCTCGTGGGCGGTCCTATGAGGTGCTCGGGCACCGCGGATGGGGCCGGTATGGGCGTGCAGACGCTCCAGCTCTGGGTTTGACTGCGCACGCAACTGATACGATTCGGGAGACAAAAGGCCGCGGGGGATAGGCTGCAGTCGTAAGGGACCGGTTCCGCCTCAAAGGAGGTTCAAATGGACCCAATCACACGACGTGAATTCGTCAAACGCACCGCCGTGGCGGGGGCATTGTTGACATCGTTCCCAACGATCCTCGAGGCGTGCAACTCGAGCACCCCGACCTCCAACAAGCCATCGAAGCTGACGATCGCCGCTGTTCAGGGTGCCGAAGACGGGCCGCTGAAGAAAGTGGCGCCGATGTACCAGTCGCAGACCGGCATCACGATGGAGGTCGTCGAGTTTCCTTACGACCAGCTGTTCGAAAAGCTGGTCACCACTTTCCAGGCCAATGGATCTTCCTACGACCTGTGCATGATGGACGACCCCTGGATGCCCAAGTTCGGCACCATGGGCGCGCTCCAACCCCTGGACTCCAACTTCGGATTCACGCGCGACTCGGACATTCCGAGCATCGTCTACGACGTCGGCACGTGGCCGCCGCCAAAGGGGCCGGTACCGCCAACCGAGCAAGGGAAGTCACAGCACCTGTACGGAATCACGGTCGTCGGCAACGTCGAGATGTTCATGTACCGCAAAGACATGGTCACGACCGCGCCAACGTCGTGGGATGACGTGCTGGCCAACGCCCAGCAGTTCAACAAGTCGAACTTCTACGGCTATGTGATCCGCGGCAAGGCCACCAACCCCGCGAGCAGCGACTCGCTGCCCATTCTCTGGTCGTTCGGGGGCGACATCTTCGACACCAGCTGGAAGGTCACGCTCGACTCCACCGAGTCGATCGACGCGATCACGTTCCTCACCCAGACACTGAAGAAGTACGCCGAACCAGGCGCCGCCAACACTGACGCCGCCGACCGCGACCGATTGATCGCAATCGGGCAGGCGCTCCAATCCACCACTTGGCCGGCGGAGGTCACGGGGGTGGTCGAGGCGCAGGGCGTCTCGCAGGTGATCGGCAAGATGGCCTACATCCCGATCCCCAAGGGCAAGGGTGGCAAGGGCATCGGCATGATGGGCAATTGGCTGATGGGGATCCCGAAGGGTTCGAAGAACGGGTCGGCAGCTGCCGACTTCATCAAATGGCTGATCAAGCCCGACAACATGAAGACCTACGTTCAGAACGGCGGCATCCCGACCCGCACCAGCCTGCTCAACGACGCGACCCTGGGCCAGGCCAACCCGTACTTCCCGGCGCTGGCGCAATCCCTGGCCGGCGGGCCCAACTGGCGGCCGCGGACCGACCAGTGGAATGCGGTCGAGACGATCTACGGCACCGCCGTCAACCAGGCGGTGGCCGGGCTGAAATCGCCCAAGGACGCGCTGACCGCTGCCGCCACGCAGATTCGCTCGACCATGAAGCAGGCGGGCTACCCCTCTTAATTGACGATGTGACTCGGTCGTCGCCGATCTTCCGGCCGCCGATGCCGGGCCGGTCGTGAAGGTCGGCAAGCGCCGTTTCAGCCGGCAGGAGCGTCAGGCGTACCTGATTCTCCTGCCCGCCCTGGGCGCGGTCTTCGTGATCGTGACCATTCCTTTCATCCTTGTCATCGGGCAGTCGATCACTGACGCTGACGGGACCCTGGTCGGGCTTCGAAACTATTCGCGCGCACTCGGCAACCCGCTGCTCTATGAGGCGATCCGCGCCACCGGCATCTACGCGGCGATCGTGCTTCCAATCGAATTTCTCCTCGGTTTGGGCTTTGCGCTCCTGGTGCATCGAACCGTCCGCCGGCCCGGCTTGCGGGCGGCGATCTACGTCCTGGGCATCCTGCCCCTGGTCGTGCCACCCGTTGCGATCGGGGTGGTGGCGCGCCTGATATACGCCCCGAGCTATGGGGTGCTCAACGTCATCCTGGAACGGTTGGGGGTGATCCACCAGGAGATCGACTTCCTGGGCCTTCCGTATCTCGCGATGCTGTCGGTGGCAAGCGTGGACGTGTGGCAGTGGACGCCTTTCGTCTACTTGGTCCTCTTCTCGGGGCTGCAGACCGTGCCACGTGAAGCCGTGGAAGCCGCCCAGATCGATGGCGCCACCTGGTGGAAGCAATTCATCTACATCGACCTCTTCTACCTCCGCCCGCTCTTTCTTCTGATCCTGTTCTTCAGGCTGGCCGACGTGCTCCGCGTCTTCGACCACGTGTTCATCCTCACGGGCGGCGGCCCGGGGACGACCACCCAGCTGCTGAGCCTCTACATGTACAGGGTCGAGTTCAAGTTCTTCGACATGGGCCAGGCGGCCGCGCTCGCGGTGGTCGTCCTCGTGTCGTTCAGCCTCCTGTACACCGTCATCACCCGGTTTCTCCCTCTGGAGCGCGCATGAGGAGACGCCGACGACCGGTCAATCTCCCAAGACTCGCCATCGCCGTGATCGGCCTTGGCCTGGCCGGGATCATCTACGGCTTCCCTCTCTACTGGTTGGTCGTCACCTCGCTGAAGAGCAAGGGCGAGCTCTTCGCGAGCTCGGTCCACCTGCTGCCGCACGACCCGACGCTGGCCGCGTATTCCAGCGTGTTGATCGACCGTGGATTCTTGGTCTTGCTCAAGAACAGCGTGATCGTCTGCTTCTCGACCGTGGTGGTGACCCTCGTCCTTGGTTTGCTTATCACCTACCCGATCACGCGCTTGCAGGTGCCAGTGGCGCTGCGGGTGAACATCCTCACCTGGGCCCTGTCACTACGGTTTCTGCCGCCGATCGCCGTCGTGATCCCGTATTTCGCCATCGTGCGGACGCTGCAGATCTACGACCAACCGATTGCGCTCATAGGGATCTATTCGCTGTTCAATCTGCCCTTCGCCATCTGGATGCTCAAGGGGTTTCTGTCCGAGATCCCGATCGAGCTGGAGGAGGCGGCCCTCGTGGACGGGGCCAATCGATGGACCGCGTTCTGGCGAGTGCTGCTGCCACTTGCCGCCCCGGGCGTGATGGCCGCCGCGATCATCGTCTTCACGTTCGCGTGGAGCGAGTTCCTCTTCGCACTGATCCTCACCGCCACTCCCAACTCGCAGACCTTCCCCGTCGGCGTTCAGGGGCTGGTCACGCAGTTCGAGATCATCTGGAACGACATGGCCGCGTCGGGCGTGATCGCTATGGCGCTTCCTCTCATCCTGATGGTCATCGGGCGGAGGTACATCGTTGCCGGCCTGACCTTCGGGGTGATCCGCGAGAAGTGACGGCGATCCATCTCAACGGCGCCACGCTGATGACGACGCCGACTCAGCGAGTTCTCGAGATCGCTCGCGAGGTGGGCTACGCCGGAATCGAGGCCCGTGCCGAGCGCCTTCTCGCCGACGTCTCGGAGGTCCACGCGACTGCACGGATAGCGCGCCCCGAGGAGGTGCTGGCTCTCAATGGCGTGGCCTTGACGCTGCACCGCGACGGCCGGGTGAATCGTGATGTCCTGGATGAAGACCTGGCGCCACGGATCCGCATCTGCAAAGAGATCGGATCCCCTTTCCTGCTCGCGATCCCGCCGCGGGCGCCCGGCGTGAAGACCCGCCCGGCCATGGTGGGCACGCGTGAAGCATTGAAGCACGCCCGCGAGCACGCGGCCGCGGTGGATGTTCGAATCGCATTCGAGTTCCTCGGGTTTGCCGATTGCCCGATCAACACGCCGGCGCTTGCCGCCGAGACTGTGGACGGCATCGATGGGATCGAGCTCGTGATCGACGCTACTCACTGGCACGCAAGTGGCAGCCCGCCGCTCGGCGACTTTCCGATCGATAGGCTCGCACTGGTGCACCTCAACGACGTACCCGCGAAGCCGTTGGGCGAGATCGAGGATG
The DNA here is from genome assembly GCA_005880315.1 of Chloroflexota bacterium. GTDB lineage: Bacteria > Chloroflexota > Dormibacteria > Dormibacterales > Dormibacteraceae > UBA10449. Next base: position 10,044 of record VBHB01000102.1, on the reverse strand, counting down.
GCGAGCGCGTCTTTCCCGGCGAGGGCGTGATCATGCTTGGCGAGCTGGTCGCACAACTGAAAGCGGGTGGTTACACCGGGCCGTGGAGCCTCGAGACATTCAATCCGTCGTACTGGGCAGACGACCCTGAGACGGTGGCGCGAAGGGGCTTCGGAGCAGTCGTCCGTGTGTTGGAGGAAAGGAGCAGGGCGTAGTTGCGCTCATCATCGTGATCGCCGGCGTCCGAACCTTCCGTCGCACCCCTTGACCCTGTCCGCCTCATGAATCGGTCTTGCTGAGCGCCGGCAGCGTGGTCGACAGCAGCGCTGCGATCAAAGCGACCGCCGCTCCAGTCCAGAACACGGTGTTGAGTCCTTCGCGCACGAGGAGGGCTCCCGCCAGACCTCCGGCCACCGAGGCGAAGTAGATCGGAACCAAAACGAGATTCAGCGTGGTCGCTCGGCGCTCCTCTGGCACTGCGGTGGCGAGGAGCGAGAACACCATCGATATCGCGGTGGCGCTTGCCGCCCCGAGGGCAACCGCGCCAACTGTGAGCCACAGGAGGTCGGGCGCCAGCGCGAGCGTGCCGAGGCTCGCCGCCGCGAGCACACACGCCCCGCCCAGGAGCTGCCGGAAGCCATAGCGATCGCCGGCCGCGCCCGCGAGAGGGGAGAGGAGCGCGCCCACGAGGGCCGATGCGCCGAAGACGATGCCGATCTGTCCGGCCACGCCGGCAGTGCTTCCATGAAGCCGCACCACCAGGAGCGGCAGGAACGGGTTCGCAATCTGCGGGGCGAAGTACGCAAGTCCGAAGACTGCGAAGACGATCCGGGTCAAACGGCCGGTGAATGCAAGACGTAGAGCGTCGAGGGCCAGGCGTGTCGCCGACCCGGGCGACGCCGGCGGACGTACACCCTCGCGGGCGAACGCAAGCAACATGGCTCCGGACGCGAGCGACAGTGCCGCATCGGCGGCAAACAGCGTGTGGAGGTTGAGGACGTTGTGGTCGACCAGCCAGCCCCCGGCTACGGGGCCCAACGCAAAGCCAAGCGACGGACTCACGCCGAACAACGAGATGACGAATCCAACCCTGCCTTGCGGCGCGGCTGCTCGAAGGGCGGTGAGCATGACGCCCGTGTTCCCGAGCTGGAAGCCGACCAGCAAGATCGCGAACGCCGCTTCCCACCGATTCTGCGACAGCCACAAAAGCCCAAACACGGCCATCTCGACGAAGGCACTGCGGGCAATGATGGGGATGCGTCCGTAGCGCTCAGCCCACACTCCCCAGAACGGGACCAGGGGCAGGCCGAAGAGGAAGAAGGCGGCGTTGAGGAATCCAGTCCAGGCCGGCACGTCGGCGGGCGACACGTTGACAGTCCCCAGGTACAGGGGCAGGAAACGAAAGACGTGAGAGACGGTTGCCGCCTCGATCGTCGAAGCGATTCCGAATAGCACCAGCAGGGCGATCCAGCCGGAGGCTCTTCGGGCCGAGGTTGCCGCTGTCGTACCTGTAGCCATGGTCAGCGGACTATAGAAGCCCGGCGAACCAGGACTTTATTGCGTTCTGGTCCTAGCCAAGAGCTGCCACCACGAAGAAGGTCGGGCTCGTATCGAGCTCTGCGTCGACATGGCCGGAGAGATGCACGAGTCGTAGCCCCGCGGAGGCGAGGAAGGCCTCGACGTCTTCCGGCCAGACGAGCTCGATCCGTCCCTCTTGGATGGTGCCGTCCGGATACGTCACCTCGACTTCGGCGCGGTTCACTTCTCTGCGCACCACCCTGTACCGGGCATGGCGCTTGGCGTCCAGCCAGTGTGGATTCGTGAGCTCGAACGCAAGCCGGCCGCGCGACGCCAGGTGGCGTGCGGCTGCTTTGACCAGCTCGGATCGGTCGAGGATGTTGGAGGGAACGATGATCAGGTCGAACCTTCGCTCAAGGCGCAGCGTCTCGATGAGCGATTCGTGGATTTCGACAGTCGGCAGCCGCTCGCGAAGACGCCGAACCATCTCGGGGTGGGCGTCGACGAGGACCAGGTCGATCCCGGCCGCCACCAGCGGGGCGGCCAGGCGGCCCGCACCGGCACCCAAGTAAAGAATGGGAGGCTTGGCGCTCCTCGCGAGCGTCAGCCAGGGCTCGAGGTCGGACGCGTCGGGGAGCCGGCCGTACAGCTCGGCGAACCCCGGGTCCGGATCGAACGGATCATCGCGGACCCGGGTCAAGCCTCCCAGGTGACCTCCGCTGCTTCCACCGGTTCCTTGATTCCCTTCAGAGTGAACTTCTGCAGGCGGATCACGCTCCGGCCGCTTGCCTCCAGCGCCTCGCGCGACGCGAGTATTGCGTCCGCTCGCGCGGCGGCGCAAAGGCGCGCCGCGCGGTGCACCGCAGCGCCGCGGACAGCTGAGTCAGAGCCTTGGACCTCGCCGAAATGAATGCCGATCCGCACCTGCGGCGCGTAGCCGTGCAGCCGCCGGTGGTTCGACAACCGGCGCTGAATCGTGCTCGCGCAACCGATCGCGTCGCCGGCAGCGTCGAACACGACGAAAAATCCGTCGCCGGCGTGGTCGACCTCGCGGCCATCGTGTTCGTGGAAGCAGCGTCGCATCTCGCCATCCAACCAGGCGCTCAAGTCGTGCCAGGCTGCGTCGCCGATCGCCTCGACCAGGCTCGTGGAGCCCGCCAGGTCGGTGAACATCAGCGCTTTCCGAGAGCCGGTCGAACGCGATTCGGCGTGCAGCGCAGACCGGAGCTCTTCTCGCGAGCGGATCTCGAGCTTGTCATAGACATGGCGCAGGTGATACTCGACCGTCTTCGGGCTCAGGTAGAGTCTCGCGGCGGCTTCCCGAGTCGTGGTGCCGTCCGCCAGGGTGAGTGCAACTTGCAGTTCCTGCGGCGTCAGCTGCTGTCGGTGGCTCTCATCCCGAACCCGCGCCGTTTCCCCGCTGGCCTGCAGCTCCGTCATCGCCCGCTCTGCCCAAGGCGCGGCGCCGAGCTCGTCGAACGCCTTCAACGCCGCCCGGAGCTGCTTCCGTGCATCGACGCGCCGCCGGCTTCGGCGCAGGCGCTCCCCGAAATAGAGCTGTGTTCGTGCGCGCTCGAAAACATCTGGCGTGGCGTCGTGATGATGTAGAGCCTCTTCGAATGCCTCGACATATACCTTGTCCGCCGCCACCAGCGCCCGTGCCCTGGCGGCGCGGGCGAGCGCAAACGGCAGGCCCTTGACCTTGGCGGCGGGATCGTATCGATCGGCAACCTCGCGCGCATCGTCGATCCGTCCCAGGCGCACCAGCGCGTCGACGATGTCCGGCGCCGGCGACAGATCCGGGTCGTTGATGTCGACCGACCTGAGGAACTCCTCACAGGCAACCAGCTCTCGAAGCGCAGAGTCGGCCCGTCCAAAGCCCAGCTCGAGCTGGCCGAGGGCGGTCATCGCCCAGGCCCTGTAGAAACCCAGGCCGTAGTGGTCCGCCAGCTCGATTGCCTCGGCGGCGCGAGCACGGCACTCATCGGCCTTGCCCTCGAGCGCGGACAGCCATGCCAGGCCGGCCGCCGCCCCGGCCACCCACCTGATCTGGGTGGTCTCACGCGCAACGCGCTCGCTCTCTTCGTACTGTGCACGAGCGAGCTGCCAGCGATCGCTGGCAGCGGCATCGCGACCCACCAGGAACAGGATTCCTGGGAGGGCAGCGGTCGGCGCTTGCTCCCGGGCAACGGTGAGGGCTCGCTCGACGAGATCGCGGCCCGCCTCCGCGTCGCGCAGAAAGACGCCCGTGATGACGGCGCACATCAACAGAAGGGGATCCGCATTGTCCCTCGAAACCAAGCGGAAGCGTGACAGGCTCTCGCGGAGGTGCGCTGGTCCATCCGACCCGTGTGCGGCCATGATCGCCGCAGCGCCAAAAGGCACGTGAGCGAAGATCGCCGTCTCGGGCGGGTCTTCGGGCCGCAGCAACGCAAGACCCTTTTTCGCGATTGCTTGAATGTCGGCCGGATGGCCCGCACCCATGCTCGAGACCGAGGCATCGCCAAATATGCGGATCGCTTTCAACCGATCGACCGGCTCGATCGCCTCGGCCGCGCCGACCAACAGGCGAAGGCCCTCCGCCATCGCGCCGCGCCTCAGCGTGATATGGCCGCTCAGGCTGTCGATGTCGACGCGGAGCTCCAGGGCCTGTGCGATTTTTCGAGCTGAGCCGAGCGACTCGACGGCCTCTTCCGCCTGCCCTCCGAGCCAAGCGCTTTCCGCAGCATTGAAGAGCCGTGCGGCGCGCAGCTCCGACGGCTCGGTCAGGCGTGCCGATTCCTTCCAGGCACTAGCGGCTGCGGCGTAGCCCGTACTCTCGCGGGCGCGTCGCGCGGCGCCTTCCAGGGCTGCCGCCGCCTCCGCGTCCCAACCGGTTGCGGCGGCCGAAAGGTGCCAGGCCCTGCGATCTGCGTCCTCTGCATCCGTCATCACTTCCGCGAGCGCTCGGTGGGCGGCGCGACGATCGGAAGGTGTCGCGGAGTGATAGATCGCGGCTCGCGCGAGTGGGTGGACGAACTCGGCGCTGCCCACGCGCTCGATGACAAGTCCCCTGGCAGCCTCCGCTTGCTCCACATCCGAACGCTCCAGCCCCAGGGCTGCCGCCGCTCGCTGAACCAGCCCCACGTCGGGAGTTCCCGATGCTGCCATCACCAGCAGCACACACCTTGCTTCGGGGGACAGCCCATCCGCACGTCGCAGGTAGGCACGCTCCACGCTTGTCGCCACGGGCAGGTCGTCGTGCGGCGTCGCCGATGCACGGGGGGCGTCGCGGCCTAGCTCGAGCAGAGCAAGCGGGTTGCCCCGGGTGGCGCTAAGCATCCGTTGAGCAAGGTCGACGCTCACCTTGCCCGCGGCTGCCGTCTCGAGAAGAGCGGTCGCCGACGCCTGGTCCAGGCCGCCGAGGCTGAGCTCGAGAAGGCCCGCGCCCAAGAGCGGGGACTCCTCATCCTCGCGCACCGCGATGAGCACCGCCACGGGATCGGCAAACAGGCGACGGGCCGCAAATCCAATGGCTTCCGCCGAGGCACGGTCCAGCCACTGTGCGTCGTCGACGGTAACCAGGAGGGGCGCTTCCTCCGCGTATGAGGAGATCAAGCCAAGGACGGCGGCGCCGATGATCAGGCGGTCGGACTCGATCCGGGGCCCGAGTCCAAGGGAGGATCGCAAGGCCGACGCATGGATTGGAGGCAGGCGGTCGAGTAGTGCCAGGGTGGGGTGGAGGAGGTCATGCAGCCCAGCGAAGGGCACGTCGGCCTCGAATTCCACGCCTCGGGCGGCCAACACCCGCATCGCGCCGGCCTGGCTGACGGCGTGCTCGAGCAAGGCGGTCTTGCCGATTCCAGGTTCGCCCCGAACGAGCAGGCACGAGCTCTTGCCAAGGCGCGCCGCGGCCAGAGCCTGGTCGATCGCCTGCAGCTCCCGCTCTCGTCCCAGCAGCATCGGCTAAGTGTCCTGCTACGGCGGCCCGCACGCCCAACAACTAGGTGGGGCCCCTGATGCGACCTGGGCGGCTCGACCCTACGGTCGAACCATCTCAATTCTTGGAGGGACGTCAAATGGCAGTGCAGACCCCCGTCATCGACATCGACAAGCTCAATGCCTTCATGGGCCAGGTGGTCGGCGAGCTTGGAGCGACCGTAAACGCCGGGCTGATCGTGCTCGGCGACCGGCTCGGCCTGTACAAGGCGATGGCGCCGGCCGGCCCCATCACATCTGCCGAGCTCGCCGAGAAGACCGGCACCGCGGAGCGGTACGTCCGCGAATGGCTCAACGCGCAGGCCGCGGGCGGTTTCGTCACTTACGACCCGGCGACCCAGCGCTATGAGCTGCCCCCAGAGCAAGCCCTTGCGCTGGCCAACGAGGACAGCCCGGCTTTCGTCTGCGGCGCATTCGAGCTGGCCACCGCCACCTTGAAGTCAGGCTCGCAGATCGAGATGGCGTTCCGCAGCGGTGCGGGCTTTGGGTGGCACCAACACGACCCGGGCGTCGCCACGGGTTGCGAGCGGTTCTTTCGTCCCGGATACAACGCGAACCTGGTGAGCTCGTGGCTGCCCGCGCTCGACGGCGTCGAAGCCAAGCTCCAGGTGGGCGCCAAGGTGGCCGACGTGGGGTGCGGTCTGGGGGCATCGACCAGGCTCATGGCCCAGGCCTATCCGCGCTCGCGATTCACCGGCTACGACTACCACCCCGAGTCGATCGAGCTCGCCCGGCAGAAGGCGAAGGCCGCCGGACTGCAGGAAAGCGCGCAGTTCGAAGTCGGCGCAGCGGCGGCGTTCCCTGGGGGTGGCTACGACCTCATCACGATGTTCGACTGCCTGCACGACATGGGGGACCCTGTCGGCGCGGCTCGCCATGTGCGTCAGGCCCTGGCTCCCGATGGAACGTGGATGATCGTCGAACCAGCCGCGGGCGACCGCGCGGAACAGAACTTCAACCCAGTCGGTCGTGCCTACTACGCATTCTCCAACTTCCTGTGCACGCCGAGCTCGCTCTCTCAGGACGTCGGATTGGCGCTGGGCGCCCAGGCGGGCGAGTCCCGCATCCGCGACGTCGCGATTGCCGGAGGTTTCACGCGGTTCCGGCGCATCGCCGAGACGCCGTTCAACATCGTCTACGAAGCCCGTCCGTGACACATCCTCTGGCGATGGGGCGGGCGCAACGCGCGCCCGCCTCCCGTCCATCGCTTGCGAGTAGAGAATGAGCGCGAGGAAAGCGGGATGAGAGCGAGGCAGCCCGACCGGCAGGGTTACACCGTCCGCGAAGGCGTCCGGCTGCACTGGGAGGTCTACGGCGAGGGGGATCAGACGGTGTTTCTCCTGCCGACGTGGTCGATCGTGGACTCACGTTTCTGGAAATGCCAGATCCCGTACCTGGCCCGACACTCCCGCGTGCTGGCGATGGACGGTCGCGGTAACGGGCTCTCCGACCGCCCGCTCGGCCCGGCCGCGTACGCCGACGAGGTCTTTGCCGCCGACTGCCTGGCGGTCATGGACGACACCGACACGCCGTCCGCGGGCCTGGTCTCGCTCTCCAACGGCGCGCGGTGGGCGCTGCTCATGGCGGCCGAACATCCTCAACGCGTCACCTCGGTCGTTTTCCTGGCGCCTGCCGTTCCGCTCGCGCCCCCCTTCAGTGAGTTCCGGGCAGCGACCGATGCCGTTTTCCGCGACGAGCACGACGAGTACGTCGACTGGATGAAGTACAACGCCAACTACTGGCTGCGCGACCATCGTGGATTCCTGGAGTTCTTCTTTGCTCGCGTCTTTCCCGAGCCCCATTCCACCAAGCAGATCGAAGACTGCGTGGGCTGGGGACTCCAGAGCACTCCTGAGGTTCTTGTCGCCACCCACGACGGGCAAACGCTCAAGGCGCCGCGCGCCGATGAGCTAGCACGGCTGGTCGCCTGCCCGGTCCTGGTGATCCACGGCGACGAAGACGAGATCGTGTCCATCGAAAACGGCGCCAAGCTGGCAGAGTTGACAGGCGGCCGGCTCCTCGAGATGCGAGGCTCCGGCCATGGTTCCCACGGGCGCGACCCCGTGGCCGTCAACCTCGCTCTTCGCGACTTTCTGCTCCCGACTCCGCCCCAACCGCCGGTGCACCGGAGGGCGCTTCGGCGCCCGCGCCGCGCCATTCTGGTGTCATCGCCCATCGGCCTGGGCCACGCGCGACGTGACGTTGCCGTTGCCCGAGAGCTACGAAAGCTGGTACCGGGCCTCGAGATCGACTGGCTCGCGCAGGATCCCGTCACACGGGTGCTCGAGGCACACGGCGAACGGATTCACCCGGACAGCCGGAAGCTGGCCAGCGAAACGCGGCACATCGAGCAGGAATCGAGCTCGCACCGGTTGCACATTTTCGAGGCGTTTCGACGCATGGATGAGATCCTCATCGCCAACTTCATGGTGTTTCTGGAAGCTGTGCGCGAGCGGGACTACGACGTTTGGATCGGTGACGAAGCCTGGGAGGTCGACTATTTCCTCCACGAGAACCCGGAGCTGAAGCAAGCCGCCTACGTCTGGCTGACCGACATCGTCGCCTGGATGCCGATGCCCGGCCTGGGCGCACGCGAAGCGGCGCTGACCGCGGACTACAACGCCGAGATGATCGAGCAGGTCGAGCGCTTTCCGCGAGTGCGCGACCGGGCGATTTTCATCGGCCGTCCGGAGGACGTAATTCCAGGTACCTTCGGGCCGGGCCTACCGGAGATTCGTGCCTGGACCGAACGCCACTACCAATTCACCGACGGGTACATCCTCGGACTGGACCAGAAAGCGGTGGGCGACCGCAAGCAGCTGCGCCGCCGGCTCGGCTATCGCGATGACGAGATCGTCTGTATTGCGTCAGTCGGTGGCTCGGGCGTGGGTGCGGAGCTGTTGGGCCGGCTCATGCGGGCGTACCCCGCCATTCGGCGGCGCGTCCCCGCGCTGCGCATGGTCGCTGTCGCGGGTCCCCGAATTGATCCGAGCACGCTGCCAAGCGTAAGAGGCGTCGAGGTGCGGCCATTCGTCCCCGACCTCGACCTTCACCTTGCCGCCTGCGATATCGCCCTTTCCCAGGGCGGTCTCAGCACGACGATGGAGCTGACCGCGGCACGTCGCCCCTTCATCTACTTCCCGCTGAAGGATCATTGCGAGCAGAACTTCCACGTGCGGCACCGGCTCGATCGATATCGCGCCGGCCGATGCATGAGCTTCGAGGAAGCCACCCCGGACAATTTGGCCGCGACGATCGAGGCGCTGCTCGCGCAACCTGTCGACTTCGTACCGCTTGAGACAGGCACAGCGGCGCGGGCCGCGAGCATGGTCGCGGAGCTGCTTTGAGATTCAAGGGCGTCTAGCGGGTCTGGTCGACCACCCACATTTCTCTCAGGGCAGGCGCCCCCTCTCCATCAGCGGTCATCGACACCGCGATCGTGTCCGACGTCGCGCGATGGGTTTCCACCGGTAGGTCTAGCATCGCCGAGATACCGTCATTCGGAGTCCGCGAGGGCCAGGCGATGCCCGCTTCCACCGACCAGCTGCTCGAGACGATCGAACGGAGCTTGTTCGTCTATCCCGAGGTCACGGGACTTGTCCGTGACATCCGCGTCCCGGGGTTGCTCGGCCGGGAGTCGACGGTGTCACATCCCATCGCCAACCTGGTGGGCTGCGCCGACCTCGACGACGCGAACGCCAACACCACCATCAGCGCCCTGCGAGACAGGTTCGCCGAATCGGCGAAATCGTTTGGCTGGATCACAAGCCCGTCGTCACGGCCGCGCGACCTGTCGCAGCGCCTGCTGGATGCCGGACTGGTCAAGGCCGACGAGCTGGCCGGGATGGCACTGACGGATCTCGCCACGCCGATTCGAGCGAACCCGGAGGTCGAGGTGCGGCCGGCCACCATCGAAGAGCAGCGCCAAGCGATACCTATGACGGCGGCTGCATACGGCTTGCCGCTCGATGTCGCCACCTGGTTTACCGAAACCCTGATCGGGGCTGGCGACCGTTTGCGGGCGGTGGCGTATTACGCCTACTTACCTGGTCATGACGGCCCTATAGCCTTCGGAAATCTCGTGTTCATCCCGGGAACGTCGATCGCGCTGCTGGGTGGCGCGGCGACGGTCGGAGACCTGCGCGGGCGTGGCGTCTACACGTCGCTGGTTGCGCGGCGGCTGGCCGACGCGCGCGCCGCAGGCGCCGGCGCGGCCGTGATCCAGGCGGTGCGCGGGACCTCCGCGCCGGTGTGTGCCAAGTTGGGATTCGAGGAGATGCTGCCTCTCGAGTTCTACGCGTGGGTCCCTCCTGGCGTCGAGATGGATCTGCACGCCTAGCACGTGTCGTTAAGAGTCGTTTTAGAGTCGACGAATTGGAAGAGGGGGCGGCCCGCTGCGGCTGCCCCCTCACCGAAAGGCTACGGGCAGGTGAAGCTCAGGACGCTGAAGGTGTTCACAGCCCCAGATGGGCTGGTGTTGAGGTGGTCGAGGAGGTGGAACGTGATCTGCGATCCGTCCGAGCCTCTGAGGACGATGTTGCCGGTGTCATGGAAGACCAGATTGTTCTT
>VBHB01000101.1 GCA_005880315.1 Chloroflexota bacterium | reverse complement strand
CACGAGCGCTCCATCCTTGACGAGATGCATGAGCAGGTTGGCCACGTTGCGCGCGTACAGCTGGCTCGCATGGAGCGGCATCGTCGACGGCACGTTGCGCGTACCGATGATGGTCACACCGCCGACGTCGACGTCCTTTCCGGACTTCGTAAGCTCGACGTTGCCACCGGTTTCCGCAGCCAGGTCCACGATCACGGAACCAGGCCGCATGCCCTTGACCATCTCACCGGTCACGAGCAGCGGCGCGCGGCGGCCGGGGACCGCCGCCGTGGTGATGACGACGTCTGACTTGGCGACGTGCTCTCCGATCAGCTCGCGCTGCTTGCGAAGGAACTCCTCGGACTGCTCTTTCGCGTACCCACCCTCGCCCTCTTGCGTCTCCAGCGGCAGCTCGATGAACGTCGCGCCCAGCGACTGCACCTCTTCCTTGACCGCCGGGCGAACGTCATAAGCGGATACGACGGCCCCGAGCCGGCGGGCAGTGGCAATCGCCTGCAGGCCTGCGACTCCGGCGCCCATGACGAGCACACGTGCGGGAGGGATGGTGCCGGCGGCAGTCATCATCATCGGGAAGAACTTGCCCAGCCGGCCGGCTGCCATCAGCACGGCCTTGTAGCCGGCCGCCGACGCTTGCGACGAAAGGGCGTCCATCGACTGCGCTCGAGAGATGCGGGGCACGAGCTCGAGGCTGAACGCAGTCACGCCCTGCGCGGCAAGGGCCCGAACGATGTCGCCCTGGGTTGCCGGCTGAAGAAAGCTGATCAGGACCGCGCCCTTCTTGAACAGGGCCACCTCGGCTTCCGATGGTGCCTGGACCTTGAGGACTGCGTCAGCGTCGCCGATGAGCGCAGCGGGACCTTTGACGATATTCGCCCCGGCCTGCTCGTACGCCTGGTCGGTGATGAATGCCGCCGACCCCGCTCCGGACTCGACTTTTACCTCGAGGGTGGCGGCGGCGAGCCGGCTGACGGTGTCGGGAACGAGGGCCACGCGCCGTTCATCGGGCGCGGTTTCCTTTGGGGTGCCAACCTTCACAGACTCAGGACTGTACCCAATTCGTTGGTTGGACCACACGAGTTCAGGGGTGACGTGCGCGTAAAATTCACAATCCCCTGCCAAGAACCGAAGTGACCAACCAGATCACCAACGACCTCACCATCCAGGCGGCGACCGTCAATGGCTCAGGGAGCCAGACGGCGAACCTGATCTTGACCCGGGCCATCTTCCACATGGGCATCCCGGTCGCCCCCAAGAACGTGTTCCCGTCCAATATCGAGGGCCTGCCCACGTGGTATCAGCTCCGGGTGACCCCCCAGGGCCACATGGCGCGGCGGGACCAGGTCGACATCCTGGTCGCCTTCAACGTGGCCACCTGGCACCAGGACCTCAAGACGGTGCGCCCCGGCGGGGTGGTCGTGCACGAGGAGGTCTTCTCCACCGCCGAAGCCCGCACCGACGTCATCTACTACCCGGTGCCGTTCTCCAAGCTCGCCAAGACCAAGATCCAGAACGACACTCTCCGCAAGCAGCTGGCGAACATGATCTACGTAGGTGTCGTCGCCGGTCTGCTCGGAATCCCGTGGGAAGCGCTCGACCACGCGGTCAAACGACAGTTCCTGTCCAAGCCAAAGGCGGTTCCCGTCAACCTCGAGGCAATCAAGGTCGGCTTCGATTACTGGCAGGACAACTTCTCGAAAAAGGACTCGTACCGGCTCGAGCCGATGACCGGGGTGGTGGACGGCAAGGTTCTGGTCGAGGGCAATCAGGCCGCCGCGCTGGGCGCTCTCATGGGCGGCGTGACCGTGGCTGCGTGGTATCCGATCACCCCCTCGTCGTCGCTGTGCGAAAACCTGATCGCGTACTCCGAACGGTTCCGGGTCGACCCGAAGACCGGCGAACGGCGCATCGCCGTGGTGCAGGCGGAGGACGAGCTCGCCGCGGTGGGCATGGCGATCGGAGCCGGTTGGGCCGGTGCACGCGCGATGACATCGACGTCAGGACCCGGCATCTCGTTGATGGCCGAGTTCGCCGGCCTCGGCTACTACGCGGAGGTCCCGGTGGTGATATTCGACATCCAGCGCATCGGGCCGTCGACCGGCCTGCCCACGCGTACGTCGCAGGCGGACGTCGGCTTCGCGTACACGCTTTCGCATGGCGACACCAAACACCTGGTTCTACTTCCGGGTACGGTCGAAGAGTGCTATGAGTTCGCGCGCGACGCGTTCGACTACGCCGATCGCTTCCAGACCCCGGTGTTCGTGCTGTCCGACCTCGACCTCGGGATGAATCTCTGGATGACGCCCGAGTTCAAGTACCCGGACAAGCCGTTCGACCGCGGCAAGGTCCTGAGCAAAGCCGACCTCGAGCGGCTCGCGGGCGAGTGGGCGAGATATCGGGACGTCGACGGAGACGGCGTTCCGTACCGCACGCTGCCCGGTACCGATCACCCCGCGGCGGGCTACTTCACGCGTGGATCGGGCCATGACGAGCGCGCGCGCTATACCGAGAGCTCCGAGGCGTACGCGGCCAACATGGACCGCCTCGTCCGAAAGCTGGAGACGGCGCGGAAAGCGCTGCCGGCGCCGGTGATCGACGAGTCCGCCGAATCGCGGATCGGCCTCATCGCGTTCGGGTCGACGCATGCGGCCGTGGTCGAGGCGCGCCAGGCGCTCGCCGCGGCGAAGCGTCCCGTGAACTACCTGCGCGTGCGCGCCCTCCCTCTATCGGCAGATGTCGCCGAGTTCGTCTCGCGACATGACCGCGTATATGTCGTCGAGCAGAACCGTGACGGCCAGGTGTTCGACCTCATCCGCCTCGAGCTGCCGCCGGCACTCGTGAGCCGCCTGCACTCGATCAGACACTACGACGGCCAACCCATTCCGGCCGACGCCATCATCGAACCAATTCTTGAATCGGAGGCCGTCCCAGCATGAGCGCAACCATCAACCACATCGGCCTGCCCCGCGACGCTTACAAGGGGGCTGCGACCACCCTGTGCGCGGGCTGCGGCCACAACTCGATCACTAACCACATGGTCAAGGCCCTATACGAGCTCGGCGTGGAGCCACACCGGCTGGCGAAGATGTCCGGCATCGGCTGCTCTTCGAAGACGCCGGCCTACTTCGTCGAGACCGCCCACGGCTTCAACGGCGTGCACGGCCGCATGCCCGCGCTGACCACCGGAGCGCAGCTCGCGAACCGGCAGCTGATCATGCTGGGCGTCTCCGGCGACGGCGACACGGCGTCCATAGGCCTCGGCCAGTTCATGCACATGATCCGACGCAACATCGACTGCACTTACATCATCGAAGACAACGGCACCTACGGCCTCACCAAGGGCCAGTTCTCGGCCACCGCCGACCTTGGCTCGGTACAGAAGAAAGGCGCGGTCAACACCTTCCAGCCCATCGATCCCTGCGCCGTCGCACTCACGCTCGGCTGCTCATTCGTGGCGCGCTCGTTCAGTGGCGACGGCAAGCAGGTGGTGCCGCTGATCAAGGCGGCCATCGCCCACCGGGGCACCGCGATCCTCGACATCATCTCGCCGTGCGTGACATTCAACGACCACGACGGATCGACAAAGAGCTACAGCTGGGTCAAGGATCACGAGGAGTCGATCGCCGACGTCTCGTTCATTCCCTTCTTCGAAGAGGTGCATGTCGACTATGAGCCGGGCACCGTGCGCGACGTCGAGCTCCACGACGGTTCGCATATCCTGCTCAAGAAGCTGGGCGAAGACCACGACCCGACCGATCGCCGTGCGGCGATGACGGTGCTCGAGGAGGGTCGGACCACCGGGCACCTCGTGACCGGCCTGCTCTACCTCGACACGTCGATGACCGACTTCGCCACCAGCGAGCACCTCCCGGATCGCCCGCTGATGGACTTGACCGAGGACGAGCTCCGGCTAAGCCGCGGCGATTTCCACCAGTTCATGGCGGAGTTCGCCTGAGCGCAGCCCTCGACCTGAAGCCAACCCCGGCTGAGTTGGCGCGTGGCACCAGGCTGATAGCCAAGCGCGACCCCGCGATGGCAAAGCTGATCAAGTCGGTCGGTTCGATCAAGCTTCGGGATCCATCCGACGATCCCTTTGCCGCCCTGGTCCGCTCGATCATGTACCAGCAGCTGGCCGGCGCCGCGGCCACCGCGATTCACGGCCGCTTCCTCAAGCTGTTCGCCGGCGGCCTCTCCCCCGCCGCGGTCCTTGCTCTCGAGGACGGCGCGATGCGTTCCGCCGGGGTGAGCGGCGCCAAAGCGGCCGCGATCAACGACCTCGCCGCGAAGGTGGGAGACGGCACCGTGCCGCTGGGGGACGTGGAATCGCTCTCGGATGACGAGCTGGTGGCGCGCCTGGTCCAGGTCCGCGGCATCGGGCGCTGGACTGCGGAGATGTTTCTGCTGTTTCAGCTGCGCCGCCTTGACGTCTGGCCGGTGGACGACTTCGGGGTGCGCAAGGGCTGGTCGACCACACACCGCCTGAAAGAGCCCATCACCCCACGCGCGCTGCAGGCGGAAGGCGAGCGCTTCCGGCCGTATCGATCCATCGCCGCGTGGTACTGCTGGCGCGCGGTCGACACCGTGCTGCCGGTGAGCGCGGATTCCGCACGTCTGAGCCCAAAAGTGCCGAATTCGCGGCCGCGAGGCGCTCGTTTGGCGCCAAAAGTGCGGAACAGCCGACGCAGCTAACGCGAGTAGCGCCGTCTCAGGCGTTCGATCGCCTTGTCGCTCATCGGCGGCCAGCCGTAAGCGTCCAGGAACTCGCGAGCCAAGCCCGCGCCGTAGTTGTACTGCAAGGTCCACACCCCGGCGGCGAGGTCGTCCTGCGGATCGCCCAGGCCGGCCCCGCCCACGTCGATGAGACCGCTGAGCCGCCCGTCGACGACCAGCACGTTGGGCAGGCAGTAGTCGCCATGGATGAGCACATGACCGATGCCCGGCTCGCCAAACGGACAACCGGCGGCATTCACCGCATGGATCTCGTGCAGGATCTCGCCCAGCCTGCGTGCAACCTGAACCGGTTCCCAGCCTAGGGATCGGTCAGAAAGCGGCACCCCGGGCACCGCGCGAGTGAGCAGCCAGTCGTCCCCGAACGCCTTGAACAAGCCGAGAACCTCGGGCACCGGGAGGCGTCCGGCGAGCCATTTCGTGCGGTCGAGCTCGCCCGCGAGGTGACTGGCGCGCTTGACGTAGACGGCACCTGACTGCCCCTCGAGGCGCCAGACGGTGCCCGCCCAGCTCATCCACGCAAACTCCTTCTGAAGTCGGGTGCCGCCCACCGCCGCGAGGGCAGCGGCGCGCACGGCGACGGGGAGCCGCATCACGGATGAGGTTTTGGTCTGCATGGCCTCTGTACGATGAGTGTGGCGCTCGCGTGTAAGCAAGCGAACGCGTAACGGTAACGGCTTAGGGTTCCCCGCGAACTCACGGCGAAACCTCTGAGTTCGTGGGGCCAAGGGTGTGGTATGGCTGCGACGGTGCTCCCGGAGTCGCCTGACGCGTTCAAGGACGCGACGTGGCGCGACGTGCTCCCGTACTACGAGGAGCTGGGATCGCGCCCGCTCGACACCGCCAACGTCGAGGAATGGCTCGCCGAGTGGTCTCGATTCGAGGCGCTCCTTTCGGAAGCTTATGCACTGGCCAGCTTTGCCTACTCGTGCGATACCGCCAACCCCGAGAAGGAAGCGGCCCAGCTCAGGTTTGGAACCCAGATCTCGCCGAAGGCGCAGGAGCAGCGGGTGCGGCTGCAGAAAAAGCTCGTCGAGCTCGGCTATGTCCGTCCTGGCCTGGAGACGACGATCGAGCGGTTCCGCAACCAGATGGAGCTCTTCGACGCGGCGAACGTACCGCTTTTCGCTGAGCTTTCAGAGCTCGGCACCCAATGGTCCAAGGTCAACGGCGCCATGACCGTTCGATGGGACGGCGACGAGAAGACACCCGCGCAGCTCCTGCCTTTTCTGCAATCCAACGACCGCGAGGTGCGCGAGCGCGCGTTCAAGCAGCGCGCCAAGCCATACCTCGAACAGCGCGACGTGCTGGCGGGCCTCTTCGACCGCATGTACGACCTGCGGCAGAAAGTCGCCAGGAACGCCGGCTTCGCCAACTTTCGCGATTTCGCACATCGCGAAAAGAATCGCTTCGACTACACGCCTGAGGACTGCATGCGTTTTCACGTTGCGGTCGAGGAAGCTGTGCTGCCGGCGGTTCAGCGAATCCACGAGCGGCGCCGGCGGCTGATGGGGGTCGACAAGCTCCGACCCTGGGACACGGCCGTCGATCCCGAGGGCCGCCCTCCGCTCAAGCCATTCGACGACATCCGAGGGCTCATCGATCGCGCCGGCTCGGTCTTCGGTCACGTCGATCCGGAGTTCCGCGGCTACTTCGAGACCATGGCCGGCAGCAACCTGCTCGACCTCGACAACCGCAAGGGAAAAGCGCCCGGCGGTTACTGCCAGACCCTGAACTTCCGGAAGATGCCGTTGATTTTCATGAACGCAGTGGGAGTGGACGGCGACCTGCGCACGCTGCTGCACGAGTCGGGCCACGCGTTCCACAGCGTCGAGGCCTCGAAACTGCCCCTGCTTTTCCAGCGCCACCCGGGCTCCGAGATGGCCGAGGTGGCCTCTATGTCGATGGAGCTTCTCGCGTCACCTTTCATCGGCAAGGAGAGCGGCGGCTACTACGACGATGACGAGGCGAGGCGCTCGCGGGCGGACTTCCTGGAAGGCATCATCCTTTTCTTTCCGCACTGCGCGTCGGTCGACGCGTTTCAGCACTGGATCTACCTCGACGAAGCCGGACGCGACGATGTCGCGCGCGATCGCAAGTGGCTCGATCTGCGGCGCCGGTTCGAAGGCGACTCGATCGACTGGACGGGGCTGGAGAACGAGCGCATCGCTCGCTGGTACCAGCAGCCCCACTTTTTCGGCAGCCCGTTCTATTACATCGAGTACGGCATCGCGCAGCTCGGCGCACTTCAGGTCTGGCGGAACAGCTTGCGCGACCCGAAAGAGGCCGTGCGCCTGTATCGCGAAGCACTCGCCCTCGGCGCGACCAAGCCGCTGCCGGAGCTGTTCAAGGCGGCCGGCGCGCGCTTGATCTTCGACGGCGAGGGCATGCGCGAGCTGGTCAGCCTGGTCGAGGAGGAGATCGACAAGCTCAACTAGCTTTTAGCTCCGCGCTATGTTGCGAAGCGGCATCTTCGGTCCGAACCGCGGAGCTCCGATGCCGGTCAATCCGATGAGCCTCACGGCGCGCGCGCGATGGCCTCGGTACGGCTCGAGGAGCTCGAGCATTCGCTCGTCGGTGGACCTTGGCTTGCCTTCGAGCGCGTAGGCGACGATGTGCGGCAGATGGTAGTCGCCGACCTGGACCGCATCCGGGTCGCCCAACGCGACCAGGGCGACCTTGGCGGCAGTCCATGGCCCAACGCCTGGAAACGCCTCGAGGCGCCGGCGAGCGCTTGGTAGGTCCATACCGACGGTCTCCTCCAGGCGAGTCGCGCTGCGTGCCGCCCGGATGATCACCTCGGCGCGGCGCCGCTCGATTCCGAAGCGGTGGAACGTCCAGTACGGCGTTCGCGCCAGGACCGCCGCCGAGGGCGGGACCGTCAGGCCAGAGGGACCGGGTGCCGGCTCGCCGAGGGCCTCCACCATGGCCCGGTAGGACCGGTGGGCCTCCACGCTGGTCACCTTCTGCCCTAGAACCACTGGCACGAGCGCCTCGAACACCGCGCGGGTCTTGGGAAGGCGTAGGCCCGGGTGGCGGCGGTGCGACTCCGCGATCAGCGGATGGAGGGGGCAAAACCCGGAGTCGTCGTCCTCTTCACCGCAAAGCGGCCCGGCGCCCGCCGCGGCCCAGGCGGCACCGGGCCCCCACGCCTGAACATCGACCTCACCGTCGTCATGCACCAGACGCAGGGTGGCGGGTCCTTCGGGCGTGAGAGTCGCGCGCCATACCACGCCGTCGCGCACGCGCAGCGAAACGCCGGCGCCGAGGGGGGCGATGGTCAGCGCTAGATCGAGGGGCTTTCGTGGTTGGAATCGCGTGTGGAGCAGAGGATTGATTAGGGGATTATCGGGACCACGAAGGTGAACGTGCTGCCGCTGCCTTCGACCGATTCGAACGTGATGTCGCCGTCGTGCATGCGTGCGATCTCGCGGGAAAGCCACAGCCCCAGCCCGGTCCCGGCCACGTGCATCGTGGATTCATGCTCGATTCGACCGAACCGTGTGAACAGTTTCGTCTGGTCCTCGGGCGCGATCCCGACGCCGCGGTCGATCACGATGACCCGCGCGGTCTCGCCGTTGCGATTGACCACCACCTTGATCAGCGCCTCTTCGGGTGAGTACTTCATGGCGTTGCTGATCAGATTCCTGACCACGATCTGGAAACGCTCCGTGTCGACATCTGCAAGCACCGGAGTGGCGGGCATGTCGACGTCGAGCTGGCGGTCCGCGAGCATGGGCCGCATGCTGTCGATGGCCAGCTCTGTCAGCTCGACGATGTCGCCGGTCTCCTTGCGAAGGTCGAGGTGGCCCTCCTCGAGGCGTGCGGCCTCCAGCATCTGCTCGATCATCGCGTTGACCTCGTCCGCCTTGGCGATGAGCAGCGGCATCACCGACATCGCCTTCGGTGCGAGTACGCCGAGAGACCCGCCTTCGAGCATCGTCAGGTAGCCCTTGATGACCGTCATCGGACCTCGCAGCTCGTGGGATGCGATGTTCATGAATTCTGTCTTCGCCTTTTCGAGGTCGTTGAGGCGAGCGGTCAACGCGACGCGATCGAGCCCGGCCGTGATGCTGCTTGCGTACTGGCGCAAACGCGTCACCTCGTCGTCACCGAAAAGCGGGGTGAACGGGCCGGCAACGATGACCATCGCGCCCACGCCTTTCTGGAAGTCGAGCGGGATGACGAGCGTGGTCTTCCCGTGGCGGGGAGATCGCACTACACCTGCCTCCGAGCTGGCCTTGGCAGCGGCGGCGATTTCTAGAGCCTCGTCCACGCTCAGGGCCTGGGAGGCCAGGATCGTCGCGTCGGAATCGATGATGACGGCGCCGGCGCCCCCGACCAGCCGGGTCGCCCACTCCAGCGCCTTTCGAGCCTGAGTCAAGCGGTCCGGGCTGAACGTCAGCAGGCTGTGCAGCCCCTGGCGCAGCTCCTCCTCTTCGGGCTGGCTCCACATCCTTCGCAACCAGGTCGGCGGATAGAAGCTGAAGAAGAGCATGGGCACGATGGCGAGAGCCACGAGGTCGAGCGTGACCTCCACGGCCTGATTGCGAACAAATGAGCCGCCCAGCGTCCCGAACATGATCACTGCGACCAGCCCCGCATAGCCGAGGCTGAGGGCCCGCAGCCGGGCGCCCTCGACCGCGGGACGGCCACGCGATGCCAGCCAGAACGTGACGATAGGCTCCCCCACGCAGATACCCCAGGTGGTGAGCAGGGCGGACAGGGCGAACGTCTGCAAGGGGGCATGTGGGAGTCCCGTGTCCGTGGGCAGCTGGACGACCACGGCCAGGGCAGCGACCAGGACGATCACGGCGGCGACAAAGCGCTTGGTGCCCCGACCGAGGGGGATGAACGAGTCCCGGAACATCAGGAGGGCCCAGCCCGAGAAGAGGAACAGCAGGATGCCGGCACCAGTCAGCAGCCGTCCGTAGGACCCCGGCTGAGAGAGGCTCGGGGCCAGGAGAACCAGTAAGGTGATGGACCCGAAGGCCAGGGCAAGGTAGGCGCGCCGGCGCTCGCGATGAGTCAGCCAGTCGGCCACTGTGGCGACCGAGAGGAGGACGAACGCGACCTCGATCGCCAACGGCATGACCGCGAGTAGGATCGGCACTGGCCGGAGATTCTAGGGGCGAGGACAATTCGACGACAAGGGGATAGTGAAATGAGGTGGGTTACCCGCAAGAACGCAAGCGTCGACCGTATAGCGTGCCCCTGGCTGATCCTGCGCTTCGTCGACCCCGAAGCCGAGTTCCTTTACGTGCCTGTTGCCGAGGTCGCCGCTGTGGCGGAACGGGAAGGGGCCATCCCGTATGACGTGGCCGGAGTCGAGCTGGGCCACGTCGACGGCCGGTGCAGCTTCGAATCGATCATTCTCAAATACGGGATTGAGGACCCTGCCCTCGACCGGCTGGCCGCCATCGTGCATGGGGCCGACGTCGCCGCCGACCTAGGTGTCACGCCCGAGGCCGCCGGCCTGAAGGCGATCGCCCACGGCTTCGCCATGGTCCATGGCGAGGACGACCACCGCAAGATCGCCCTCGAAAGTCCGCTGTACGACGCGCTGTACGCGTGGTGCCAGCACGATGTCGCCCGGGCCCAGAAGGCCGGGTGACTGACTACCCGGCGACCCCAGTAGCGCTGCCGGGCCTCGCCCAAATCAGCTCGTTGCCCGCCGGCAGAGCGTCCGGGAGCGCGGGCGCGACCTCGTCGACGACCTCGAGCAGGTTTGCCAGCGCCGGCGAGGGGTCGTCGCGTAGGTAAGCGGCGCCGTACTCGATCACAGGAGACGGCAGGAGCGAGCGATAGATGAGCCCATCTTTCTGAGCTATCTCCGCCCGGTGCACCGTCATCAATGCGATCGCGTTCCCGGTTCGCATGAGGGCCGCGGCGATCTGGTCCGGCGGCTCTTCTCGGACGACAGTCGGCGACTCGCCGGTGTGCCTCTCGAGCCAGCTCAAGCTCGCGGCGAGCAGAGGGTTGTTCACCCCTGTCGGCACCGAGATCATTGGTTCGCCCCGAAGGCGCTCGATCGGCACACGGTCCATGAGAGCCAGCGGATGCTGGGGTGTCATCACCACCACCATTTCGTGTCGGTCCAGGGTTCGTATCGCGATTCCGCGGCGCTCGCCAATGGACACCCCTACGAACGCGAAGTCCACGTTGCCGGCGACAAGTCGGTCCATGTTCGCTTGTGAGTAGCCGGTGCTCATCTCCAGCAGGACGGCGGGATAGCGACGGCGAAACTCCGCAACGATGTTCGCCGGCGCGCCGAAATCCCAAAGAGTCAGATAGGAGATTCGTAGTCGCCCAACGACGCCCTTGGCGTGATCGTCCAGGGCGCGCACCGCACGATCTTCGATCAATAAGAGGCGACGGGCGTGCTCGATCAGCGCCTGTCCCGCCGGAGTCAGATTGACGCCACGTGCAGAGCGCGTCAGAAGCGGAGTCCCGAGCTCACGCTCCAGCGCCTTGATTCGCTGAGTGATGGCCGGCTGGGTGAGACCCACGCTGTCGGCGGCGCGACCGTAGTGGCCGTGATCGGCGATGGCGACGAAAGCTCGAAGCTGGCGCAACTCCAAGATGGTGCCAATCCTAGTCAGGGTGTGAGGGCTCATCAAGCCCGCCTCGCCGGCGGAGCTCGATGACCCTCACCTTGATCAATTGATGGTTCAGCCTTGAGGCGCTGGATAGCTCACGACGGTGACCGGGACATCAGGGTTCGCGATGGTCGACGATCCACCCGTGTTGTCGATCACGTTCAGGATGCCGCCTTTGCCATGTGTCTTGTCCAGGAAGATCGTGAGCAGGTCACGAAGGCTGCCGGCCGGGAGCGTGTCCGGCACCTCGAAAGCGCGCGCCGCGTAAATGTTGATGCCCTGGTTGAAGAAGCTGTAGCTGCCCATGCCGTAGCCGTGGAAGCTCGTCACGCTGCCGGCTACTTTGAAGGCGGCGTAGCCGTCGACGCCGGGAGCCTCCATCCATGCCGCCTGGCTTGGCACGTCATACGGCATCTCGTTCTGGAAGAAGACGTCAGTCCCGCCGTTGCCGTTCCAGATCACCTCGTATTTCTGGAAGTGCTCGACGAACAAACCGTAAGCGATGACGTTATCGCCGTTGACGATGACTCCTGTGTCCGCGGTGTTGCTGGTCCATCCGACCCCGTTGCCGTGGTCGGCGCGCCACGCCCAAATGTCGTCGAGGATCACGTTGTTGCTGTTGACGACCAGGCTAGTCGTCGCGCTGCCCGCCGCCGCCCCTCCGACCCGGAAGAACACGTCAGCCAGCAGTGAAGGGTCCGAAGCCTCGTTGTCGCTGCGTGGGTGGCCATCTCCCACGCGGAGCAAAACCGGCGACGTCATCGCCCCCGCGTCGAACAGCACCCCAGAGATGACCATCCCTTTCGCGCTGGCGACTGTCATCGCCGCGTTTCCGTTGGTCGGGTTCAGGGTCGGGAACCCAAGCCCAAGCACCACCGAGTCGGGACGGGTCACGTCAATTGGCTCGTCGAGCTTGTAGACGCCAGGCGTGAGAAGAAGGTTCTTGCCCCGGTGAATCGCGGTGTTGATGGTCGCCGCGGAGTCGGACGGTTGTGCGACGAAGAAGCTGTCGATTGGTAGCGACGTACCTGGAGTCGGTCCGCCGGCCCAGGTGGTCCCGGAGGTGTTTTGCTGTGCCGACGGGACGAGCACGTTGTAGCTGCCGCCGCCATCTTGATAGAGGAAAGGCGCCTCGCGCGTCACGCGGCTCGTGGCCAGCGTGGTGTACGGATTACCGCAAGGGAAGCACTGGGTTGGTGCTCCGGCGACACCAGAAAAGACTTGGTTCCAGACGCCGTTGGACCAACCGCCGCCGAGCTCGCTGTTGCGGACCAAGAACTGCTGTTGCGAACCGTTGATGACCGTCTTGGTGAACTGCGAATCGGCAATGAACCCGCCGCTGGTGAAGCCGGTATTGCAGTAGTCGAAGAGGAACAGCAGGCCGTTGATGTGGACGCGCCGGATTGGCGCCGCCTGCGAGATTGCGTACAGGTCGTTGGTGTTGGCGCAGCCGGGATCTTCCGGCGGCGCCGGTGCGTAAGCGGGGTGTGATTTGGGGAGCACGATGTTGAGCGTCAGGTTCGACATCGACCTCCAGAAGTTGTTGAGGCCGGTGCAAGCTCCGAAGCACTGGTTGAACGACACGATCGCGCCATTGATGACGACGTCGTTGGGGCTGAGCCCGAGGCCCGCGACGCTTGTGTAGTAGCCAACCTGGAATACGAGGGGATTTGACGCCGAACCGTATGTGCCCGGCTCGAAGAGAATCGCGGCGCGCTGCGTCCCGAACTGGTTGTTGACCTGCGCGCTGGATACCGAGTCGAGCGTCGCCTGGACCTGGCCCTGAGGCATGGCGGGAGTGATGATGAAGACGTTCTGCCCGAAGTTCGGCCGGCCAGATGACGTCGCGGCGAGCGCCGGCGTGGCGGCCGCTCCACTGATCGCCGCACAAACGAGGGCGGCCCCCAACCATCGTGAAAGCAAATTGCGGATGCTCATTGATTCATCTCCCCATCAGCTCTGATCTGCCGCAGCCAACGTGCAAACCCCCGCGTCGAAACGATCTCTATCTCATCGCAGGACCACCTCACTGCTCAACCTCAGGTCACGTGAAGAACGGCCGGCGCGCAGGAGGTACCGCCCTGGCTGCCACGCCCAACCGTGCCGCGCCTCGTCGTACCGCGCGAACGAACGCGCGGGAACAGTGAGCCGTACCTCGACTCGCTCGCCTGGTTCCGCGCTGACGCTGGCGAACGCCGCCAGCAAGCGGATCGGACGGGCCGGATCGTCGTCCTGCGCCTCGAGGTAAACCTGGACGACCTCTCTGCCCGCACGGTCGCCTGCGTTGCGAACAGTGACCACCAGCGGCAGGTCGTGGCCCGACGAGATCGTGTCAGCCGCGGGCGCGAACGACTCGTAGCTCCAGTCTGTGTAGCCCAGTCCGTGGCCGAATGCGAAATGTGGTTCGGAGCCGGTTCGGTCGTAGCCGCGGTAGCCGACCAGCAGACCCTCTGCATAGCTGAGCTCGCCGGCGACGGGTAATGCGCTCAGCACGGGTGAATCGGCCTCCACCCGCGGCACCGACAAGGGGAGCCGGCCACCCGGCTCGCGAATTCCGGTGATGACGTCGGCCAGCGCCTCGCCGAAAGCCTGCCCCGGAAACCACACCTGGATGACCGCCGCGACATCCGCCGCCCACGGCATGAGCACCGGCATGCCTGAGTTGACCACCACCACGGTGTTCGGGTTGGCGGCGGCGACGCGCAGGACCAGCTCCTCCTGCCGCCCGGACAACGCCATCGTGTCCCGGTCGTAGCCTTCGCTCTCGGCACCGTCCGCAGAGCCGACGACCACCACCGCCACGTCCGCGGCAGCGGCGGCCTTCACGGCCTCTTGAAGAAGGGATTCATCATCCAGCTGGGGCGTGATGCCCATCTGCATGTTGGCGAACCCGCCCTGGTTTCCTCTCGCGTTGGGGCGGTGCTCGAAGCGGATCTCCACCTCCTGGCCGGCCTGGAGATGAACTGGAATCCGGATCTCGGGCGGCCGAGACAAGGCTTCGACCGCATCGCGCGGAGTCAGCGTGGTGGCCTCACCCAACAGGACGCCATCGAGAAAAACCCGAAGCAGGCCCACGCCGGCCGCACCCAGCGTGTGCGGGCCGCTCGTGCCGGGGCGATAACGGGCGCGCATCACGATCTCCGAGCCGGGAAGGTGAACGGCCTCGGGCAGGCCGTCCCACCATGTAACCGCGGTGGTCGGAAACGGGCGGTCATGCACTACGGTGCCGCCGGCGAGGCGAACCTCGAGGCGGACGCCGGCATCGCCGCTGACGGGGTCCGTCAGGCTACCGTCGCCAGGGGCCGCCGTCATCGCGTTGGTGATGCAACCTTGGCTCAGGCTGACCAATGCGTCCATGGCGTCGCCAAGCGCTTCCGCGAGGCCCGGCCTCGTGACCGGAAGCACGCGCACGCTGCCGCCGCCCTGTGTCTGTGGGTCGATCGCGTTCGGCCCGATCAGCGCCAGGCGCTGGACGCTACCGCGCCGCAAAGGAAGCACGTTGCGCGGGTTGCTGAGCAGGACGAAGGATCGCACGGTGGCCTCGCGCAGCAGCTCGGGATCGACCAGCGCTCGAGATGCCGGCGCCGAGTGGTGCCGCACTCCATCAGGGGCCGCGCCATTCAACGCGCCGACCCGCCGCGCGAGATGCAGCAGCCGGGCGACTTTGTCGTCGACGTCGGCTGCAGGGACCCTGCCGCCGCGTACGGCGGCTAGCAGGTGATCGCCCCATGGGCCGTGCGGGCCGGGCATCACGAGGTCGAGGCCGCCGGTGGCGCTCGGCACAGTGGTCTTGGTGGCCGACCAGTCCGAGACGACCACACCGGGAAACGCCCACTCCGCCTTGAGCAATTCGCGGAGCAGAATCGGATTGGCCGTCATTGCGGCGCCGTTGACCGAGTTGTACGCGGCCATCACCAGGGCGACGCCCGCCTCGACGACGCAAGCCTCGAATGGTGGCAGGTATACCTCACGAAGAACGGTCTCCGAGACGCGCGCGTCGTAGGTCCTACGCTCGGTCTCCGAGTCGTTAGCGACGTAGTGCTTGGCGGTCGCGCCCACGCCGGCTTCCTGGACGCCCCGCACATAAGCCACTGCGATTCGGGTGGTGAGCAGGGGATCCTCTGAGAAGCATTCGAAACCCCGACCGCTGAGGGGCGTGCGGATGATGTTGATGGTCGGAGCGAGAAGCACGTCGACGCCGCGCGCTCGGGTTTCCTGACCGAGCGCAAAGGCGACGTCGTGAACGAGCTGCTCGTCCCAGGTCGCGCCGAGACCGACCGGACAAGGCAGTGAGGAGGATGGATTCCGCGAATCGAAACGCGTTCCACGCACGCCGGCGGGCCCGTCGGACATGACGATCGGCCGGAGTCCGACGGCGGCCTCGCCGTGAAGATGCCAGGAGTCCGCGCCGGTGAGCAGCCGGACTTTCTGGTCGAGCGTGAGCTGCAGGACGAGCGCGGCCGGCAAGTCGCCGGCCGCGTCCCCCCCATCAACGTGATGGGTTGTTGCTTCCAATGTCACGAAACGGGCTTGAGCTGCATGAGGATGTAAGGCATCTGCGGGTCGCTCGGTGATGGGTTCATGTAGGGGTGCGATTGGTTGGGCCAGCCCGTGTATTTCGCGCTGCTGAAGACGTTCCAGTCGGCGCCGTAGAGAAGAGGAGCCTCGGGAACGTCGGTCGACATGATTTTCTCGAGCTGCTGCACGATCGGGTAGAGCGTTGCGGTGTCGCTCGGGTCGGTGCTCTCGTACTTGCGAAGAGCGGTGTCCGCCGCCGAGTTGGTGTAACCGATGTAGTGCGCGGTCGAGTTCGCGTCCTTGTTGTCGAGCCAGTTCTGGTACTGGATGTAGGGAATGCTGCCGCCGCTGCCCCAGTGGATGGCCGTCTGCCAGTTCGCTGCCTGAGATGTGATGTTGGTGTTCCAGTCGGAGTAGCCCTGGGCCGGCTTGGTGGTCACGTCCATGCCCAGAGGCTGGAGCTCCTGTGACATGAGGGCCGCGTTCTCCCAGTAGTCAGAGAAGGGAACGGGGTCGTAGACGGAGAACTTGATGATCTTGCCGCCCTTGGTCCAGCAGTTGGCGGTGTTGCTGCCGTCGCAGTTTCCGCCGGATTTGAAGGTCCCGGTGCCGCTGTCGTAGCGAGAGCTGGCGGGAGGAGTCCAGCCGCCGCCCTTGAGGACGTCGTAGACGTCGGCGCCGGCGGGCAGGTTGGCTGCCTTGGCGGATGCCGCGTCGGGAACGCTCCCGCTGATCGAGAGGTCGTTCTTCATGGTGCCGTCTGAGGGAAGGAAGGCGTTCTGGTTGGGCAGGATGAGCGCGCTCGACGAGCTCGCGGGCTGCTCGTAGCCCGACTCGCCCAGCTGGGCCAGAGCGTTGCGGTCGACGCCGTAGCTGACCGCCTTGCGAACGGCCGGGTCGTCGATTCCGGTGGCGCCGCCGTTGCCGGGGTTCAGGTTGAACCAGAGCGTGACGGTGCTGCCGGCGGCAAACCAGGCGTGGTTGGTGAGGGGGTTGAGGTTGACGTAGTTGGCATAGACGTTCGGGATGTCGTTGCCTGCCCAGTCCAGCTGTCCGCTGATGAGCGCGTCACTCGCGGCGGCGTTGGTGGCGATGGAAGGCGTGTCGATCTCGGACTCTGGCGGGGTCCCTCCCCAGTAGTTCGGGTTGGGCTTCCACTTGATCAGCGAGCTCGTGTAGCTCGCCAGCATGAAGGGCCCCGTGCCGAGCGGGACCTTGATCGTCATGGTCGGATTCGAGGCGATCTGCGCCGCCATCGACGCCTTGAGCATGAAGGTGTTGCTGAGGATGTTGAACAGGCCCGTGTACTGGGCCGACGAGAAGTGAAGGGTCACGTTGTTGCCGTTTACGGTCGGCTCGGACGCCTGCGGTGGGACGCCGCGGGTGTTGGTCGTCGGGTTCTGCAGCATCTTGAAGGTGGCCGCGACGTCGGCCGGGCCAAAGGCCGAGCCATCACTGAATTTGACTCCCTGCCGGATCGTCACCTGCAGGTCCTTGCCGCCGTTCTGGAACGTGTAAGCCGTCGCCAGCCACGGGTGCGTGCCGGCCACGGTCGCGTCGAGCTGGTCGAATTCGACCAGAGGCTCGTTGACCATGCTCCGGGTGCCCATGCTGGATGCCACCGAGTTGTTGTCGTACGGGTTGAAGTCTTCCGAGAACGTGACGCCTGTGGTCGGTTCCGCTATCAGCGGCTTTCCTCCCGAGGCCGTTGTTGGGGTGGTCTGGTTGCAGCCGACTGCGATGAGCAGCGCCGCCATCCCGACCAGGCTGGTCAAGACTCTCCGATTCATCTATCTGTCACCTCCGTGACGCCGTGAACTGACTGACGGCAACTCGCGCGGGACACCCTCGTTGCAAAGACCGAATCCGCCGACCTCGGCGGGGACCGAAACGCCAGACGCAGATCCATCCTTCCTCACCTCTTTTTGGATTCGTTGTCGAGTGGTTGGCCGGCCGTGAGCACCTGGCCGTTTTCGTTCGCCTGCCGCTCGGCAGGGTCGACGTGGAGCCAGCACGCCGCGATGTGGTTCGTATCGAGCGCGATGCTTGGGGGCACCTGCCGCTTGCAGATGTCCATCGCAAATGGGCAGCGCGGGTGGAAGCGGCAACCGCTGGGCGGAGCGCTCAAGCTCGGTGGCGCACCGCGCCCCTCCAGGTGCGGCGGCTGTGCGCGGTCAGGATCAGGCGCCGCCGAGAGCAGGAGCTGGGTGTACGGGTGCGCGGGCTTGTCGGTCAGGCTGGCGCTGGGTGCGGTTTCGACCAGCTGGCCCGCGTACATGACGACGATGGTGTCGGCGAGGTAGCGGGCCGATGCGATGTCGTGGGTGACGTAGAGAAGCGCGAGCTGCTCCTTGTCGCGAAGGTCGGCGAGCAGGTTGAGCACGCCCAGGCGAATCGACACGTCAAGCATCGACACCGGCTCGTCAGCGATCAGCACGCGCGGGCGGACCGCGAGCGCACGCGCGATGGCCACACGCTGCCGCTGGCCGCCAGAGAGCTCATGGGGAAACTTGCCGGTGAAGTTGCCGGGTGGCTTCAGCGCGACCCGGCGCAAAAGGTCGGCCACCGCGGCATCCACGTTGCCGTTGGCCATGTGGTGGATCTGCAGCGGCCGGACCAGGTGGTGCCGGACCTGGTGCACCGGGTTGAGCGAGGCGAATGGATCCTGGAAGACCATCTGGACCTGCGCTGCATATGACCGCGGCCTTCCAGACGGAGCCGGCCGGCCGGCCAGCAGGACGTCTCCCTTGTCGGGCTTGATGATCCGGGCCAGGAGCCGCGCGACAGTGGTCTTCCCCGCCCCGCTCTCACCGACCAGCGCGGTGACCTTGCCGGCGTCGAGGCGCACGGAGACGCGGTCCACGGCATGCACCGGTACGCGCCGTGCAAGCGGCCCGCGCCCCTGCTTGACCCAGAAATATTTGGTCAGGTCGCGGCCCTCCAGCACGGGCACGTTCGCGCTCACCTCCCCACCTCGTGGGGGGGTCGGGCCAAATTCCCGGGTGGGGCGACAGAACCCCGTTCAGCGACGATCACCGGATCGGGCCGCGCCAGCTCGGCGGGAACTTTCGCGTCTCCCCTGTGGAGCCAGCACGCCACCTCCCGCGCCGAACCGTTCAGCGGCGCAAGATGCGGCACGTCGTGCCGGCACTGATCCAGCGCCCATGCGCAGCGCGGATTGAATGCGCAGCCCTTGGGAAGCGCCCTCAAGTCTGGCGGTGAGCCCGGGATTCCATCCATGCGGGAACGCTGGCCATGCATCGGCGGGAAGCAGTGGATGAGGCCATGCGTGTACGGAAGGCGCGGAGCGTTGAACAACGCGGCCGCGGGCGCCCGCTCCATCAACCGTCCCGCATACATGACCGCGATCTCATCCGCGATCTCGACGAGCAGCGAGAGGTCATGCGTGATGAACAGCGCCGCGAACCCGAGCCGGTCGCGAAGCCCGATCAGCTCCTCGAGGATCTCTCGCTGCGTGACGACGTCGAGGGCGGTCGTCGGCTCGTCGAGGATCATCACCTGGGGTTCGAGCGCGAGCGCCATCGCGATCATCGCCCTCTGCCGCATGCCACCGGACAGCTCGTGCGCGTAGCTCCGGAGCCGGTCGGGATTGATGCCGACCAGCTCGAGCATCGCCCCCGACATCTCATGTCGGGCGGTTCGCGACAGGTGCGGCCGATGCACACGAAGCATGTCGTCGAACTGGGCACCGATGCTGATCACAGGGTTGAGAGCGTTCATAGAGCTCTGCAGCACGACCGAGATCTCGGACCACCGCACCGCGCGCAGCGTGTCGGCGTCGGCAGCGAGCATGTCGATGGTCCCGCTCGGTCCTTCACCGCCGACCGGCTTGGAGTGGAAAAGAACCTGGCCGTCTGTGATCACGGCCGGAGAACGCAACAGGCGGATGGCGGCCAGCGCGAGCGTGGTCTTGCCACTTCCACTCTCACCGGCCAGGCCCAGCACGCGTCCTCGCCTCAGGACCAGGTCGCAATCGACCACCGCGTGAACAGCCTCTTCGCCGTAGCCGTAATCGACGCAGAGGCCGCGGATCTCGAGGACCGGCTCCGGCCCCACCTCTCTGCTCGCGGTGATGCCGGCCTGGCTTCGCGAAACCGCCTGCGCGTGATGAGCTGCAACGGGGGTCATGCCCAGCTTCGCGCGAGAGACGATGCCCGCTTTCTTCGCCGCGCGGCGCGTAAGGCCCGCAGCGCGCAGCCGCGGGTTGATGAACTCGTCGATGCCGAAGTTCAGCAGGGCGAGTCCGGTGCCGAGGAGGGCGACGCAAAGGCCAGGCGGCGCCCACCACCACCACCACCCGCCGCGAATCGCGTTGTTCGCGAATCCCTCGCGCAGCATCTCCCCCCAGTTCCAGAGTCCTGGAGGAGAGGAGGTGGGCGAACCGCCGAGGCCGAGGAACGCGATCGCCACGTAGGCGTAGATGGCGTAGAGCGTGGTGAACAGAAACGACGCAGCGACGATCGGGATGAGGTTGGGAAGCAACTCCACGACGATGATCCGTATGCGCCCTTCGCCCGAAACCCTGGCGGCCTCGACGAAGTCGCGATTGCGCAGCGACAGCGTCTGAGCACGCAGCACGCGCGAGCTGTATGCCCAAGCGGTCACAGCGATGATGATCGCGACGAGAAAGATGCTCGATCCCGCGGTGGGGACGTAGTCGGCGAGCACGATCAAAAGCGGCAGGCCCGGGATGGCCAGAAAGACATTGGAGACGAGCGACAGGACCTCGTCGGTGCCCCCGCCGAAATAGCCGGCGCTGACCCCGAAGAGAATCGAGAGGCAGGTGGCGATCGCGGCGGCAAGGAGGCCGACGAAGAGCGTGGCCTGCGTCGACGCCAGCACCTGCGACAACACGTCTTGCGCGAACACCGTGGTGCCAAGCCAGTGGGCCGAGGACGGAGGAAAGGGCAGCGGGTAGTAGTTGGCGGGGAAGCCGGTGCCCGGTCCGGTGCCGGGAACCAGGACATGCTGCACCCAGTTCTGGGGGTCCGTCTGGTTGGGTGAGTAGGGCGAGATCCACCGGCCGATGATCGCGACCACGCCGAAGACGGCCAGTATCACGAGCCCGGCGATCACCTTGGGAGAGCGCGGCAGTCGAACGATTCGAGCCGTCCGAAGGATCGGCTCGGGAGTCGGCCCAGCCACCGGGGCCTGCGTGAGGGTGGTGCTGTCGATCGTCATCGTCAAGCCGCCTGCCTGGCGCGGGGGTCGATCATCACGTAGACCACGTCCGCCAGGAGGTTGGCGGCCAGCACGATCAACGTAATCACGACAAAGATCCCCTGCACCAACGAGTAGTCGAGCTTCCCGAGGGCGTCAAAGAGGTGAAAGCCGATCCCCGGATAGTTGAAGACGATCTCGACCAGGATCTGCCCGGCGACCACGAGGCTGATCGCGATCGTGAAGTTGGAGATGACGGGGAGGAGCGCATTGCGCGCCGCGTACCAGATCACGGTGCGCGCACGCAGGCCCTTGGCCTCCGCCACGACGACGAAGTCCTCGTCCATCGTGGTGACCATCTGGTTTCGCATCGCCAGGATGAAACCCGCGACCGAGGCGAGGATCACTGTGACCGCGGGCAGGATCGCGTGGCTCAGCACGCTCTGGACGTAAGGCAGGTTCGCCCCCGGCGTGACCGCGTAGATGTCGTAGCCGAAAAGGCTCGGGAACCACTTGAGCAGGGTGCCGGTCTGGCCGAAGATCAAGACGAGAACCAGCGCAAGGAAGAAATAAGGAAGCGCCTGGAAGAAGGTCGCGACCGGCAGCACGAACTCGAACCACGAGCCTCGCCGCCAGGCCATCAAAACGCCGATGGCCGTGCCGGCGACGAAGCTGACTGTGGTCGCGATCACCAGCAGACCGAGCGTCCATGGCAGGTAGGAGAGGATGAGGCTGCCGACCGGCGCGTTCTCGGACCACGAGTGTCCGAGGTCACCGTGCGCGAGATTGCCGATGTAAGAGACGTACTGCTCCCAAACGCTCGTGTGGGTGTTGTACCCGAGCTGCTCTTCCACGGCGATCACGCATTGCGAGTTGCAGTTGCCGGACTGCGAAGCCCGGGCGACGGCGCCGGCGACCGGGTTGCCTGGCACCACACGAGGCAGCAGGAAGCTGACAGTGATCGCGACCCAAGCCGCCAGCACGTAGACGCCGAGCCTGCGAAGCAGCGCGCGCATCAGGCACCGTCCTTGGCTGAGCTGCTGGTGCAGCCGCAGCTCTCGCGCACCACCAACTCGACCGGCAGGACCGTGTCGGCCTTTCCGGCGGCCGCGCTGATTCGCGAATACAGAATCTCGAACGCCATCGCGCCGAGCTCCTGCATCGGCTGGCGGACGGTGGTCAATGGTGGATGAAGATGGCGGGCAACAGGCACGTCATCGAACCCGGTGATCGCGACATCCTGCGGCACACGGACGCCGCGCTGGGCGAGGGCATGGATGACGCCCAGGGCCGTCTGGTCGTTGGCGCACAGGATGGCCCGCGGCAGCTTCCGTCCGGCGGCCAGCAGCGACTCCACCACGTTGGCGCCGCCCGCAGCGCTGTAGTTGCCTTGCCAGGCCTGACCCGTGTCGATCTCGGCCCCGACGGCGACCGCTTCGGTTTCGAATGCGTGTTGGCGGGTCCTGTTGTCGGGGCTGTCGGCGCGCCCCGAGACGTAGCCGAGACTCCGATATCCGTGCTCGATCACCAGATGACGGACCAAATCCCGGATGCCCGCTTCGTTGTCACAGCGGACGTTCATTGACGCCGGGGTAGAGGTGCCGGCCAGGGTCACGACCGGCACCATGTCAGCCAGGCGCGCGATTCCGGCGGCCGAGAGCATCCGGTCGTGGAGGATGAGACCGTCTGCTTTGCCCGCCAGCGCGCCAATGCGTTCCACCACGTTGTCGTCGTTGAAGCCGACGGAGCTGATCAACAGGTCGAATCCGCGGCGGCGCGCTCCCACCTCGATGCCGCGATTGATCACATCGATGAAGAGGAAGCTCTCGTCCTCGCCCTCGAGGTACGTTTCACCGTTCTCCCGGCGGAAGACGACGCCGACGACTTCTTTGAGGCCGTTGGAGAGAGCGCGCGCCGCGCCGTCGGGCACGAAGCTGAGCTCTCGAACGGCGCGCATCACCCGGTCGCGGGTCTCAGCGCGCGGAGTGCCCTGGCCGTTGAGGACGCGAGACACGGACGCGATGGAGACGCCGGCCAGCTTGGCGACGTCGTAGATGGTCAGGGTCCCTTTGGCTTTCTTCGGCTCCGCCATCGCGTCTGGGCCTTACCTCTCGCATGTCCAATACCGGGGAGTAAGCGCTTACCGGTAAGCGCTTACCGGACCGTATCACGGGTTTGTGACTTGCGCAAGGGTGTTCTTGTGTGGTGCGAACTAATGCCGGGCAACCCCGTTCAGGCGAGGCGCCCCTACGCCTGCTCCACGAGCCGTGCTACTCGCCGATAGATGAGCGGCGCGAGCAGCGCCGAGGCGGCGCAGAGGCCGCCCGCGAGGGCAAAGGGGAGGCCGAACCCCGCTGTGTCGGCGAGCCGTGCCATCAAGAGCGCGCCCGCCGCGCCGCCGGCGGCCCAGGACGCATTCATGGCCGCCACCCCGACCGCGTGCCCGCTGGCGCCTGGATCTGCCGCATCGGTGATCATCGCCGCGGTTGGCGTCCACAGGCTCGAGATCACAGCGCTGGCCACGATTGACACGATCACGAGAGGCGCCAGGGCCGTGAAGAGCGGAAACACAGGGAGTAGCACGGCCGCGATGACCAGGCCGACCACGGTCGGAGCCAGCCGCCCGACACGATCCGACAGGCGGCCGGCGGCTGCGCTGAGAAGCGCCGCCACGAGATAGCTGACGGCCAGGATCCAGGCGATCGTCGCCGCCGAGCCCTGCAACCGCGCCACCAGTAGCGGCAACAGGCTCAACGCCGTGCCACCCACGATGCCGACCACGAACAGCACCCCGTTGCCCACTGCAGCCTTGCGGTTGCTGAGCAGGCGGAGAAGCGCCCGCGCCGATCCACGCGTGCGGCTCGAGGCCGGCGACGAGACGGGCGCGCCAAGCGCGAGGACTGCGAGGAGAACGGCGAGCCCGCTGAAGACCAGGCCACGACCGGCCTGGGCGGCGGCGGCGCCCATGGCTGGTCCGACCACCATCCCGATCAGTGCTGCGCCGATGGCTGCGCCGATGACGGAACCGCGCCGCCCCGGAGAAGTGGTGCTCGTTAGCCAGGCCAGTGCCCCGGACCACGCCACCGCCCCGCCGATGCCCTGCACGAAGCGGGCGGCATCGAGGACGACGCCGGCTGTTCCCCACCCGAAGCCAAGCGTGGCGACGATGAGCAGAGCAAAGCCGGCGAACGTCGTCGCGCGTACCCCGAAGCGATCCACCATCGCGATCGAAGGCACCGCGCCGAGAAGCACGCCCGCTGGGTAAGCGGCGACGAGGACTCCCACCTCTGTGGTGGTGAGGTGGAGATCGCTTACGAGTCGGGGGATCTGCGGCGGGACCACAGCGTAAAAGCCCGACTCAGCGGCGAAGACGGCGCCGGCGAACACGATCAGTCTGCGCGAGGGGTTGACCGGCTCGATCACATCCGTCTCAGGTGGCGAACCCACAGCGGCGCGCATTATTGCTTACCCAATGCGCGCCGCAGTGTGCCACCGATTTGGTCATCCGCTCGTGATCGAGGAAGTCGAGCTCGCCAAGCCGGCTTCTGGCGAAGTTTCCGTGCGCGTCGACGCATGCGGCGTCTGCCACAGCGACATCAGCTTCATTGAGGGCGCGTGGGGCGGCGACCTGCCGGCGGTTTACGGTCACGAAGTGGCGGGCGTCGTCACCGACGTCGGACCCGATGTCGACTCCCTGCGGTCGGGCGACCATGTGGTCGTGACGCTCGTGCGCAGCTGCGGGCGGTGCTTCTACTGCATGCGGGGCGAGCCGACCCAATGCGTGGGGGCATTTGCCATCGATGAGAGCGGACCGCTCCGCCTTGCCCGCGGAGGCCGCCTCAAGCAGGCGATGCATGTGGGCGGCTTTGCGGAGTCCGTGACCGTGCACTCGTCGCAGGTGGTGCCAATCCCCGCAGGTGTGCCGCCCGAGAGCGGCTGCCTCCTCGCATGCGCGGTGGCGACGGGCGTCGGGGCCGTGCGCAACACCGCGCAGGTAGCCCCGGGGGCGAGCGTCGTCGTCATCGGAGCCGGTGGGGTCGGACTGAACAGCGTGCAGGGCGCCGCGCTGGCGGGCGCGCGCCCGGTCATCGCAGTCGACGTTTCCGAATCGCGGCTCGAAGCCGCCCGGTTGTTTGGGGCCACCAACGTCGTCAACCCGAAGCGGACCGACGCGGCCACGGCGATTCGAGAGGCAACCGAGGGCCGCGGCGCCGACTACACCTTTATATCTGCCGGCAGTCCGGCGGCCATCGAGCTGGGATTGACGACGTCGCGCCGAGGCGGGACCGTGGTCATCGTCGGCATCACAGGGACGGGCGTGACGGTGCCTGTGGATCCGGGCGAGCTCGCCGACAGCGCACGGCGCGTGCTGGGCTGCAAGATGGGGGCGATCCGCCCGCAGGTCGACATCCCGGCGCTCGTGGAGGCGTACCGCGCGGGGCAGCTGAAGCTCGATGAGCTCGTCACCGCCCGGTTCCCGCTCGCGCGCATCAACGAGGCGATCGACACCGCCCGCCGCGGCGAAGGCCTGCGCACGGTGATTACTTTTTGAGAGCGGCTGCGTGACCCAGCGCTTTCTTGTAGCGCTCCGCCGATCGGCGGACCGCGGCCTCAGCGTCTGACGCCACGTTGCGGTCCCACCAGGCGCCGTAGATGCGATCGAAGCGGAACGTTTCCAGGGTGGCGACGATGCGATCGATCTCGCTCGCGGACAGTGGAATGTAGTTCGGGTAGCTGTACATGAAACTCACCCAGCGACGGTCCTGCGCCACCTGGAGGATGTCGCCGGCGAGAACAGCTCCTCGGCCCTCAGCTCCGCTTGGGACATGCATCACCGTGCCGCCTTCGAAGTGCCCGCCGGCGCGGATGAGCGTCATCCCATCCCAAAGTGATTTGGTATCCCCGGTCCAGTGCTCGATTCGCGCGTCTGGGCGCATCACCCACCGTCGGTCGGCGGCGTTGAGGTAAACCGGCGCGTCGAAGGTTAGGCTCCACTCGACCATCGATGAGTAGTAATGCGGATGCGAGATCGCGATCGCGCGTACACCGCCCAGCTTTCTTACTGCGTCAACGGTCGCGTCGTCGATGAGGGTGATGCAATCCCAGAGCACGTTGCCTTGCGTCGAGCGAACCAGCAGCGCTCGCTGGCCGATGGCGAACGCGGGCTTCGTCCCGATGCCGGTCAGGCCGAGATCGTCACGAATCTCGTTGTGGTGGTCTTTGCGGAGGTCGTCGAGCGTCAACCACTGCTGACCTGACCAGCCCACGTACTGTCGCTCGTCTTCGCAAATGTCGCAGCGTGAAGGCGACTCGTCGGTGGGCGCGTACTGGACCCCGCACGTTGCGCAGATATAGCAAGGGCCATCACGACTCAACGGAGGTCTCGTCCCCTAACCGAGAGGGCTGCCCGGGATTCCAGTATCCATCTCGAGCACGCCCGGCGCGCCGCCGCTGGTTGGAAAGGCGGCAAAGTTCGAGATGAAGATGTCGGTGCGGTCGCCACGGCCGGTCCCGAACGCGATGTCCGACGGGAAGCTCAGGGGATCGCCCGCGGACAGAACGTGGACGTGACCGGCCGGGTCGACACGGTCGATCTGTCCTTTGGAGTTAGCGGCCACGTAGAGGTTGTCAGCGTTGTCCATGGCGACCCCGTCGGCCCCCCAGAGGCTGCAGTCGGGACCGCTGACAACGCTTGCGGTGCCGGCGCTGCCGTCAGGGTTCGTCAGGATGCGGATGATTTCGCCGAAATCAGTGTTCGCGACCAGCATGTCACCGTGCTTGTTGAACGCGATTCCATTCGCGCCCAACGGCCCAAACGATGGAACGGCCGGATGCACGAGACCGCACGGTCCGGCCGAGGTAGTCCCTTTCAGCAGCGAGCTTCCCGACCACAACTTGAAGTCGCCGTTCTTGTCGAGGCGCCAGATCGCCCCGCCGCCCGATTCCGAAACGTAGAGATTGCCGCGGTGGTCAAACGCCAGCCCATTCCACAGACCCGAGCCTGCGGCCACCTGGACCGCGGGGCCGCCCGCGGCCGGGACCTTCCAGATGCCACTGCCGACGACGGCGACGAAGACGTTGCCCTCGGGGTCCAGCCGGACTCCGAGCGGAAACGAAGGGAAGGTGGCAACCGTTACCAGGCTCCCTCCCGGCGCGAATTTCACCACCTTGCTCGCGAATGGGAGGCTCAGATACGTCGTGCCCATGTGATCGATGGCGATGCTCTCCGGCAAATTCGGCGGAGCAGTCGTCAGAACACGCGTGACGGAATCACTAGCAAGCGCGTTAGTCGAAAAGATGGCCAGCAGCACGCTCGCCAGCGCCAAGCCAAAACGAAAAGGTCGATTCATAAAACCTGCACCCCCAGCGCTCCCGAACATACCGCGTTTGGCCGGGGGAAAGCGAGCAGGGCAGAAGCGCCGGGGCCTTGGCGCTGCCCGCCTGACGCGTTCTAACCACCATCTGTGCCCGAATGGCTGGATCCCAGGGTTGTGATCGGCCGTAGCCATATCCAAATGTGTGATGCGATCGTTTCACTTTGAGAGGTATGCGGACACCGTTGGCAGCTGGACTGGTGCTGCTGGCCTTCGGGATGGCCGGATGCAGCACTGGCGGTTCCGTGGCGACGTCGTCGCCGATGCCATCCCCCGCTGCGCCGAAGTCATCTCCCACGTCAGCTCCACCAACCTCGAACTCGCTGCAGCTTCAAGGCGCGCTCGCCACGGATAGCACCCGTGAGATCGTGGGCAGTGGCCGCGGATGCGGCTTCGGACCGCCGTTGGTATTCGATACCAACGCCATGATCCTGTCGAATGGGCATGTCGTGCGAGTGGCTTTTGCGGTAGCCGCGCAGGGATCGTCCGCGGGCACCTACAGTGCCACGTCGCCTCTCCAGCAGTACGGGTTTACGCCGCTAACCCTCAGCGTCGCCAACAACGCCACGACCGGGGTAGGGTATCGGATCAATGCCACATCCGGCGAGGTCACGATCACAAGCGCCGATGCGGTCAAGGGCCTTTTTTACGGAACCATCGATGCGCGGTTCGCAGATGGCACGCGTTTGGCGGGAGGGTGGTTATGTCGGGTCGGCGAATAATCGGCCCCTGCGCGCGTCGGTTATTCCCACCAACGCCAGACGCGCGTCGCGAATTGAGTTTCCGTTTGACCACGCCTTCGGCATGCCACACGATCGAGCAATGGAACGCCGGATCCTGGAGTCTCGCCAATCGCCCGGCTGATTTACGCACCGATCATGTCGCTGGATGGCTACGTCGCCGACGAGCGCGGCAATTTCGACTGGGCCGCGCCGGACGACGAGGTACATCGGTTCGTCAACGACCTCGAGCGGCCGGTTGGCACTTACCTCCTCGGGCGGCGGATGTACGACACCCTCCTCTATTGGGAGAATCCGCCGGGCCTGGACGCCGAGCCGGCTGTCATCAAGGATTTCGCCGCGATCTGGCGCGGCGCGGATAAGGTCGTGTACTCGACGACGCTGGAAAAGGCGCAGAGCGCACGCACCCGCATCGAGCGACATTTCGATCCCGAGGCGGTGCGTCGGATGAAGTCCGCCGCGGCTAAGGACATCACGGTGGGCGGTCCTCACCTCGCGGCCGAGGCTATCAGAGCCGGGTTGGTCGACGAGCTCCACCTGATCGTCGTGCCGGTGATGGTGGGAGGCGGCAACCGCGCCTTACCAGACGGCGTTCGCGTGGACCTCCAGCTGGTGGATGAGGGCCGGTTTGGCGGCGGCGCCGTCCACCTGCACTATTTGGTCAGGTAATCAGAGCGGGGCGCAGCGGGCTTCCTGCCAGGCTCCGTTGCGCTCGAGCAGCTTGCGCAACAGGCCGCGCAGCTCCGTCACCTCGCCTGCCGCCAGGTGGTCGCCGAAGGCCTGCTGGAGCGTGCCCCGGAAGATCTCGTCCGCCGCCGTCAGCACGTTTCGCCCCTTTTCGGTGAGCTCGACGCGGACGATGCGCCGATTCTCGCGCGGCGTCTCGCGGATGATGAGGCCGTCCTTCTCGAGTCGGTCGGCGATGCGGGTGGTGCCGCTGGGGCTGCCCACGAGCTGGGCGGCGATCTCGCTCATCTGGAGCGGGCGGGTGGCCGCGACCTGGAGGCGCATCAGGAGCTCGAACTCGGCCCACGAGAGATCGGCGGTTGCCCGCAGCCGTTCCTCGATCTTGGCCTGCAAAACGCGGGCGACCTGGTGCAGGTTGATCCAGGTGGTGACCTGATCCTGGCCCGCCGCGGGCGCCTTCACCTTCACGTCGCTCACGCTAATTGGAATACCTTGAGGGCGCAAGCTTGTTCCTTCTATAGTTGCTATGGCAAGTATTGTAAAGGACAGGATTATGGCGATGGCGGCGGTGGAATTTGCTGAACCGGCTTCTGAAGCTGCGCTCGAGGCCCTGGCGGAGACGCTGCGGGCGAGGAATTTCGAGGTCGTGGTCGTCGATGACGGGGCCGCGGCCAAGGCCGAGGTGCTCTCGCGCGTTCCGGAGGGCTCTCAGGTGCACTCGGGCAAGTCGAAAACGCTCGAGGACGCGGGGATCTTCGACGAGTTCATGGACAACCAGAATTACGACTTCATCCGCCGGCGCACGCTGAAGATGGACCGCAATACGCAGCGCGACGAGATGCGGAAGGCGGGGGCCGCGCCGGACATCATGGTCAACAGCGCGCACGCGTTGACCGAGGCTGGGCAGATCGTGATGACCTCGGCGACCGGGAGCCAGATCGGGCCGATCGCGTCGGGGGCGGGCAAGCTGATTTTGGTCATCGGGAGCCAGAAGGTGGTGCCGGACCTGGATACGGCGTTTCGCCGCATCCAGGATTACGTAATTCCTTATGAGGAAGATCGGCTGCACGTGGCGCATGGTGTCGCCAAGATGAATCGCACGCTGATCCTCGAGGGGGACCACACCCCCGGCCGGACGACGATCATCCTGGTCCGCCAACCTATCGGCGTCTAAGCGAACCTCCGATCCGGCGCTTGTGTTGGCGACCCATCGACCCTTGCCAGATAGGGCCGGACAACCATCAGGCGAGGGCCTTTCGTCGTTCTTCAGCCGAACCTGCACATATGGTGGCTGGGGAGGAAGGATTCGAACCTTCAACCTTCTGATCCAGAGTCAGCTGCGCTACCGTTGCGCCACTCCCCAAACTCGTGGTCTGGGCCGGCCGCCTATTCTAGCCAGCGCTCAATCCGACCCCTTATCACTGGTTTTCCACATGCTTTCCACACCTGTGGTCGCCTACCGGAGACTGGCTGCTTACCGGCCTGGGGCGGGGTAGGCTACCGGGCTAGTCGCGCTCCCGGCTGCGCCCCCGTGACTGGCCCGGCGCCGGCTCCCGTCGGCTCATCCGGATCGAGAGCGGCGGTGGCGTCCCCATCAGACGATCGAAGCCCGATTGGAGCAGGCGTCTGGCCTCGTACAGGTTGACCGCCCAGCCGACTCCAAAGACTCGATCGCTGAACAATCGGTCCGACTCGGGGTTCCAGTAAGCCGAGCGTATGCGTTCCCAAGTTGGTGGCCGAAAGTCATACGGAACGACGCCCCCGACTCGACCATGCCAGGTACGTTCCTCTTCGGGCTTGGACAGCTCGGTCGCAACCGCGGCCACGACCAGTCCGACGACGGCAACCCGGATCAGGCGGCGCAGTCCACGTAAAGTACGCATACTTCGAATTGAAGAGTATTCCAACGATAACCTTTCACGTCTTGAAACTGTTCTGGCAGGTGGGGTAGATGGCCACAAGGCTCCGAACCACTACGCGCTGGCTGAGATGGCTCACTCCTGGTCTCGAGATCAAGCGGTGGCTCTTGCTGTTGATGCTGGCCGAGCTCGTCCTGGTGCTTGGACTTGCGTACATCCTCAAGGCGTTCTACGAGACCGCCACTCTGCCAGGCCAGTTCTACTACATCACTCTGCAGTTCCTGCCTCACTGGCTGCGCGCGATCATCTTCGGCACCCTTGGGGTCGGCCTCCTCATTTACAGCTACGTCAAGCTGACGCAGTCGGTGCTCGGGCCGTTTCTTCCCGGCAACTCGACCGCCAGCATCGTCGACGTGATCCACGCCTTCCGCTTGAAGGGACGCGGGCCACGCATCGTCGCGATCGGTGGGGGTACCGGTCTCAGCTCCCTGCTTCGCGGCCTCAAGACCTACACCTCAAACCTTTCGGTGATCGTCACCGTCGCCGATGACGGCGGTTCCTCGGGACGCTTGCGTGACGAGTACCGCATCCTCCCGCCCGGCGACTTTCGCCAGTGCCTGATCGCGCTCGCCGACGCTGAGCCCCTCATGAAGCAGCTCTTCGACCATCGCTTCAAAGAGGGATCGCTCGACGGCCATTCCTTCGGGAACCTGTTCATCATGGCCATGGCCGACGTCACCGGGAACTTCGAGCACGCCCTGCGTGAGTCGGGCAAAGTGCTTGCAGTCAAAGGCACGATCGTGCCGTCGACGCTCCA
This sequence comes from Chloroflexota bacterium, assembly GCA_005880315.1. Lineage (GTDB taxonomy): Bacteria > Chloroflexota > Dormibacteria > Dormibacterales > Dormibacteraceae > UBA10449. The sequence continues at coordinate 20,628 of VBHB01000101.1, read as the reverse complement.
GGACGTGACGCTGGTGGCGTCCATCAACGGACACTCCGTCGAAGGCGAGTCGAACATCCCCAAGCAGAATGCACCGATCAGCCAGGTGTTCTTGAAGCCCGACGGCGCCCAGGTGAACCCTGAGGCGGCGCAGGCGATCCTCAACGCTGAGCTGGTCGTCATCGGCCCCGGTTCGCTCTACACATCGATCCTGCCGAATCTCCTGGTCGAAGGCATGGTGGAGGCGATCAAAGCCTCACCCGCGCTCAAGGTGCTCGTGTGCAACCTCGCCTCGCAGAAGGGCGAGACCGAGGGTTACGACGTGGACGATTACCTGCAGGTGATTCGCGATCACGTGGGTTCGAACCTGTTTGACTTCGTGCTCGTCAACTCCAATCACACGCATTTGCCGACGGGCGGCCAAACCCAGGTCATCTTCAAGTCCGATGACGCGATGAAGCATCCAGAGGTGCGGTTCATACCCGCCGACGTCGTCAACGTCCGCATCCCCTCACACCACGACCCCGACAAGCTTGCCCGCGCGATCATGCGCAAGGTCTGGCAGGCTTAGGGGAGCAGCCGCGCCTCGGGTTTCGGCGCTCGCCATCGGCTGAAGGCTTCGACGATGATCGCGGCGGCGGCGACATACAGAAATCCGTCCAGCGCGTCGACAACGTAGTGCTCGCCCAGGTAGACGATGCTGAGAGCGACGGCCAGGGTCCAGCCGATCAGCGCGATCGAAAGCCATCGATATCTGCGCCACGCATAAAGGGCAGCCAGCGCGGGAAAGGCGGCGTGCAGGGATGGAAAGGCCGCGAACTGGTTGGGATTGAGATGGGTGTACAGCGGCGACACCCAGTAGTTCGGACCCCAGAGCTTGTCGACAGTCTCGTTGAGGATCTTGTGCACGACCTCCTCTCCCCCGCCTCTGTTCGCGCCGAATTGGTACCACGGCGGCGCCGACGGCCAGAACAGATACGTGACGAACGCCAGCATCGCCATCAGCAGCAGAGCGGCGATGAAGCGCCGGTAGTGGTCGCGACTGCGTACCCAGAATACGAACCCCACCACGATCGGCAGGGGGAAATGCATGAAGTAGAAGAACATCGCGATGAGGTCTTGAGGGCTTACGGCATCGGACCGGTAGAAAGCATTCTGCAAGGTGACCGTTGGCAGCGTGCCCGCGAACAGACCGCGCTCCAGTCCCGAGAGGTCGTGGGGCGCGAACCCCGTCTTCGACGCGAACCCACGCATCGCTTCGTAGGCGAAGAACAGGAGCAGGAAAGGGGCCCAGTCGACGATGAACGAGCGCCCGCGCCCGAGGGCGACGGCGATCACGAGCAGCGCCAACACCACCCACTCGGGCTCGATCGAGATGCCGCGCCACAGCATCACGCCGAAGATCAGCGCCAGATAGATGACACTGCCGACGAGGATGATTCGCGGGCGGCGAGGCGGCACCCGCTCCACTTCAGCCGGTGCGGACAACCGCGACCGCAGCGATCTCGACCGTCACCAGGAAGGGCAAAGCATTTGTGCCGATGGCGACCCTCGTGTGTTTGCCGGCGTCGCCAAGCACCTCCGCGATGAGGTCAGATGCAGCGTTGATCACCTTCGGCTGATCACCGAAGTCATCAGTCGACAGCACGAATCCCGTCAGCTGGACCACCTGCTCGACGTTGTCCAGTCCTGCCGCGGACTCCATCTGGGCGAGCAAGCTGAGCGCGCAAGCACGGGCTGCTTCCTGGGCCTGCTCCATGCTCACCTGATCCGGGCAGCGACCCGTCAGCCGCTTGCCGTCGCGGGCCGAGACCTGCCCCGCGATGTACAACAACGACCTCCGTTCTCCAATTGGCACGAGCAGCGTGGGGATGTAGGAGGCCAGCGGGGCCGGCGGGGCCGGCAGCTCGAGACCGAGGTCGCGGAGTCGGGCGTGCGGCGATGTCACTGAATGGCGAGTCTACCTACGGCTGGCGCGGAAATGCGAGACCGCGGCGAGCGCGAGGATGAGCAGCGCCGCGACCCCAAGTGCGATGTATGGCGTCTGTGACGATGACAGCGGTCGCAGGAAATCGAACAGGCCATTCTGGTCGTTGCGGCCGATTCGAACGCCGCTGGCGGGGGGCGTGGCGGTCGCTGGGCCTCGCGGGGATCCACCCGTGTCGTGGTATGCCCACAAGGCGGGAGTGTGATCCGTCGCCCGGAACGTCGCCACATACAGGATTGGCGCCTCGTCGTTCGAAACTGTGAGTGCCGTGATCGACGGGATCGGCGGCACCAGCCAGGTGAAATTCTTGCCTGCGTCCTTTGTGAGCCACACACCGCCCGTGCGCGATCCACCTCCGTCACTCGCCACATAGAAACGGTCGTAGTGATCGGTGACGAATGCAACCTGCGTGTAGTCGATCGACGGAAGCAGGTCACCGCCGCTGAGCGGAGCAAAGGTTGCTCCATTGTCTTTGGACAGGAAGAGACCCGAGTTCGTGCCCGCGACCAGCGGTCTCACATTTCCTGTCGGCGGCAGCGGTCCCGCCGCGAGGCGCGAGATGACCGTGCCGCTGATGGGAGCGGGGATCGAGCTCCACGTGGCACCCCCGTCGGTGCTCTCGTAAAGGGGCGGACCGGCCGCGTTCGTCGAGGTGTCGCTGCCGGCCACCAGGCGCACCGGCGAGTGAATCGCCGCCACAGCAATGGCGTCAATGCTGGTGTTCGGCAATCCAGACTGCTTCCACGAGCTTCCGTCGATGCTGGTGTAAACGCCGTTGTCGGTGCCCGCGGCGATGAGAGCGAGCGCGAATCCAAAGACACGCACGTCACGCCCGTCGAGACCGCTGACCGCATTCCACTTCGCTCCCCCGTCGGTGCTGATCAGCGCTCCGCCTCCGCGCGCACCTGCCAGGACCAACCCCGCCGTGTAAGGGCTGAAGACGATGGTCGTCAGAGCTGCGCGTCCGGTATGAACGGTGGTCCACGTCGAACCGCCGTCAGAGGAGCGCAGCAGCGCACCCTGCGAGTTCCCGGCGATGACCAGGTGATTGTCAGCAGGATCGACCGCAAGCGCGAACACCGGTGATCGGCCTTGCTGAGGTAGCGGGGCCAGGCCCACCCACGTCGAGTCGGGGAGCGTCTCGGCCATGGCGCCGGCGCTGACGATGAAAACCCCGATCAACGCCACCAGCGTCGCGGCAAGACGTCGGCTGGAAAGCGACACGAGCCTGCCGATTATCACCCAAACGGGTTGGCCTCCCCATTCCACGGGAGGTCCGGCCGCGCCCGCCGAGGCGCCGCCGGCAAGGGGCCCGAGGTGTGTGTCGGGCCTAGATCCCTACAATCCATGCGTGCTGGCTCGAGCCGGGGCCTGGCTTGACCGGGCCGCATTCAATCCGGCCTCGCTTCCGGATGACCTCATCGTCGGGATCGCGCTGATAGCTCCCGTTGCAGCCGGTCTCATCATCTTCAAGCTCCCCGCTGTCGAGATGCTGGGTGCCGCGCTCGCGTTCGGCATCGGCGGGCAGGTGATCGTTCATCTGTTGTGGCGCCGTCAGATCGCGCGACCGCAGGCGAGCCCGCTGATCGCATCTGTGTTCGGAGTTGCGCTCGTTGGGCCCGCCGCCCCGATCGCGGTCACGCTCGCCATCTCAGCGCTGGCCGTGATCCTTGAAGTCGTCCGGGCACGCTACGTGCCGGCCATCCGCGCGCAGGTCGGCCTCCTGGCTTATGCGGTCGTCGCCCTGGTGACGCGCGGAGATCCATTCAGTTATGTGAACCCGGTCACCGGCCATCCATTCGCCGACCCGATTGGGATCTGGTTCCACTACTTCGGGCCACAAGCTGCCCCGATCGACCCGGTGCGCCTGTATGTGGGCAACGTGCCCGGCCCCGTGTTCGCGACTTCATTGCTCGCCATCGCCATCGCGATCGCGTGGTTGGCGTATGCGCGGCGCTTGAGCCTGGTCGTGCTCGCCGCGTTCTTGCTTGGGGCCATGGTGCCGATCTATCTCTTCCACTGGGATCCCGTGTTCCAGCTCGATAGTGGGCCGACGTGGTTCGTGGCCGGCCTGCTGCTGGCGGACCGGCGCCTGCTTCCAGGATCCTGGGCCGTGAGGCCTGTGATCGGCCTGATGGGAGGCGTCCTGGCACTTGGACTGAGGGCCAGAGGCTATGGCATCGAGGCCGCGTTCTTCACGGTGGCGGGAATCCAGGCCGCCACGGCGGTGGCGGCGGTGATCATGTGGGGCGTCGCGCTCACCCGAGAACGATGGCAGAGAAATCGACGGCTCAAGCAGCGTGAAGCTCAGCTCCGAGTGGTCAAAGGCGACATCTCCCGGGCGAGCTAGACGGCCACTTTCGCAGTTGCACCGGACAGACCCAGTGCCGAAGCGATCTCTTGAGCCCGACCGTTCACCTGTTTCATCGTTGCTGCCGTGAGTCTGCGAAAAGGCTTGACCGAGACGACCAGATTCGCTTTTGCCGGCTGGTGAGTCCAGGTCGCGATCACGCGGCCGTCCAGCAGCACGACCGGCGAGATCCAGCCGGCGATGCGGCTCACACGCCAGCGGTACTGCGCATCGAAGAGGTGGTCGCGGCTGGAGTGGCCCATCAGATAAGGGTCGAAGCCCGGCAGCAGGTTCACCCCGGAAACAGGTGCCGCCGACGTGATGATGTCGAGGTCGGCCGCCAGGATGTCCGCACGCTGGCCTTCGACGCTGACCGGCGCCAGCTCGTCAGCCATTCCGATCCACGCAGCCTTGCCGATGCCCGGCCAGTTGCCCCACCAGCGCGCAAAGTCATTCTTGGTTGCGGGCCCGTATGCGCGCAGGTACCGGCGACCCATCTCGACCAGGGCGGCCTCGGGGTCGAGGTCGCGCCATCGGCCCAGCCAGCGATGTGGCTGCACGAAAGTGACACTCTGCCCGCGACTTGGGCCGAAGCACAGCAGGCCCTTGCGGGCGACCGGCTTCAGGAGACCGCCCCAACCTGACTTGAGAGCGACCTGGATTCGCTCCGAGCGGCCCTTGCCGACCTTCCCGATCAGCTCTTCGCGGGTGAGCGCCTGCCCGTCCAGGGCGTCGCCGATCGCCTGGATGACATCCGTGAATTCGCGCTCGGTCAGTTGCGTGTATTTCAGCCACGCGGCCGGGCTTCGGACCAGGTGGCTGCTCATCGCCGCGGTGAACACGGGAAGGTCGTCCGCCGGCACGAGGTGGAGCGTCCCGCGCATCAGCCATGTCTTGACGAGCTTCTTGTCCTGCCAGAGTGCACGCCGCACGTCCTTGACGGTGCAATCGGACCGCACCGCGATCTGCAGCTCGGCGGCGGACATGACCTGTGCCTGCGCGCCGCCGATATCGCCGGTGACTCGAACGAGATCCTTCTTCGGCGCAAGGCCTGTGAGGTGATGCCTGGTGAGCCGGAAAGCGTGCACCTGCGCCCAGGTGAGCTTGGCGGCGATGGCGTGGGCGCTCGTCAATTCACCGAAATGATGGAGCTTCCGGCTCGACGCTTCAGGGCGACGCGATCTGGAGTCCCGCCACTCGCGTCCAGTGATCGCCGCCGTCATCGGTAGCCCAGATGTAGTGCTGATCGTCGATCGCCCAACCGTCGCCGGCGCTGCATAAGCGAATCGCGCCGAACTGAACGTCGGCCGGACCCGCATGCGCCCACGTCGTTCCGCCGTCGTGGCTGACCATGACGCCTCGACCCGGGTTGAGGAGCGCCGTGCCCGCCGAGGGCGATAGCAGGCCGGTGGCTCCGCTCAGCCCGGACTTAGGCCCGCTCGGCAGCGGGAGGGCGCGCTGCGACCAGGACGCGCCCGCGTTTTCCGAAACGTACAGCGTCTCGTTCTTGGCGCCATCGGTGCACAGAAGCCATAGTTCGAGCCCATCGCTGGTGGCGATCTGTTCCGGCGAGACCGCGGTTGCGCACGCGGATTTGATCACCCGCCAGGTCGCCCCGCCGTCGAGGGTGATCATCAGGTCCGTGAACGTCCCCACCACCAAACCGCTGGCCGCGAACGCTACCCCTTGGAGTGGAGGGAGGATCGCCGGAACCTCGTGCGGCGAAGACCATGTAACGCCCCCGTCGACGCTCGAGCGAATCTCATATGGACAAGACGTGCCTTTGGCGCACGGATACGTCGCGGCCCAGACGATTCCGTCGCGCCCGGTGATGAATTCGATGAATACAGCCTGGATGTTGAGGTGTGCCCACGTCCGCCCGCCATCGTGGGTGACAAACGCGAACCCGCCTCCATAGACGAAACCGTCTGTCTTGTCGACGAAGTGGACCGTTCGCGGAGCATCCCCATTGGCATAGTCGAACTGGCCGCCGACCTGCACCGGCTTCGACCATGAAGCGCCGCCATCAGTCGTCGCCACGACCGAGTAGTGGCACGCGCCGGTCATCGGTTGCACGCAGGTGGTGAAGAGGACCCAACCGGTCGACAGGTCGACGAGGTCGATGTCCAGGATCGCGGTCCGGGGCGGGATGCTCGGGGGCTTGACCAACGGTGTCGCCACGCGGGCGGAGGAGGCGCCCGGCAACGGGCCTTCGTGGCCGACGCTTCGTCCCCGGACGTAAGCGAAGGTGGCGATGACCAAGGCCGCGATGATTACGGCGGCGATACCGGCCGCGATGTTCAGACGCCCGCCGAGAGGCTCGTCCTTTCTCACGAGCGCGCGCTTCATCACGGTCTCGCGCGTACCGCGGAGCTCGCGCAGGCCCGACTGCTGGCGTTCGAAAATGGAACGCAGGTCGTTGCGCAGGTCGTCCATCACAAGTCCTCCTCTGCGAGATCCGGGCGCAGGCGGTGGCACGCGCGGTAGATCCGGCCTTTCGCCGCCGCCGCCGATATCCCGAGCGCAACGCCCACCTCGTCGACAGGTAGGTCCAGGTAGAAGTACAGAAACAGGGCCTGGCGGTCGGTTTCCGACAGCCGGGCCAGCGCCCGGGCGAGGTCGATCCTCTCGACGCCGGGTTCTACGCCACGGTCGAAACGGAAATTGTCGGAGGTACGCACGAACCGAAACCAGCGCGTGCGGCGAATGTTGCGACACTGATTGACGACGATGGCGAGGAACCACGGCCGGACCGGCATGCCGGCCCGAAGCTGGCCCAGCTTGCGCCACGCTCGCGTGACCGCCTCCTGGACGGCATCCTCGGCCTCGGTCCGGTCGCCGAGCATCGAATAGGCGAGCCGGATCCCCGGCTCCACCAGTGGGCCGACCAGGGCCTCGAAGGCGACCTCGTCGCCGGCTACAGCACGCTCGTGAAGGGAGCGGCCGGCCTCCGCACTCACGACATGGACCACATTTCTCAAGACACCGCAAGTGACGGATTGGTTACGCCAGGTCGCCCGAACGTCAGTCGAACAGCTTGCGGCCTCGGGTGACGAACTGGTCGCGCCTGGGTCCGGTGCCGGCGAGATCGATCGGTGCGCCGATCAGCTCTCCAATCCGGTCCACATAGTCCCGGCAGGCCTGCGGTAGATCCTCCCATCCGGCCGCGCCACCGATCGCCTGCCGCCAGCCGGGCATCTCCTCGTATACCGGCTCGCAGTGCTTGTAGTGGGAGATGTTCGCCAGTGGGTGGTCGAACGGCTTGCCGCGGAACTTGTAGCCGGTGCAGATCTTCAAGATGGGCTGGTCGTCGAGAATGTCGAGTCGCATCAGAGCCGCGCAACCCACACCGTTCAACTTGACCGCGTACCGAGCGACCGCGGCATCGAACCAGCCGATCCGGCGCGGACGCCCGGTCACCGTCCCGAACTCGTGGCCGCGCTCCCGGATCTGGTCGCCGATCTCGTCCAGCAGCTCGGATGGGAAGGGTCCGTAGCCGACCCGTGACGTGTACGCCTTGAAGACTCCGATGGTCAGGTCGACGCGCGTCGGCGGTATGCCGCTGCCGGTGAGGGCGCCGCCGGCGGTCGGGTTGGAGCTGGTGACGTATGGATACGTGCCGAAGTCCAGGTCGAGCATCGTCGCCTGGGCGCCCTCGAGCAGGATGTTGGCCTTTGAGTCGAGGGCGTCTTGAATGAGCGGGAAGGTGTCCTTGATGAAAGGGTCGAGCTCCTTCGCATAGCCCATGTACTCGGCAAGCATGTTTTCGATGTCGTAAGGATCTCGCTCGTAGAGCTTGGTCAAGATCGGGTTCTTGACCTGACCGACGACGAAGGCCAGCTTCTTGCGCATGAAGGCCTCCTTCTGGAGGTCGCCGATCCGGAAGCCGATACGCCGGATTTTGTCGGAGTAGGCCGGCCCGATGCCCCGCCACGTGGTGCCCAGGCGGTCGTCGCCGCGGGATTCCTCCTCGAGCTGGTCGAACAGCGGGTGGTAGCGCATGACCATGTGCGCGCGCTCGCTGACGACGAGCTTCTTCGGCTCGATCCCGCGTTCGCGCAGCTGCGATATCTCGCGCAGCAGCACGATGGGGTCGACCACCACGCCGTTGCCGATGACGCAGGTGCAGTGCTCGTAGAGGATGCCCGAGGGCATGAGCTGGAACTTGAATTCGCCGTGCTCCGTGACCACGGTGTGGCCGGCGTTGTTGCCGCCCTGCGTGCGGATGACCATCTGAGCCTTCGAGGCGAGGTAGTCGATGACCTTGCCCTTGCCCTCGTCCCCCCACTGGCCGCCGACCAGGATGATGACCACTACTCGGTGCCGGGCTCGGGCCGCCTCGTCTCCAGGTTGTAGAACCGCGTGTGGTCGCGTCGGAACTTGAGCTCGATCATGCCGGTCGGGCCGTTGCGGTGCTTGGCCACGATCACCTCGGCGATGCCGGGCCGCTCATCGGATTTGTAGTACTCGGGCCTATAAAGAAACATGACAAGATCACTGTCTTGTTCAATGGCACCGCTTTCTCTCAGGTCGCTGAGGATCGGGCGCTTGTCGGGCCGCTGTTCTGGCGCACGACTCAGCTGAGAGATCGCGATCACCGGCACCCGCAGCTCGCGGGCCAGGCCCTTGAGCGCACGCGAGATCGATGACACTTCCTGGACTCGGTTGTCATCGCCACGCGAGCGCCCGTGCATCAGCTGGAGATAGTCGACGACGATCATGTCGATGTTGTGACGCATCTTGGCCTGACGCGCTTTGAGCTGCAGAGTCAGCTCGTCCATCGCCGGCGTGTCGTCGATGTAGATCGAAGCCTCACCCAGCGGCCCCAGCGCATTCGAAATTCGATCGAACTCCGCTTCACTCAGTTGTCCTCGGTGCATGCGCTGCACATCAATTTGTGCTTGCTCAGTGAGCAAGCGCTCCGTGAGTTGTTCCTTGGACATCTCGAGGCTGAAGATCGCGATCGCCTTTTTGTGCTCGAGCGCGGAGAAAAGCGCGATGTTCAATGCGAGGGAGGTCTTTCCCATCGAAGGTCTCCCCGCCACGATGATCAGGTCCGAGTCCTTGAACCCGCCGGTCATGCGGTCGAGGTCGTGGAAACCCGAAGGCACCCCCACGACGCCCTGCCCGGATTCCATCTGCAGCGAGATGCGCTCCATCGCGGGACCGAGCAGGTCGTAGAGCTTCGCGAGCTCGCGCTGGTCGCGGTCGTCGGCGACGCCGAACACCAGCGACTGTGCCTGGTTGATCGCCTCCTCGGCTTCCACCCCATCGTCGTAGCCGAAGCCCGCGATGTTCGCCCCGGCGGAGATCAAGCGCCGCTTGTACGCCTTCTCCTTGAGGATCCGGCCGTAGTACTCGATGTTGGCCGAGGTCGGGACCGAGCTCTGCATCGACGCCAGCTGGGCCCGCCCCCCGATCCGATCGAGCATGCCCATCGTCTGCAGCTGCGCGGCGAGCGTGACGTTGTCGATGGGTTCGCCGGCGGCGAAGAGGTCCAAAGCCGCGCGGTAGACCTGCCCGTTGTTCTCGCGATAGAAGTCTTCCGGATGGAGGAACTGCAGCACCTTGGCGATCGAGAGAGGGTCGAGGAGGATGGAGCCGAGCACCGACGTCTCCGCGTCGAGGTCGTGTGGTGGCACCCTCCCGGGTGTGAGCGCGATGGTCGCCATGCCGGGAACCTGCTACCGGTCCTGGGTGACGATCACATTGACGTGGGCGGCCACGTCCCGGTGAAGCTTGAGAGGCACCTGGTGCTCGCCCAGCGTCTTGATGGGCTCTTTGATATCGATCTTGTGGCGATCGATCTCGACCCGGTGCTGGGCCTTCAATGCGGTGGCGATGTCCTGGTTGGTGATCGAGCCGAAGGCCTTGTCCTCTGCGCCGACCTTCAACCTCACGACGACCGTCTTGTTGTGGATCTCGTCGGCCAGGGCCTGCGCCGCGACGCGATCCTTCGTCTCGCGCTTGGTGGCCGCATCCTGCAGCCGCTTCGCCTCCTGCTCGACGCCCTTGCGCGCCGGCACCGCCAGCTTTCGCGGCAACAGGAAGTTGCGGCCGTATCCGTCCGTGACCTCCTTCACATCGCCGGCCTTGCCGACGTTGGCGACGTCCTTGGTCAACATCACACGCACTTTCCCTAGCCCTCCGATACCGCTTGATATGAGTCACCGCGCGTCAAGCGCGCCCGGATCCGGCCCGCGACCCGGCCCGTACCCTGTCTAGCCGCCGACATCGTGTCCCGTAGATCCCGGTCGAAAACGCTCTCTTTTGCCTTCAACGCCTCCTCATGCTCGCGGCGGACGTCCTCGGGGCACGCCTCGACGAACGTCTTCACCGCCAGGACCGCCAGGGCGAGCATGTCGAGCTCGCCGAGCACCGGCACCCAGGCCGGGAAGTCGATCGGGCTGACGATCAGGGCCAGTGCCCCCAGAACCGCCGCCTTGGGGGCGGCCGGAACCCTCGGGTCACGCAGCAGGCAATACGCGAGCTTGCCATGCCGCGGCACCTCGATGAGAACCTCTTTTGCGCGCGAAAGGACAGGATGCATGGGGGCCGCCAAAGCCTACAGCTTTTTTCCGTCCACGGAAAAGCTACTTAACTTAGCCTTTCGCGGTGGCCGTGGCGGCGATCGTTCCAGAGACGAGGTTCGGCAACCTCCGTCATGCGGCTCTGGCAAGCCTGTGGTTCGGATTCAACTTTCATTGGCTGCCGATCGGCTTCGTCCTGATCCAGAGCCAGCTACGCGACCTCGTCCCCCACGACGTTTTCGGTTCGTCGCTGGGGACGATGGTGGGGGTCGGCGCCATCTTCGCGGTTGGTGTTCCACCGCTGGTGGGGCAGCTCTCCGACTACCTGTACACGCCATGGGGACGGCGCCGGCCGATCATCTTCGGCTGCACGATCCTCAACCTCGTCGGCCTGGGCATCATGATGACCGCCCACAGCTACGCGCAGCTGTTCGTCGGGTACCTGTGGATCCAGCTCTTCGCCAACGCAGCTGGCGCCGCTTATGCGGGAGTGATCCCCGACGTTGTTCCGAATCCAGAGTTTGGCCGGGCAAGCGGTTACCTCGCTGCAATGAACATGGCGGGCGGGCTGGCCGGGGTCGGCACGACATCGGTGCTTGCGGGCGCCCACCAGCTCTTGTGGGCTTATGCGGTCATCGGCGCGGTAACTGTGCTGACCATGATTCCGGCCCTGGTCGCCTCCCGCGGTGAAGGCATGACGCGCATCGAGCACGGGCCGCGGATTCCACTTATGGAATCTGCGCGGAATTTTGTCGCGCCACTTTACAGCGGCGACTTTGCCTGGGTGATCTTCACGCGCCTCATGGTTACCGCCGCGATCACGATCGTGGCTTACTTCCTGTCACCCTTTTTCCACGACGTGGTGCGCGTGGGCAATGCGGACCAGTTCACTTCGAACTGGCTCGCCATCGTGTTCGTGTCCGCCATCCCATTTGGAATCACGGGCGGCCTTATATCGGACCGCCTGGGTCGGAAGATCTTCGTCTACCTCAGCGGCGCGGCTCAGAGCCTTGTCGCGCTGATATTCATCGTCCTGTACCCGACGCAGATCCCACTCGTGTTGGCCATGGCCGCCATCTACGGCCTCGGCTACGGGCTTTACTACGCGGTGGACTGGGCGCTTGCTTGCGACACGCTGCCGGACCGCACCAAGTCTGCGAAGGACATGGGCCTGTTTCACGTCGCGCAGACCCTTCCCCAAACCATCGCCCCCGCCATCGGAGGCTACCTTCTCGACTACTTCAACCACGCTTCCCCAAACTCCGGTTACCGCGCCGTGTTCGGAAGCGCGATCCTTTTTTTCGTTCTCGGGACCGTTTTCGTAAGCCGAATCAAGAGCGTGCGGTAGCCCGCTCGCGGCGTACCGCGAGCAGGCTCGCGATCCAGACCGCCGCGATCCCGATCACCCCGAGCTCGGCCAGCAGCCTAAGCCCAACCAGGTTCGTATAACCCGATACAAGCAGCACCTGGAACGCATGATGGCCCGGCCCGATCAGCGCCCAACCAAGCGCGACGAGCCCGAGCACCGTCCAGTCGCTCCTGCGAACCGCCCATGCGACCAGCACGAGCATCGGCAGCAGCAACAGGACGAGGTGCGTGCCCCACGAGTAGCTGGCCACGATCGGGGTGACGGCGACTATTGCGGCCGCTTCGAGGCTCCGCCCGGTCGCGCTGGATGACGACCTGCGCAGCACCGCGAACGTCACGACCAGGGCCGCTATCGCGATGAGCGTCGTGATGATCCTGGCTGCAAGCGGGGCGCCGCGTGCGGCGCCCAGGAAAGTGTCCGGCTCGAGCAACCTTGCGATGGTGCCGCCAGGCGAATGATTCTCGAAGAAACCCGTCCCGGCGCCGATCGCCGGCACCACCTTGAACACATACTCCGGCACGTACTGCGGCGCCGCGATCAGCCACAGGCCCAGGCCGGTGACCGCCGCCGCCGCCAGCATCGACCAGCGCCGCGCCCACAGCACCAGCAAGCCGACGGGCGCCTGGATCAGCTTCAACGCCACGGCGATCCCCAGCGCCGCGCCTCCCCACCAGCGGCCGGCCACCCAGGCCAGCAGCCAAACGCCCGAGAGCGCCAGCAGTACCAGGTTGATCTGGCCTTCGACGATGTTGGCGGTGGTGGGCTCGAACGCCAGCGCCACCAGCACCAGCAGGGCGGCGAGCTGCCAGTCCCGCACCTCGAGAGCGCGGAGGACGCAGATCAGGAACACCACCACCGACGCGTTGAGCAGGATGACGGCCGCGGCCGCGAGCGCGTGGCTGTCGACGCCCACCGCCGGCTGGAGCAGCCAGGCCAGAGGCAGCGGGGTGACGTACTGGGGCCCGGTCGGCTCCAGGCAGCCCATGGTCTGACAGAGGTCGTACGGATCGCGACCTGCCGCGAGCCGCCCCGCCGCGCGCATATAGCTCTCCTGGAAGTCGCCGAGATAGGTTCCGAACGCGAGGGGCTGGACCAACGCCTGCCAGATGTACAGGAGCGTGATCGGGATCCCCGCCCAGATGACAAGCAGGCCACTGAAACGCCGGTTGGCCAACGCCGGTAGCCACCTTACCGCCGGCGTGCTCACCGCCAGGAGTCTATGGCTTCAAACAAAAAAGCGAGGCGGCACCTGCAGCGGGCACCGCCTCGGCCGGGTTCCATTGGGTGACACGCTGTCTGGTTTCTGCGCCGCTTTACGGCCGTTGCCTACTTGTGGAGGCCAACCTTTGCGCGAACTGCAATGGACCCGACGCCGAACGAATCGACCCCCAGAATGCGCGGATCGAGCGACGGTGTCAAGGACTTGGCGCGACCGGGTTCGTAGGCGCATTATTGAGTGTCGGACCTCGGCTGCAGGATAGGTCTGAAAGGGGGCGCGAATGGGCGAGCTCAGCTACGTTCACGGAGCCAGCGACACTCAGCTCCTGGGCGAAACGATCTTCCACAACCTGCGCCGCACGGCGTCACGTTTCGGTGACCGCGACGCGCTCGTTGTTGCTCACCAGAACCGCCGCTTCACGTACCGCGAGCTCATCGAGGAATGCGAGCGAACGGCACGCGGCCTGCTCACGCGAGGCGTGCACAAGGGCGACCGCGTCGGCATCTGGTCGCCGAATCGCTACGAATGGGTCATCACCCAGTACGCGACCGCGGCCATCGGCGCGATCCTCGTCAACATCAACCCCGCGTATCGAACCTCGGAGCTCGAGTACGTGCTGAACCAGTCGGGGATCAGCTTCCTCGTCCTCGCCGCCGGTTTCCGCCAGGCCGACTACCGCGCGATGCTGGCCGCCGTCAAAGCCAAATGCCCGGAGCTCCGCGAGGCGCTGGTTCTCGAGGATGGCTGGGACGCGCTGCAGCGCGATGCCGCACAGACCAGCGTCGACTCGCTTCGCGACCTGGAGGATTCGCTCCAGTTCGACGATGCGATCAACATCCAGTACACATCCGGAACCACCGGGTTCCCCAAAGGCGCCACCCTCACCCACCACAACATCGTGAACAACGGCTTCTTCATCGGCGAGACGCTTCGCTACACGGAGCGCGACCGGGTCTGCATCCCGGTCCCGTTCTATCACTGCTTCGGAATGGTCCTCGGCAACCTCGCTTGCACGACCCATGGAGCCACGATGGTCATTCCCGCCGAGGCCTACGAACCACAGTCCGTGATGGAGACGGTCCAGAAGGAAAAGTGCACATCCCTCTACGGCGTACCCACCATGTTCATCGGCGAGCTCGAGCATCCACGCTTCGGCGAGTTCGACTTCAGCTCGCTGCGCACGGGCATCATGGCGGGCTCACCGTGCCCGGTCGAGGTGATGAAGAAGGTCCAGACCGTGATGCACATCCCGGAGATGACCATCGCGTACGGCATGACGGAAACGTCGCCCGTTTCGACGCAGTGCGCGACCGACGACCCGCTTGAGAAACGCGTCTCCACCGTCGGGCGCGTCCATCCGCACGTCGAGATCAAGATCGTCGACCCGGCGACAGGCGCCGTCGTGGACCGCGGCTCGGCCGGCGAGCTGTGCAGCCGCGGCTACATGGTCATGCTCGGCTACTGGAACGACGAGCAGGCGACGCGTCAGGCCATCGACGCGGCGCGCTGGATGCACACCGGCGACCTCGCCACGATGGACGAGCTCGGCTACATCAACATCGTCGGCCGCATCAAGGACATGATCATCCGCGGCGGCGAGAACATCTACCCCCGCGAGGTCGAGGAGTTCCTCTACGGCCATCCGGCGATCGCCGACGTCCAGGTGATCGGCGTGCCTTCGGAGAAGTACGGCGAAGAGGTGATGGCGTGGGTCAAGCTCCGAGAGGGTGCCCAGGCAAGCGGTGATGAGCTGGCCGCGTGGTGCAAGGGCAAGATCGCCACATACAAGATCCCGCGGCACTGGAAGTTCGTGGACACGTTTCCGATGACGGTCACGGGCAAGGTCCAGAAATTCAAGATGCGGGAAGCCTCGGTGGAAGAGCTCGGCCTGGAGAAGGCCGCCGGGGTGCGTACCGCTTAGTCCCTACTGCAGCGATTCGTACGGGATGGCGGCTGCGAAGGGCTCGTAGAGGAGCAGCAGTTGCTCGACGGGCAGGAGGTCGCGCATGAAGATCCCGCCCGCGGCCACGCCGGCATGGCCGACGATCCCCGAGCCGTCGTGGGGCGCCGCCATCTCGGCTCCATCCTGCGCGGCGCGGAAGGCCATGGTGCGGCCGGACCTGTGGGCGGCGTCGATGACCGCCTTCCACGCGGCCTGGTAGTGGGCGGCGGGATCCAGCGTCGCCGCCGGGGCCGCGAGCGGTGAAGCCGCACCGACGGCCGATGCCGTCACCGGCCTGGGCGGGTCGCTGAGCACCCTGGCCACGGTGGCGGCCTCGGCCTCGCTTGGGCCCGACAAGGTCGGCAGCCGTGCGAGGAAAGCCGCGATCTGGCGATCGACCGGCGCGGGCGCCTGGTAGCCAGGGCCGGGCAGGACCGTGGCGAACGGCCGGTACAGCGTGGCGAACTGAGCCGGGTCGAGCTGCTCGCGAACAAGGATTGCCAGCGCGACCACCTGCGCAGACTCCAGCGCGGCGGCCGCCACCTCTTCCGGCACCACCTTGGTGATGCCCAGCTTGGTCTGCGCCACTCTGAACCCTCCCGTGAACGCGTTGACCATGGACTGGTCGGCGTTCGACAGAAGGCTGTCCAGGACCTGCTCGACCTCAGCCGTAGAAGTACGCTGGCGCGACAGCACGCGGGCGGTCGCGATCCATTCCCATTGCGCCTTTCCGAAGGCCTTGACCGCCGCGGCGAGGAACTGCCCCGCCTCGCTCGCGCTCAGGGGGTCGCGACCTGCTCGGGGAGCAGGCCCTTGGCTCTCAGCTTGTCGATGGGGTGATACGCATCCACGATGCGCATGGTGCCGGATGCCGACCGTAAAACCATCGATTGTGTGTACGCATAAACGTCCTCGTAGCGAACGCCTTTGAGCAGCTCGCCCGAAGTGATGCCGGTGGCCGCGAAGAATATGTCTTTGCCAGAGCACAGGTCGTCGAGGTGCAGAACCTTGTTCGGATCGTGGCCTTCCTTGACGGCGACCTGGCGTTCTTTTTCGTCGTGGAAGAAGAGCTTGGCCTGCATGTCGCCGCCGATGGTCTTGATGGCGCAGGCGGCAAGCACCCCCTCCGTGGCCCCGCCCGAGCCCATCATGCAGTGGATCCCGGACCTCGTCTCCAGAGCCGCCTCGAGCGCCCCCGCGACGTCGCCGGCGGTGATCAGCTTGATACGGGCCCCGACGTCGCGGATCTGAGCCACGACCTGCTGATTGCGGTCCCTCTCGAGGACCACGACCGTCAGCTCCTGCACCGGCAGGCCCTCGGCCTTCGCGATCCGTCGCAAGTTCCACGCGACGGGCATCTCGAGGTCGATGACCCCCCTCGCGCGGCGCCCGACGACGAGCTTCTGCATGTAATGGACGTGGGTCGTGAACATCGAGCCGCGCTCGGCCAGCGCGACGACCGAGATCGCCCCCGGGAGGCCTGAGGCGGTGAGGCTGGTGCCCTCGATGGGGTCGACCGCGACGTCCACCTCGGGCTCGAGCCCGTTGCCGATCTGCTCGCCGAAGTAGAGCATGGGCGCCTCGTCCTTCTCGCCTTCGCCGATCACAACCGTGCCCTTCATGTCGACGGCGGCCATGGCGCTCCGAATCGCCTCCACCGCCCGCTGGTCGGCGGCGACTTTGTTGCCGCGGCCCTGAAGTGGAGCAGCGGCCAAAGCCCCGGCTTCGGTGACACGCAACAGCTCGAGCGCCAGGTTGCGGTTGGTGCGCGGCTCGATCACGGTCGTCCCAGGTTCGAAAACAGCATCGCGGCCGGTAGCTTAGCCGATGCCCGGGCGCCTGATCGGCAGCTTATCCGCCTCCACCCAGAGATCCTTCTTGCGGGCCAGCCGGCGGTCGCCATCTCGATCCAGATAAACGCATGTGCGCTCCAGGACGGCGGTAATACGCACGATCACCCCATCCAGCGTGGCGGTGAAACCATCGATCAGCACCTCGTCCTCGTCGAGCTCGACTTCGCTCAGGCGTCTCGGGCCGGGAGGGCGGACCTTGTCGGAGGGGACCAGGTGAGTCCTGGTGGCTCCAGGCGGTCCGGCCTTGATCGTAAGCCTCGAAGAACCGCTGCCTGGGAGCCTGATGGATGGCCTCGGCCTGGTCGCCGGCTGGTTGTTGGCCGGCGACCTGGCCGCCACGGTCTTGGCCGCGGGGCGCGACACCGGCTTGGGCCCGGTTCGCTTGCGCGCCGCGGCGGCCGCCGGCGTGGACGCCCGAGCCTTCCCGGCCTTCGACTTCCGGGCGGGCGGCCGTGCTTTCCCGCGCCTAGAAGAACTCACCCCAGAACTTCCTGACTCTGCCGACCGGATTCGGGACCGTCTTGAGCGTGACCACCGGTGCCGGCCGCGATGACTCGATGACGGCAGTGTCCTTGGCCTCGGGCACCCCCTCGGGATGGACCCGAATGACCCCGTGGTGGACGCCGCCTTCGAGGACCACAAGCGCTCCCACGCGCGCGTCGCCTTCGAGGCGTCCAGTGTTGGTGATCTTGAGCCGGTTGACGGCGATGACGTTGCCCTTCACGAAGCCGGCGATGGTCAGCCGCGCACTCTTGACGTCCGCCTCGACGTGCGCATCCGGGCCGATGAAAAGGTCGCCGTCACATTCGATCTGGCCGCTGAAGTTCCCGAGCACCTGGCCGCCGCCCTTGATCTGCAGCCGGCCCGACACGGCGTCGTCGCGCGCGAGCACTGTAGCTTTGGGTTCCCCGGCGAGGGATGGCTCCCGCCCCCCGTTCGTGGCGGGCGCCTCCAGCGTCTCCACACTCGAGTCGATCATCGAATTGCCTCCACCTCTAAATAACCCACTAAATAAACCCCTGACCCCAGTCGCAGCATAGCGGGTAATTTCGGGGTGGGAGAGGAAATTACGCCTGGGCAAATCAGACCGTCGGGTGGGACTCCAGGTACGCCAGCACGGCTTCCCGCGAAGGCTCTATGACGCCGTCCATGACCAGCTCGGTCAGCCGCTGCTTGATGCGGCCGACCTCGGGTCCCGGCGCAAGCTGGCGGACCCGCATGATGTCCTCGCCGTCGACCGGCGCCGCCAATCGCGACGGCTCCTCGGCCAGCACGGCGTCGAGGCGTGCCTGCAGCTCGTCCAGCTTCTCACGGTGTGGATAGGCGGAGGCGCCGATGTCGGCGCGCGCCAGCTGCATCAGCCGCCCGAGCTGCGAGCCGGCATCCCGCGCCAGGCGGCGCACCGCTCCGTCCGTCCACTCCGGGCTGTAGAACACGGGCCGGAGGTGAAGGCGCACGAGTAGCGCGACCAGGTCGACCTCCTTCTGCGGGAACCGCAGCCGAGCCATCGCCTGGGCCGCCGTCTCGGCGCCGGCGACCTCATGTCCGATGAAGGAACCGTCGGCGGTGGCGGTGGCCGGCTTGCCGACGTCGTGGAACAGCGCGGCAAGGCGGACGATGAGGTCTGCCGGCGTCCCGGCCACGGTGAGCAGCGTGTGGCCGAACACGTCATGGGTGTGGTAGCCGCCCTGCTGAACGCCCTTGCAGGCCGCCACCTCGGGCAGGATCACCTCGAGCAGCTCAGCCTCGTCCAGGAGCTCTAGAGCCAGTTTGGGGCGCTCTGACACCAGCATCTTGCGCAGCTCGTCGGCGACCCGTTCGATGGAAACGACCGGCGAGGTCAGCCGCTCCTTCAGGCGGCGCATGGCCGGCACCAGGTCCGGGGCGAGCTCGAAACTCAGCTGCGCGGCGAAGCGGATGGCCCGCAGCATGCGCAGAGGGTCGTCCGCGAAGGTCTGAACCGGGTCGGCCGGAGTACGCAGCAACCTCGCCTCGAGGTCGGCCAGGCCGGAACCGAGCGGGTTGTGGACGCGGCCATCGAGGTCCATCAGCAGGGTGTTGACCGTGAAGTCGCGGCGGCGGAGGTCCTGTTCCAGCGTCGCGGGGCGCACATCCGGCTTTCGTGAGCCCGGGTCGTAGGACTCCGCGCGCGCCGAGACGAACTCGACCAGGTGGCCCGGCAGCGTGACCTGGGCGGTGCCGAATCGCTCAAAAACAGCCGGCTGGCGTGCGCCCGCGAGCTCGGCGAACCGGCCTGCCACATCGAAGCCCTTGCCCTCCTCGACCACCACGTCCATGTCGGGATGGGGACGCCCGAGC
This sequence comes from Chloroflexota bacterium, assembly GCA_005880315.1. Classification (GTDB taxonomy): domain Bacteria; phylum Chloroflexota; class Dormibacteria; order Dormibacterales; family Dormibacteraceae; genus UBA10449. The sequence goes on along the minus strand of VBHB01000101.1, from coordinate 1,080 downwards.
AGCTGGTCGCGCACGTAGCCACCGACGATCCACGCGCGCGCGTGCACGTCGGAAGCGGCCTGCCTCAGAAGCCGGCGGATCTCCTCCTCGGATATCGCAACGTTGCTTACTGGTTGATCCGCGCCCATTCCACCGCCCCGACCTGGCCGGCCCTATCGCCCAGTCGGGCTCGGCGGACTCGAGGCCGGCGGGCAGGCTTGATGAACGGCGAGGAGCGCAGGGTCTCGAGCATGGTCGGGGCGACCAGCTTCCAGGAACGCGTGACACCCCCGCCCATGACGAACATCTCCGGGTCGATGGCGTTGGTCAGGCTGATCAGCGCGAGCCCCATGTAACGGGCCGACCGCTCGACGACCATCCTCGCGTGTGCCTCGCCACGAGCGGCGGCGGCGAAGAGCTCAGCGGCCGGATGCCCGGTCTCCCTGGCGAGGTTGGCTCCGCCGCAGAACACCTCGAGACAGCCGCGCTGGCCGCAATTGTCGAGCGGGCCGTTGGGGTCGATGATGATGTGTCCGACCTCGCCGGCGGTCCCGTGCGCGCCTCGATGCAGCTTGCCGTCGATGATGAGTCCGCCGCCGACCCCGGTCGACCAGGTGATGTAGATCATGTTGCGGGTCCCACGGCCGGCGCCCCGATGGAACTCGCCGAGCGCTGCCATGTCCGCATCGTTGGCCAGGCGCACCTTCGCGCCGGTGGCGCGAATGAGCATCTGGGCCAGGGGCACGTTCTTCCAGGGCAGGTTGGGCGGATTGACGAGTATCCCGCGCTTGAGATCGATCGGGCCGGGCGCCCCGATGCCGATGCTGCGCACCTTCTGGTTGCCACGCAGGCGATCGATCTCCGAGGCCGCCCAGTCGACCATCCCCTGCGGGCTCTTGAGCAGCGCGGTCTTGGTCTTGACGCTCGTGAGCAGGTGGCCGTCGGAGCGCGCGAGCGCCGCGCGCACCTGCGTCGCGCCGAGATCGATTCCAGCCAGCATGGCTCGGTTAGGTTACTGGGAGTCGGTGCGTCAGGACGCGAGCAGCTGCTGGCCGCGTAGCGCACCGAGAATCTCGGTGGCGGCGCGGGCGCGGTTGAAGG